>NC_007516.1:1882994-2196826 GCF_000012625.1 Synechococcus sp. CC9605 | reverse complement strand
ACCGCCGGGATTGAGGCGCACGGCCTGGGTCCAGACATCAGCGGCCTGGTCAAACCAGCGATCCGCTGAGTCCTGCTCACCGCCCTCCTCGGCGATGCGGCCCCACTTTTCGTAGATCAGCCCCATGTTCTTCAGGCAGGAGGGCTGGTTCGGGTTTTCCTCGAGAGCCTTGCGGTAAGTCTCGATCGCCCGCTCCTCCTCGCCGTTGGACATGTAAATGATGGCCATGTTCTTGAGGGTTTCGCTCCGGTCGGTGGAGTTCTCCTCAAGCTTCAGGGCTTCCTCGTAGTTCTCCAGCGCTTCGGCGTAGTCACCATCGTTCTGGGCCGAGAGGCCATCCCGGTAATAGACGTAGGCCTCCTTGGAGCGGGCATTGATCGGCAACAGCTTGACGATCAGGTCCGCCATCACCGTGAAGCTCTTGTCAATGAAGTTGTCGTTGCGGTTGCTGCGGGGCACGGCGCTCCGGCGGTCGGACACCCATCCTGACGGGACCGGAGCCCGACCTAGCCTGCTCGTAAAGATCCCTGTTGCGTAAACACCTGTGAGCCCTGTGGTTCAGACCGTCGTCCTGGATGTGGAAGGGATGAAGTGCGGCGGTTGCGTCCGCGCTGTGGAAACCACCCTGTTGGATCAGCCCGGTGTCCAGCGCGCCGATGTGAATTTGGTCAGCCGCTCGGCCTGGCTCGATCTCACCGCCGGTGAGATCGATGTGGATGGTGTCTTGAAAGCCCTTGCAGACAGGGGCTTTCCAGCCAAGGAGCGTTCCCTGGATGCGCCGATTGGAGGGATGGCTGCCGGGCAGGTGCTGCCGGGCTGGTGGCAGCAATGGCGACAGCTGATGGTGGCCCTGGTGCTGCTGTTGCTGTCGGTTCTGGGACATGTCAGCGAGGCAGGGCATCTGTCGCTGCCTCTGATCGGCACCCTGCCCTTCCACGCCATGTTGGCCACGGTGGCGCTGCTGGGACCGGGCCGTCCAATCCTGGTGGGTGGAGTTGCGGCCGCTCGAGCAGGGGCTCCCAGCATGGATTCCCTTGTGGGCCTGGGGGTAAGCAGTGCCTATCTGGCCAGCCTCGTGGCCTTGGTCTGGCCCCAGGTGGGTTGGCCTTGCTTTTTCAATGAACCGGTGATGTTGCTGGGGTTCGTCCTGCTGGGGCGTTTCCTGGAGGAACGGGCCCGTTTTCGGACCGGTCAGGCCCTGCAGCAACTGGCCCAGCTCCAGCCGGACACCGCGCGGCTGCTCTTGAGCGACGGGACGATCCGTGAGGTGCGCGTGGGCGCTCTAAGGCCTGGTGAAACCGTCCAGTTGCTGGCCGGTGACCGCATCCCGGTAGATGGGGTGGTGCTTGAGGGGGCCTCGGCCGTTGATGTGTCCAGCCTCACCGGCGAGCCCCTCCCTCTGCAGGCCGAGCCCGGCACGGAGTTGTCCTCAGGAAGCCTCAATTTGGAGGCAACTCTGGTGCTGCAGGTCACCCGTGTTGGTGCTGAAACGGCCCTGGCCCGGATCATTCGTCTAGTGGAGCAGGCCCAGGCCCGTCGGGCGCCCATCCAGGGCCTGGCCGATCGTGTTGCAGGCCGCTTCTGCTACGGCGTGATCGCCTTGGCCGTCGCCACGTTTTTGTTCTGGTGGTTGTTCGGGGCCCAGCACTGGCCTGAGGTTCTGCAGGCTTCAGCACCTGGGATGCCCATGCCCCAAGCGATGTCCCATGGGATGGACCATGGCCATGGCATGCATCACGGTGGCTTGGGCAGTGGCGCCAGCACCCCGATGGGTCTGGCCCTGCAACTGTCGATCGCGGTGCTGGTGGTCGCCTGCCCCTGTGCCCTCGGTTTGGCGACCCCCACCGTGATCACCGTGGCCACCGGCCTGGCGGCACGGCGTGGCTGGCTGTTTCGCGGTGGCGATGTGATTGAAACCGCCGCGGGGCTGAATCATGTGGTCTTCGACAAGACCGGCACCCTCACCTTGGGTCGCCCTCTGGTGACCGATGTGTACGGGGACGACCCGGATCATTTGTTGCAGCTCGCGGCCAGCCTGGAGCAAAGCAGCCGACATCCCTTGGCCTATGCCCTGCTGCAGGAGGCCCAGGGCCGGGAGCTGGCTCTGCTGGACTGCGACGACGTTCGCACCGTCTCCGGCCAGGGACTGGAGGGTCACGTGGATGGTGCCTCAGCTCGGGTGCTTGTGGGCAAGCCCGACTGGTTGCTGGACAAGGGTGTTGCCATCGCCCCCGCAGCCCAGGACTGGCTTGCCGCCGCTGAAGGCTCGGTGGTGGCTGTGGCGGTGGGAGATGCCCTGATGGGCCTGGTGCAGATCGAGGATCAGCTGCGTCCGGATGTGGCACCGGCACTGCAACGCCTACGCTCTCACGGTCTGGCGCTTTCGGTGTTCAGTGGTGATCGGCAGGCCGCTGTGCAGCGCCTTGGTCAGCAGCTGGGCTTTGCTGCCCAGGATCTGGGCTGGCAGATGCTGCCGGAGCAGAAGCTGCAACGCCTCGAGCAACTACGGCAGACGGAGCTGGTGGCGATGGTGGGCGACGGCATCAACGATGCTCCGGCGCTGGCCGCGGCTGATCTTGGGATTGCCATCGGCACCGGTACCCAGATCGCTCAGGACTCTGCTGGCTTGGTGTTGCTTGGCGATCGCCTCGACAACCTGCCCGAAGCTCTCGGCCTGGCCCGCCGCACCCTGGTGAAGGTGCGGCAGAACCTGTTCTGGGCCTTCGGTTACAACCTCATTGTTCTCCCGGTCGCCGCCGGTGCTCTGCTCCCCAGCCATGGGGTGCTGTTGTCGCCCCCGCTGGCGGCGCTGCTGATGGCCCTGAGTTCGATCACTGTGGTGCTCAACGCCCTGGCTCTTCGCTTGCCATGACCGGTCGCTTCATCGTTCTGGAGGGCATCGACGGCTGCGGCAAGACCACGCAGATCCAACATCTGCTCGAGTGGTTGCCCAACAGCGGTCTGATGCCGAAGGGCGCTGCTGTGGTCTGCACCCGTGAGCCGGGAGGCACTCCCCTGGGGCGCTCGATCCGTGAACTCCTGCTGCACACGTCAGACCAGGAGGCACCAGCTCCCACTGCTGAACTGATGCTGTACGCCGCCGATCGGGCGCAGCATGTTGAAACGTTGATCCGTCCTGCTCTGGAGCGTGGTGATTGGGTGATCAGCGATCGTTTCTCGGGATCGACCCTTGCCTATCAAGGCTATGGCCGTGGTTTGGATCGGGACTTGATTCAGCGGCTCGAACAGATCGCCACTGCGGGGCTGCAACCCGATATCACCCTGTGGCTGCGCCTTTCCGTTCAAGAGAGCCTGCAGCGTCGTCTCGGGGACAAGGAGGACCGCATCGAAGCCGAGGGAGCCGCATTCCTGGAGCGGGTTGCGCAGGGTTTTGCCCAGTTGGCTGAGCATCGCTCCTGGTGTGCAGTCGCTGCAGATCAGTCAGCCAGTGCTGTTCGTGCTGCTTTGGAACGTCAGCTTCAGGAGCATCTGGCTTGAGCGCGCTGTTTGAGGATCTGATCGGCCAGCCCCTTGCTGTTGATCTGCTCTCGGCAGCCCTGGCCCAGGGACGCGTGGCCCCGGCCTACCTCTTTGCCGGCCCTGAAGGGGTAGGACGCCAGTTGGCGGCGGTGCGTTTTTTCGAGGGACTGCTGGCCGATGGTCAGCCCTCGGTGCGGGAACGCCGACGCCTGTTGGAGCGCAATCACCCTGACCTGCTTTGGGTCGAACCCACGTATCAGCATCAGGGCCGTTTGCTGACCCGCGCCGAAGCCGAGGAAGCGGGGCTCAGCCGCCGCACCCCGCCCCAGTTGCGGTTGGAGCAGATCCGCGACATCGGTCGCTGTCTGGCCCGGCAGCCGGTGGAGGCGAAGCGCGGCATGGTCGTGATTGAGGCCGCGGAGGCGATGGCGGAAGCGGCGGCCAATGCCCTGCTGAAAACGCTGGAGGAACCCGGCCATGGGGTGCTGATTCTGTTGACGTCAGCCCCCGAGCGGCTGCTCAGCACGATTCGATCCCGGTGTCAGTTGATTCGGTTCCTCAGGCTCAACCAAGAGGCCATGGCACTGGTGCTCGAGCGCACCGGTGCAAAAGCTCACGATGCCCCCGAACTTCTGGCCCTCGCCGCCGGGTCTCCAGGGGCTTTGATCGACCATCGGCGCAGCCTTGCTGGACTGCCCGAGGAGTTGGTTCAGCGCCTCGATTCGCTTCCCGCAACCCCAATGGAGGCGCTGGCGTTGGCGCGAGATCTTTGCGAAGCCCTTGATGGGGAGCAGCAATTGTGGTTGATCGGCTGGTGGCAGCACCAGCTCTGGCGTTCCGGCAGTTCCGCGTTAAGGCTGAAGCGCTTGGACACGCTGCGGGCTCAGCTGCTTTCGTTCGTTCAGCCGCGCTTGGCCTGGGAGGTGGCGCTACTCGACCTCATCCCATCCGTTTCCTAGGGCGCCTATGGGTGATTAAGCCGAGGCACGATCGCCCTGCTGCTTGCGCTCTTCGCGGGCCATGGCCACCACGTCCTCCAGGCCGTCCATCTGGGCGCTGGTGGGCAGTTCCAGGCAGTAGCCCGCTCCATACACCGTCTTGATGAAGCGTGGCTTGCGGGGATCGGGCTCCAGCTTGGTGCGCAGGTGCCTCACGTGCACGCGAATGGTCTCGATGTCGTCATCGGGCTCGTAGCCCCACACCTCTTTGAGGATCAACGAGGGGGCAACGGTCTGACCGTGACGCTGAAGCAGGCAATGGAGCAGCTCGAACTCCAGGTGGGTGAGCCGCACGGGTTGATCGAACCAGATGGCTTCAAAGCGCTCGGGCACCAGAGTGAGCGGCCCGTAGCTGAGGATTTCGTTGTGGTTGGTGGATCCAACGGGCGCCCGGTCACTGCGACGAAGCAGAGCTTTGACCCTCGCCTGAAGCTCTTCCAGGTCGAATGGTTTGGTCAGGTAATCGTCGGCTCCTGAGTTGAAACCGCTCACCTTGTCCTTGGTGCCGCCAAGAGCCGTGAGCATCAGGATCGGAATCCCAGCGGTTCGATCGTCGCGCCGCAGGCGCTGACACAGGGTGAGGCCGTCCACCTTGGGCAGCATCAGATCCAGCAGGATCAGATCAGGGGTGTACTGGAGCGCAAGAGCCTGACCCTTGATGCCATCGTCGGCGCGCTGCACATCGAAGCCGCTGTGCTCCAAATGGCCGCTGACCAGGTCGCGCATGTCCTGGTCATCTTCGATTAGCAGGATGCAGGGCTTCATCAGTTCGGCGGCAATTCGGCTGGAGAAATAAAAAGCGCTTGTCTGTAGGGATTAACGCTGAACGGATTCTCTCAAGCTTTTCAACTCTCTGCAGATTTTCAGCAAAGGAACTGTCAGGGGCTTGGTTGTCGCAAATCGCATGCAGGAACAGCGATCTGGCGGTTTTTTGGCTTGTCTTTCGCCGGCGGCTGTTTAGGAAGTCTTCCGCTTCCGGCAATCCCCCGTCACGAAATTCCTTTTTTCGTCAATAAGAAAGCCACAGCATGAGCTGTGGCTTTGAAACTCCCCGGGCGGGATTCGAACCTGCGACCAATCGATTAACAGTCGACCGCTCTACCGCTGAGCTACCGAGGAATTAGACCCGAAGACCTTACCCCTCGAATGTGCCGCCCTGCAAGCGCCGTTGCAGTTCTGTTCCCCGGGTCCATGGACCAATCCGACCGTCCTGCATGCGGGCGGCGCCATCAGCGAAGGCCAATTCACCAAGCCTGTGGGTGATCCACAGCGCCGTGATCGGGTTGACGGGGTCTTTGCAAAGCCGTTGCACGGTGGTCAGCACCGTTGATTGGCTGCTGGGATCCAGCAGCGCGGTCGGTTCATCGAGCAGCAAGAGCCCGGCGTCGCTCGCCAGGGCTCCGGCAATCGCCAGGCGTTGCTTCTGGCCGCCGCTGAGGCTGTGAATCGGCCGCTTCTCCAGCTGGGCGAGGCCGAGCTGGCCCAGTAGCTCGCGCATGGTGCTCTGGCGATGCTGTTGCGCCCCCTCAGGGTCCATGCCCAGCATCAGATCGCTGCCGCAACTGGGGAGCAGAAGCTGATGGTCTGGGTTTTGAAACACCAGGGCTGTTTTGGAGCGGCAGGCGATCTGTCCGCTCTGGGGTTCCAGAAGGCCGGAAATCAGGCGGAACAGGGTGCTTTTGCCGCTTCCATTGCTGCCCACCAGCATCCACAGGCCTGGGCCAGGGATGACCAGGTTGCAGCGGTTGAGGGCCTGTTGGCCGTTTGGCCAGCGGTAGCTGACGGCTTCAACCCTCAATTCGGTGGTCGATATGTCAGGAATCAAAGGAAAAGCCGGGACGCTTGCTGCCACCCGCTGCCGCAGCCTTCTCATAAAGCTGAACGGCGAGAACTTCACTGACGAGCAGCGTCACTTTCTTTCCTTCCACTTTCTCGCAGGTGAGCTCCATCAGCCGCGGTTGACCGTTCTCGAGGGCCTGGCGGATCTGTTGATAAAGCGCCTCGGCGTCTGAATGCTCCTTGCGCTGAACAGACACCGGGACAGGACTCATGCGCAGGGCCAGTTCGATGACGTACACAGCGTTGGAAAGAAGCGATGGGTCATCTTCGCGGAGGGACCGGCATCCTGTCGGTCCAAAAATGCGCATTTCTACTCATCCCCTCGAAATGGGTGCAGGGAGCCGCCCCATTTAGGTGATCACCCCCTAGGCTCGGCCATGTAACGGATCATGAAGTACCTCTCATGACGATCGCTGTAGGACGCGCGCCACAGCGGGGATGGTTTGACGTCCTCGATGACTGGCTCAAGCGCGACCGCTTCGTTTTTGTCGGCTGGTCCGGCATTCTTCTCCTCCCAACGGCCTACCTGGCCATCGGTGGCTGGCTGACAGGCACCACTTTTGTCACCTCCTGGTACACCCACGGCATTGCCTCGTCGTACCTGGAAGGTTGCAACTTCCTGACCGCTGCTGTGTCCACCCCCGCTGATGCGATGGGTCACAGCCTGCTGCTGCTCTGGGGCCCTGAGGCTCAGGGCGACTTCGTTCGCTGGTGTCAGCTCGGCGGCCTCTGGGCCTTCGTGGCTCTGCACGGCGCCTTCGCACTGATCGGCTTCATGCTCCGTCAGTTCGAGATCGCTCGTCTGGTCGGCATCCGCCCTTACAACGCCATCGCCTTCTCCGGTCCGATTGCGGTGTTCGTCAGTGTCTTCCTGATGTACCCCCTCGGCCAGAGCAGCTGGTTCTTCGCGCCCTCCTTCGGTGTGGCTGCGATCTTCCGCTTCCTTCTCTTCCTTCAGGGCTTCCACAACTGGACCCTGAACCCCTTCCACATGATGGGCGTCGCCGGCATCCTCGGCGGTGCACTCCTCTGTGCTATTCACGGCGCCACCGTGGAAAACACCCTGTTTGAGGACGGTGAGCAGGCCAACACCTTCAAGGCGTTCGAGCCCACTCAGGAAGAAGAGACCTATTCCATGGTCACCGCCAACCGCTTCTGGAGCCAGATCTTCGGTATCGCCTTCTCCAACAAGCGCTGGCTGCACTTCTTCATGCTGTTCGTGCCTGTGATGGGCCTATGGACCAGCTCCATCGGCATCATTGGCCTGGCCCTCAACCTGCGCGCCTATGACTTCGTGTCCCAGGAAATCCGCGCTGCAGAAGATCCCGAATTCGAGACCTTCTACACCAAGAACATCCTTCTGAATGAAGGTCTGCGTGCCTGGATGGCACCGGCTGACCAGCCGCACGAAAACTTCGTCTTCCCTGAAGAGGTTCTGCCACGCGGCAACGCCCTTTGATCGAAAGTTCAACGTTTCCTTCAACCGCCCAATTGGGCGGTTTTTTTTGTTCAGCTGTCGTCTGAATCCGCGCCCAGACGCAGGATGAGATCAATGCTGTTGCGTTGATCGAGGAGCGCTCGCAACAGTGCATCGATGAGCAAAACGATGCCGAGCAACTCCAAGGCTTCCTCCAGGCCTGTGATGGCGCCATACCAGGGGCTATGCAGGCGGATCAGGCTGGATCGAACGGCGAAGCTGCCGATCATTTCCATGCCGATGGCACCGCCGACGTAAACGGCACCTGATCGCAGCAACCGTGATGCTGTTGGTCGGGAGATTGAGCCTAGGAAGCGGCGAAAGCTCCACAGCAGGATGAGGGCGAGAACCGCGTAGGGCACCACCCAGGTGGATGCCAGAGCGGGGTGCACCTGGCGCCTGAGCCCTGGAATGATCAGGATCTCGTGGATCTGGAGGGCTTCGTCGAGTGCCAGAAAGATGAAAATCTTCGACAACAAACGCCAGTCCTGGGAAGCGATGCGATCGCTGCTCTGCCCCAGTCGTTGCATCAACAGAGCCGCCATCAGCAACAGCGCGCTGCTGAACAGGGTGGGCAGGTTGAGTTCGCGGTCCATGTTGAGGCTGTCGAGCCAATGTTTCTCCGCCCCGAAGCCGTAAATGCCCACTTGCACGACGCTGTGGGCCACCAAAAAACCCGCGGTGATCGCCATCAGCAGTTTTCGGATCGATCGTGGCGTGAGCGGAATGATTCCGATCTGGCTTGGATTCGCTGCAGTGGGTTGCTGAATCACGGTTGGCTTGTGCGGAGGATGAACCCCGGTCTCAGATTCCGGTTCTAAACCTCTGCTTAACCTGCGCTTCGCGCAAGGGACGGGTTGGTGGCTGTGATCTACACACGGGGTCGCGCTCTCAAAACAGCCATCGCTTCATTGTTCCTAGTGGTGGCGGCTGCATCGCTGTTGACGGTGGCCGTGCAGCTGGTGAAGTCTGCCTCTGGCGGTTCCAACCCTGATCTTGGTTGGGGTGTTGTGGCGGGGGTGAGCACTGGACTAGCGGTCTGGGCAACCCGTTCCCGAGGGCTGTTGCGATTGCTGTCTGTTGCCGATCCATGGGCCCATCAGGGCCGCACCCGTGCGGTGTGGGGTTTGCTGTTGTTTGTTCTTCTGCTGGTTGTGGGCTTGAAGACCGGCTCGCCGGACCGCGACGCCTACAAAAATCTGGTGTTTGGCGAGGGTGGCCTTGTGGAGTGGAGCCAGGTGCTGGTGCTGGTGCTCGCCACTCGGGCGGCCTGGTTGATCGGCTCCGACTTGAATGCCCGTTTGCAGGAACGCCGTCCCGGGCGGCTGTTCCAGTTCGGCGCAGCATGTCTTGCCCTGGTCTTGATGGAGGAACTCGCCTGGGGGCAGGTGATCTTCAGTTGGCGGACCCCGCCCTTGTTGAACGAGATCAACGCGCAGAACGAGACGACCCTGCACAACATCGGTTGGTTTCAGGATCGATTGGATCTGGGCACCTTCCTAGCGACCCTTGGGGTTTTGGCTGTTGTGGTTCTGGCGCCGCGCTGGATGCAAGCGCTCACAAAACACTGTTCTGAATCGATGGCGGCTGTGACCCGGGCCCTCACTCCCGCTGTCTACAGCTGGCCGCTGTTTCTGGCGGTTTCTGCACTGGCGTTCTGCATTGCGACGCGCACCTTCTCCGAGCTGATCCTCAATCGGGATCAGGAGTGGGGTGAGCTGGTGCTGTATGCCTCGATTTATCTGTTGTTGTTGCGAACGCGCGTGTTGCTTGGCCCCGTGCAGGACGCTCCGTAACCTGCCCAAAATCCTTCAAGGACGGCTGCATGCGTCGACCCAGAGGCTTTGATGCGCCTTCCCCAACCCGGTGGCCACGCAAGGTGTTGGCGATGGCGGGTCTGTTTGCCCTGATCTGTTTTGCGCTGCAGGCCTGGCGGCTGTTCAGCCTCAGCGCAACCTATGACCAAGCCCTGTTTCTGCAGGAGCTCTGGGCGACCGCGCAGGGTCGACCCTTTGAAAGCAGCCTCTCATCGGTCTTGTCAGGGGCGGTGGTGGTCGGCGATGGTCTCCCGTCCATCGATTACTTGCACCTGGGGCAGCACGCCAACGTCTTAACCGTGCTGATGGCCCCCCTCGTGGCTGTGTTCGGGATGTGGGCACTGCCGTTGCTTCAGGTGGGGCTGCTCGCTGGCGCAGGTCTGGTGCTGTGGAGACTGGCCGACGCTCGACTTCCGCGGCCCCTGGCTGAGCGGATCACCCTCGCCTACTTCCTCAGTGGTGCGGTGATTGGCCCGGCCTTGGAGAACTTTCACGATCTGGTTTGGCTGCCCTTGTTGGCCTTTCTGGTGGTGGGAGGTCTCCTCGACGGCTGCCGTTGGCGGGTGTGCCTGTTTGGCGCCCTGTTGCTGTTAGTGCGGGAAGACAGTGGCTTGCTGTTGTTTTCGCTTGGGCTCTGGGCCCTGGTGCGTCGTCCCGACCAACGCATCACCGGAGCCTTATTGATGCTCGTGTCCTTCGCCTGGGTCGTGTTGGTCACCGGCTGGATTCAGCCGATGGTGGACTCCTCGTTGTCGGATCGCTTCCTCAAGGAGAAGTTCGGCCATCTGGTGGATGACCCGTCGGGGGGAACGGTTGCTGTGCTTTGGGCCATGTTGCGCCAGCCTTTGGCGTTGCTCGAAGCCTTGGTGTCGCCGCCGGGGGCAACCCTCGGCTTTGTGCTGGCTTTGTGTTTGCCGCTGGTGCTGGTGCCCCTGCTTTCGGTGGATGCCGCTCTGCTGATGCTGGCTCCGCTGTTGATTGCTTTGCTCTCCAAGGGGCAATCGGCCTTGTCGGTGACCCTGCGCTACGTGCTGGCTCTGGTGCCCGGCCTTTATCTCGGTGCTGTGCTCTGGTGGCAACGTCACCCGGAGGCCTGGTCGAAGCCCTGGCTGCGACGCTGTTGGACCGCGGCCCTGTCGCTTGGTCTTGTGCTCACGCTGGCGGGGAACCCTCACCGCACCTTCTCGGCCGTCATCCCCGACAGCTTTTCCCCGTGGGCTTACGTGTCTCCTCAGCAAATGCTGAACCGCCGCCAGGCCGCTTTACAGGCTGTGGCGCTGATACCAGCGGATGCCAGCGTCGCCGCCGATACGCCTTTGCTGCCGTTGTTGGCCCAACGGCAGGCAGCGATTCGTTTCCCTCGGCATGTTGAGTACCGCGATCGCGACGGACGTATCCAACCCGTGGATTGGGTGGTGGCCCTGCCTAGTTACCACACGCCATTGGCTCCAGTGTTTAAGGGGTCGCGCAACAAACAGCAGCGCATTCAGCGGGAACTGCGGAAACTCAGGGCATCGAGCGACTACCGCTTGCTGCATTGCCAGGGCGGGGCTGTTGTTCTGAGGCGACAGGTGCCCGACATAGTTCCAGGCCCGTTGGCCAGCTCCGGCAGCTCCAACTCCTGTCCTTGGCTTGAGTGAGCAATCGTTTCTGCACCTTGCCGCTTGATCCCCAGCCGGGGTCAGTGGGATTAATCAGCAGCACGTTCCAGGGGCCAGCATCGACGAGCGTGCTCTGCTTGTTCTTGGGGAAACCAACCGTGGTTCGCTGGCTCAGTTGCGGCACCAGATAGCTGGTTGTGAGCACGGCATCCTGCGGTTGGATCAGAGCCTGGGCCTCCTCGACGGCTTTGAGTTGGGGTATTCGAGTCAGGTAGGGCCCGGAGAAGAACCAGGGCTTGGCCAGCGCCAGCCAACAGGCCATGGCCCAGCACAGCATCCAGGGAAAGCCCCGCTGGGGTTGGGGCTGCCGCCGCAGGCCATCGATGCAGGTCACAACGGCCACCACCGCCAGGGGCAGGCTGTAGTGATGCACCAGGGTGCGGTAGCTGGCGGATGCCGAGAGCAGATTCACCAGCACCAACGGCAGTCCGATCAGCAACGTGCTGAGGGAGGCCCGCCGCCACAGGGCGATGCAGGGCAGACAAAGCAGAAGCAGATACTCAGCACCGCCGCTCCAATCCAGGCCACTGAGAACGCTGATCGGCCCGCCGCTCAAGTGGCTGAACATCCGCGCTGCAGCCTTGGGGCCGTCGCCATCCCGGAGCAGCGGGTACAGCCAACGGCTGAGCAGGAGCAGCCAGCCGATGCTGAGGCCTCCCGCCGCCAGGCTCCACCGCCAACGTCGCCGGCACGCAAGATCGATGGCCATGCCTGCTGTGATCAGCACAAGGCCATCGCGGCAGCCCAGCATCAGCAGCAGCAAGCCAAACCAGAGCCGGGGGCGGCCTTCACGCTCGGCCCAGAGCGCCAGGGCGAAGGCCGGCATGACCCAGGTTTCGGGGTGGAAATCAAACAGTGCGGCGTTGAACACCACTGGCTGCAGCCACCACAGCGCGCAGACCAGCCAGCATCGTCGTCGGGTCAGTCCCGACTGCTCCGCCAGCCACCAAACCGGTAGTGCGGTGCAACTAAGGGCCAGGGCCTGGCTGGCAAGGAGCCAATGCACGCTGGGCAGGATCCGATAGGCCGCACCGGCCAGATAAAGCATCCAGGCCCCATGGTCGGCCAGCACATGCACCTGTTCCATTGAGGAGATCGGTGCCGCTCCCGATCCGATCAGCCAGGCCCATTGATCGAACAGCCCCAGGTCGTAGGCATTGCTCTGGAGCAGGCCATGGCGTGTCGCCGCAACGCCCCAGAGCAGCAGGCCCAGCCCTGCGCACAGCGCCAGCAGCTGCGGGGGAAAGCTCCGCGGCTGCGATGGCCTGGAGTCAGCGCTCGGGCTGGAGGTCATCGATCGGAATCAGATAGGTCTGGCTGCCAGCGTCCACCCAGGCGCGGGGGCTTGCCTCCACCATCTCCCGCAGACGCTGTTGCCGCCGCTTCGGCATCGGCCGGTAGGTCTTGTCCCATAGGAAGCTGCCAGCCAGATGGCTGGCTCCAGACCGTTTCCAGCGCTGCAGTCGCTCCGGCGTCAGTTGTTTGCTGGAGATCAGCCAGCCCTGACGGCGGGCCAGGTTGAGCAGGGTTGGGTCGGTGCTGGTGACACTCACAATCCGAGCCTCGCTGGGCAGATCCCTGCGGATGGTGAGGGCCAATGGCATCCATGCGTCTCGCTGGCGATGCTCCACCGCCCAGTAATCCAGGGAGAGCACCGTGAGGCTTACCACCAGGGCAAGGCCGATCAACAGCCGAGGCTGCCAGCGGGGCCGCCGCTGGTGCCAGGTCTGCCAGCCCAAGCCGATCAAGGGGGAACTGAACAGCAACAGCGGCAGCTGGTAGTACTCGTGAATCGTGCTCGAGCGCATGGTGGCGATCGTGCAGAGCAGCACCCCCACCAAGCCGCTGATCGCGATCTGCCCGCCACCGCTGCGCCAGCTCGCCCTGAGGCCGATCAGCAGAAACGGCACCCCCACCAGTGCCAGGAGACGCAGGCTTAATCGCACCAGCAGGTTGATCCAGCCGTTGAGGTCCAGCAGGAGACTGATGCTGCTGCGATCGGCTCCCGATCCCCAAAACCCGAAGCTCAGTCCACTGGCCTGTCCCAGTTGATGGGCATGCCAGTACCAGCCGGCGATCGCCATCAGGCTGGTGCCGATGTACAGCCAGAAGCCCGGACGCCCCAGCAGACGAAGCACGAGGCTCGGCAGGGTCTGCTGGGGTGGGGCCTGGCCTTGAGGGTTGGAGCTGAGCTGCACCACTAGCAGGGGCAGCCCCAACCAGAGCAGTGGAATCACCTTGATCAGGCCAGCACTGGTGAAGCACACCCAGCTCAGGGCCAGGGCCCAGGGCAAGCGTCGCTCACGCCAGAGGCTCAGGCTCTCCAGGGCCCCTGCGGCACAAATCAGCAACAGGGCTTCGGCCTGAAAGGCGCGCCCGAAATACACCCCCAACGGTGCGATGGCAAAGGCCAGGCCCGCCCACCAACCAGCTTCGGGATTGAACCAACGCCGCCCCAGGCGCATCACCAGCCAGATGGTCAAGGCGCTGCAGAACACCGACAAACCGCGGCCCAGCCACTCGTGCAGGCCGACCAGGCCGTAGAGGCGGCTCACCAGAAAGGGGTAGAGGGGAAATTCCGATTCCACAAAACCGGCACTCGCACCTCCCCAGTCGACCTGCGGCAGCCAGATCGGTGTGCCCGCCAGGCTGAAATGCCTTGCCATGGCAGCGGTATCGGCCTGCCGCCAGCTGTGAACACCCAGCACCGGCATCCAGATCTGCACCAGCCGCAGCAGGCTTCCCATGGCGATGGGCAGCCAGGCCCGCCTAGGGGCTGTTCCAGACAAAGCGGGATGAGGCCGCATAGTTCCAGACGTAGACGACAACAATGCCCGCCAGTTGGGCCCAGAGCGCATGGGCCTGGATCAGGGTGTAGAAGCTGGTGGCGAGGCCAACGTTGGCAAGTGCCGGCAGGGAGGCCACCAGCAGGAATTTCAGCAACCCCCGGATCAATTGCCGTCCGCTCTGGCGTCGGTCGCGGAAGGTGAGGGCGTTGTTCACCAGATAGTTCGAGCTTGCGGCGGTGATCACCGCCACCGGAAGCGCCTGTTGAAACGCCAGGTTGAACAGTCCCATCAGCAGTGCTGTTGACAGCAACTGCACCACCACGCCGGAGGCGCCCACAAGCCCGAAGCTAATGGCCCGACGCGGCAGCAGTCGCAGGGTTGCGGTGTGAATCAGGGAAACGACGAAGTCCCAGAGAACAGCGAGATCGAGCTTGGAACTGCCATGCAGCCGCGGCTGAAAGCGCAGTGGAATTTCTCCCACCTGCAGGCGGCCGCGGCTGATGGCCAGGAGTTCGTAAAAGAATTTGAAACCGTTCACGTCCACCTGACGCACCAGCGGCAGGCAGCGGTCGAGGCGCAGCACGATGAAGCCGCTCATGCAATCGCTCAGGTGCCGGTAGGACCTGGGCAGGCTCCAACGGGCCAGACGGTTAGCGAGGGTGGAGCCATCGGTACGTCGATCGCTGAGGCCTCGGATTTCGGAGTGATCGAGGAAGCGGCTCCCGGCCACAAGGTCCAGTCCTTCTTGATCCAGGAGCTGCACGGCCTCGCCAACGGAGGCTGGTTCGTGCTGACCGTCGCTATCCATCACCACGGCGATGGGATAGAGGGCTGCGATCAGGCCTTCTTTGATGGCGCTGGCCAGTCCGGAGCGTCCCACGCGTTGGATGATCCGGATCCTGGGGTCCTGGCGGGCCAGGGCGCGAACCAGATCGGGGGTGCCATCGCGGGAATCGTCATCGACGATCAGGATTTCGAGCGGATGATCCGTCCCCAGGTGCAGCAGGGATTCGATCACCTGGCGGATGGAACCACCTTCATTGAATGTGGGCAGCACGATGGACAGGCCACTGTGGCTTGTCGGTCCTTCACGTTCCGCGGTGGACGACACAGTGCGCTCCAGTCGGGCTCAGGCTACCGACAGTTGGCCAGGGTCCATCGCCCCGCTTGGCCTTCGGTGATGCAGCCCTTCTGCGGTTTGTCGCTGAGACGGCGGCCTGGGCCACCTTTGAAACGCTCAATGCGTTGTTCGGCGTACCAGTTGAGACTGGGACGCTCGTCGTAACCCTTCAGCTTGATCTCGCTTCCAGTATTGGCTCTGGCCAGGGCTGCCACCGGTTGCACGTGCCAGGTTTCGTTGAGCTCCCACAACCAGAGGGGGGAGTGAAACAGCAGGGCCAGCGCTGCCAGATTGCCGCAGCTGAGGCTGATCACCCCAAGGCGTCGTCGCTGTGGTGCTGCAGAGCGCAGCCACCATCCGCCGCTACACCAGCCGAGGCCCAGCACGGCCGCCAGGCCGCGATAGGGCACAAGGCTTGCGCCGATGCTGCTGAAGCTGCCCAGCCCCAGCAGCAGGAGCAGCAGTCCGAGCCCGCACCAGAACGAAGGAAGCTGCATCAGCAACCAGCGCCAAGGGGGATTGGGGCTTTCCGGTGCACGCGTTGAAGACAAGGGTCGCTCCACCAGCCAGGCCAGCAGCGGAGCGCAGAGAAGAGCGATGGGCAGCCAGAGCGGATGGCTGTACCAGGGGAGCTGGGTGCGCAGCGGAAGAATGGCCCCGGCCAGGGTGAGCAGGCTGGCCAAGGACCATCGGGCCCAGCGGCTCTGACGCCGTCGCCAGGCCCAGACAAGTGCGAAGGGCAGCAGCGGCAGCCAGGGCCAGCCCCCCTCCAGTACTTCGATTAGCGGGACCCGCCATCCCAGATCACTGCCTTCGCCAGCATCCAGAAGCACCCGCCCGGCGCCATCTCCGCCCCAGAGCCAGAGCGCTTCGCTCCCCCGGATGTGGGCATGCCAGAGATGCCAGCCGACTCCCGGTGCTAGGCCCAGCATCATCCCGAGCCAGGCTGCAGGGCGGTTGTTCCAGCTTCTCCATTCCCGGCCCCATGCCAGCGCCAAACCGGCGGCCACCGCCGCGGGCACCAGCAGTGGGGCTTTAAGCAGCAGCATGGCGCTGGCCATCAGGCCGGCGACGGCTCCCCAGAGTGAGCTGCAGCGGCTGCGGTTCAGCTGCAGCAGGGCCAGCCAAAGCAGAGCCGTGGCCGTCAGCTGGGTGCCATCCAACATGGCCAGACGTCCGTGCCGGGCCACCGGCAACAGCGTCAGCAGGATTACGCTGGTGGAGAGGGCACTGGAGCGATCCCCTGGTCGCAGCAGCCATTGGAGCCAGCCACCAAGCGGCACCACCAGGCACGAAAGCATGGCCGGTGCCAGGCGGATGCTCCACTCCGAGGGGAGCTGATCGGACTGCGTTGTTGCTCTGATCACGAGGGCGATCAGGCTGTGCAGACCTGGCGCCTTGTTGAGGTAGGGCTTATCCCAGAGGGTGGGCAGCAACGGGGCTTCCCCGAGCCCGTGGCGCAGTTCGAGGGCCACCCGGGCCACGGTGGCTTCATCGAAGTCCCGCAGGGGGAGACCGTCGAGGCCGACCAGGGCCAGCACAGCAGCGGCCAAGCCCAGCCCTGCCCATGCGACCCAGGGGGCTGGTTCAGGAGCTGAGCCGGAGCGCATGGATGCCCCTCATTACGTCAAAAACTGAGTATGGTCCGGGTGTTAAGGATGCAGTGGCGTGGAGAGGTGAACGCTTCCTTCGGGGGGTGGTCACAGTTCCGAAGGCGTTGCCGGCATTCACAATCCTTCAGGAGGAGGTGTCCATGATTTCCAGTTGTTTGACCCAGGGTCTGCTGATCGCGGAGAACGCCGGCTGAACGGCGCCTTCTGACTGATCATCCGGTTCCGCGGCAAAAGCGGACCCGGCGAGAGCCCCCGTCCGGATCTCCGGGCGGGGGCATCGTTTGTTCGAGGATCGTTCGTCGGCTCGAGGCGGTATCCACTGATACATGTCGATGTAGGGACCGGCACAAGCGGCGTTGGTAGGCCAGTGAGCAGCCTTCAAAATCTGGAGATGGCGTAGTTGCGCCTATTTCCTGTGTGAGGAATTCAATGAAGCTTTTCCAGCAACTGCTGGTGGCTCCCGCCGCCCTTGGCCTTCTGGCCACCGGCGCCAATGCCGCCGAGCTGAACATCAACGGCGTTTCTGATTACGCGGCTTCCGCTGATCAGGTCACCAGCGTCACCCAATTCTCTGACGTTTACCCCACCGACTGGGCCTATCAGGCTCTGGCCAACCTGGTGGAGACCTACGGCTGCGTCGCCGGCTACCCCAACGGCACTTTCCGTGGCAACCGGGCGATGACCCGCTACGAAGCGGCTGCCCTGCTGAACGCCTGCCTCGACCGGATCACTGAAGTGACCGACGAGCTGCGTCGCCTGCTCAAGGAATTCGAAACCGAGCTGGCCATCCTCAAGGGTCGCGTTGACGGCCTCGAGGCCCGCGTCGGCGAACTGGAAGCAACCCAGTTCTCCACCACCACCAAGCTGAAAGCCAAGGCTGACTGGGCCTTCGGTGCTGCTACTGCTTGGGATAAGGGTAGCAAGGCATTCAAAGCTGAAAGCGGTGGTACTTCCTTCAGCTACAACCTCGCGCTGAACCTGGAGACCTCCTTCACCGGTGAGGATCTCCTCTACACCCGACTTCGTTCGGGCAACATGGACAACGTCTACGGCGGACTGTTCTCCCAGGAGTACGGCTTCGACTCTGGCAACACCGTCAAGATTGCCCGTTTGTACTACAGCTTCCCCCTCGGTGACGAGTTCACCGTGGTTGGTGGCCCTCGCGTCCGTCAGGACGACATGCTGCCGGTCTGGCCCAGCGCTTATCCCGCTGCCATGACGTATGACTTCTTCACCTATGCCGGCGTGCCTGGTGCTTACAACCTGGCTCTCGGCGCTGGTGCTGGTATCTACTGGTCGTCCAACGACTTCAGCATTTCCACCAGCTACCTTTCAACTGACGGTAACTCCAGCGACCCCAACACGGGTGGCATGTTTACTGATGGTGCTGGTGCAAATGCCACTACTCAGATCGCTTATGCGCCTGAGAACTGGGGCATCGCTGCCGCATACACCTATGCATCTGGTGCTGAAGGTGGCGGATCCCTCTACATCGGAAATGCCACAGCTGGTGCTGCAGCGGCTTCTGCAGCTGATAACAGCAACTCTTTTGGCATCAGTGCATGGTGGATGCCCGAGGAATCTGGAATCATTCCTTCCGTCAGCACCGGTTATGGCGGAACTTTCGTTGAGTACCTGAGCGACGACGTTTACACCAATTCCTGGTACGTCGGACTTGAGTGGAGCGATGCATTCATCGAAGGCAACTCCCTCGGTTTCGCTGTCGGTCAGCCCACCTGGATTGCACAATCCGATGATGGTGATCTGAACGAAGCAGCTGGTTTCGCTTACGAGCTCTTCTACAAGTTCCAGGTCACCGACAACATCTCTGTCACTCCTGCGCTCACCTACCTGAGCAAGCCCTTCCCCGAGCAGGGCTCCAACGGCATGAGTGCCTTCAGCGGTCTGATCAAGACCCAGTTCAAGTTCTGATTCTTAGTTTGAGGCCCTCTTTCGGGTCTCACTCTTTTTAGGTCTTTCTGCTCCCTACCTCAGTAGGGAGCTTTTTTTTTTGATTAATTTTGATCGGAAAATTGTTTTATTGAGCCCCTAATAATTCTTTTTCTGATCGTATCGACAGAGGCAAATTGCGCCATTAATCTGAATTACCTGGCATGTCTTTGCCGGCATTTTCTCTTGGTGTGAGAACCCAAAATGAAGCTTTTCCAGCAACTGCTGGTGGCTCCTGCTGCCCTTGGCCTTCTGGCCCCTTTGGCTGTTGTCAACAGCCCAGCAGCCAATGCCGCCGAGCTGAACATCAACGACGTTTCTGATTACGCGGCTACTGCCAGTGGCAACAGCCTTGATCAGGTCACCAGCGTTACCCAATTCTCTGACGTTTACCCCACCGACTGGGCCTATCAGGCTCTGGCCAACCTGGTGGAGACCTACGGCTGCGTCGCCGGCTACCCCAACGGCACCTTCCGTGGCAACCGGGCGATGACCCGCTACGAAGCGGCTGCCCTGCTGAACGCCTGCCTCGACCGGATCACTGAAGTGACCGACGAGCTGCGTCGTCTGCTCAAGGAATTCGAAACCGAGCTGGCCATCCTCAAGGGTCGCGTTGACGGCCTCGAGGCCCGCGTCGGCGAACTGGAAGCCACCCAGTTCTCCACCACCACCAAGCTCAGTGGCACAAGTAACTGGGTGGCTGGTGCGACACGCGCCAAAGGTGACAACTACAACACCGGTGGAGAGAAGGGTGCCCGTGATGACTGGAACGCGAAATATGGCGGCTTCTCCTTCAGCTATGACGTGCGTCTTGCGCTGAAGACCTCTTTCAGCGGCAAGGATCTGCTGTACACCCGTCTGCGCGCCGGGAACATGTACAACGTGTTTGAGGCGGCTCCATTTGTTTATTGGCCCGGCAGTCTTAATGTCTATTTTGATACCAATAATGTCTTACTAGTCGATCGTTTTTACTATCGATTCCCACTCGGCAACAGCTTCACCGTCCAGGTTGGTCCTACGACCCGAAACACCGAGATGATGGGCTACAAGGCCAGCGCCTACGCCAGGGGCGGGGACAAGGTGCTTGATTTCTTTGGTGGTTCCCTGGGTACTCCCGGTGTCTGGAACAAGGAAACCGGTGCTGGTTTCGGAGCTTTCTACAGCAACAAAAAGCAGGTTGAGAAGGGCAACCCCTACTTCACATTGTCAGCCAGTTATGTGGCTGATTGGGGAGAGGGCAATGACAGCAATCCCAACACGGGTGGCTTCATGACCGACAACTCCGAAGGCAACATCACCACGCAGATTGCCTTCGGCAACAAGCAGTGGGGCTTGGCCGCCGGTTATCGCTACGGCCAGTGTGGTGCCAGGTTCCGGACCGGTACTCAGTTTGCCCTCGGCGACTCCTATGGCACCCCTTGCACCGTTGAGGTCGACGGTAAGGACGAGCGCACCAACGCAGACAGCCACAGCTGGTCTTTCCATGGCTTCTGGAGTCCTGAGGAGTCCGGCTGGATGCCTTCCATTAGCGCTGGTGTTGGTGCCTCTTACCTCAACGGCAACGATGCCTGGAAGGACAACACCAATAAGCGGGCCATGGCCAGCTGGATGGTGGGTCTGACCTGGAACGATGTCTTCCTCGAAGGCAATGCCCTGGGCTATGCCGTGGGCCAGCCTCAGTTCGTCTATGACGTTGAAGACGGCTTTGTGGCTGACGGTGGTTACGCCATGGAGCTCTGGTACAGCTTCCAGGTCACCGACAACATCCAGATCACCCCTGCTGTGTACTGGCTGAGCCGTCCCTTCGGTGACAACACCCAGAACGTCAACGGCGACTACAAGTCCCTCGGCGTCTTCGGTGGCCTGGTGCAGACCACCTTCAAGTTCTGATCACTGGGCCCAGCTTCGGTTGGGCCTTCAGAACACCCTTCCTCACACCCACATCTCAAGCCCTCCCCTTGTGGAGGGCTTTTTTTATGGCCGTTCTGCGGGCAAGCTGCAGCCATGAGCATTGCTCCTGACATCACAGCCTTGATCGGTGGCACGCCCCTCGTGCGGTTGAACCGTCTGCCCCAGGCCTGCGGCTGCCAGGCCGAGATCCTGGCCAAGTTGGAGAGCTTTAATCCCTCCGCCTCGGTGAAAGACCGCATCGCCAGCGCCATGGTGTTGGAGGCGGAGCAATCCGGCACGATCATTCCAGGCCGAACGGTGCTGGTGGAGCCCACCAGTGGCAACACCGGCATCGCCCTGGCCATGGTGGCGGCGGCCCGGGGGTACCGGCTGATCCTCACCATGCCGGACACTATGAGCACGGAGCGTCGCGCGATGCTGCGGGCCTATGGGGCCGAGTTGCAGCTCACCGACGGTGCCCAGGGCATGAATGGGGCGATCGCCCTGGCCAAGGAGTTGGTGGATGAGATTCCCAATGCCTATCTGCTGCAGCAGTTCGACAACCCCGCCAATCCAGCCGTGCATGAACGCACCACGGCGGAGGAGATCTGGCGCGATACCGAGGGCCAGATCGATGCCTTTGTGGCGGGGGTGGGCACCGGCGGCACCATCACCGGTTGTGCCCGGCTGTTGAAACAGCGGCAGCCGCAGCTTCAGGTAATTGCCGTAGAGCCCGAGGCCAGTGCCGTGCTGTCTGGCAAGCCTCCTGGGGCCCATCGCATTCAGGGGATCGGGGCTGGTTTTGTGCCTGCGGTGTTGGAATTGGATCGGATCGACTCGATCCTCACGGTGAGCGATGAGGAGGCCATGCAAGTGGGCCGGCGCCTGGCCCGTGAGGAAGGTCTGCTCTGTGGCATCAGCAGTGGCGCGGCCATGGCTGCGGCTCTGCGGGTGGGCCAGGACCCCGCCATGGTGGGCAAACGCCTGGTGGTGATGCTGGCTAGTTATGGCGAGCGCTACCTCTCCACCCCGATGTTCAGTGCTGCTTCGCAGCTGCCGGCCCGGAGGGATGGTCAGCTGTGAGCGATCCCTATGCCGTGCTCGGTGTCAGCAGCACCGCCAGCAACGCTGAGATCAAGGCGGCCTACCGCCAGCTGGTGAAGCAGCACCATCCCGATGCCGGTGGCGACGACCAGCAGATGCTGGCCCTCAATGCCGCCTGGGAAGTTCTCGGGGATGCCGAGCGCCGTAAGGCCTTTGATCGCACGCGGCCCCAGCCGGCCCGGGCTGCATCGCCGACGGATCTGCGCCGGGCCAGCCGTGCCCACGATCGTGCTTTGGCCGCCGATGATGCCCTGGTGGAGTGGCTGCGACGGGTCTACGCCCCGATCGATCGCATGCTCGGTGAGGTCATCAATCCCTTCCCTAAGCAACTCAAGGCACTGTCGGCTGATCCTTACGACGACGAGCTAATGGAGGCGTTCTGCAGCTATCTCGAGGCGAGCGGACGCCGGATGGACAAGGTCAAGCAACTGTTCCAGTCGTTGCCCACGCCGGCCTCGGCCCGTGGCTTCGGTTTGAGCCTGTATCACTGCCTCTCCGAAGTGGAGGACGCTCTGGCCGAACTGGAGCGTTACACCATGGGCTACGTGGATGGGTATCTCCACGATGGTCGCGAGATGCTGCGGGAGGCCAAGCAGCGACGCAAGCGCCTCCAGGATGAACGGCGTCGCTTGGAGATCGTGTGAAGCAGCGCTGGCGTTTCTGGGCTTCGGTTGCCTTGATCTGGGTGCTCTCCACCCTGGTGGATCGGCTCTGGTGGACGCTGCAGACCGGGGTTCCCGCCTGGGATCAGGCCGACTACCTCAACAGCGCCATGGACCATGGCCGCGCCTTGGGCCTGCTTCCCGGTGGCGGTTGGCAGGGTTGGCAGGCGTTGCTGGATCTCTCGCCGAAGATTCCGCCCCTGGCCTCGCTGGTGAACGGCAGCGTGATGGCCCTGAGTGGTGATGCCCCGGAGCAAGCGGCCTGGAGCTTGAGCCTCTGGCACGGTTTGCTTCTGATGGTGATGGCGGGCTGGGGACGACGGCTGCAGGGGGATGGCCTGGCCTTGATCGCCTGCCTGTTGGCGGCATTGACGCCGGCTTTTCTGGATCTGCGCACGGACTACGTGCTGGAGATGGCCCTGGTGGCGTGTTGCAGTCTGGCGATCTGGCGTCTCGGGGTCTGGTGCGATCCGAAGAGCGGTGGCCGCTGGAGGCAGGCCTGGTGTTGCACCCTGGCAGCCATCGCTGCGGTGCTGGTGAAGCAAAGCGCCCTGCTTGTGCTTGTGCCTGGGGGACTCTGGGCTGCGGGATTGGCGTTGCGGCGGGGAGGCCCTTGGTTGCGGCAAGCCCTGCTGCTACCTGTGCTCATGGCGGCGTTAATTGGTCCCTGGTTGCGTCACAACTGGATCACTAGCCTCGGCGGCACCAACCGGGCCGTGTTCGAGTCGGCGGCCCTGGAAGGGGATCCTGGCGTGCTCAGTCTGGCCAGTTGGTTGTGGTACCCGCGCTTGTTGCCGGAGCAGCTCGGCAGCGTTCTGTTGCTGGTGGGGTTGTCGGGGCTGCTGCTTTGGTGCTGGCAGCGTCAGCAGCACTCCAGCGATCACTCCTGGTCCTGGCGCTGGCTCCTGATCAATTTGGTGGCGGCCTGGGTGCTCACCACGTTGAGCCCCAACAAAGGCGACCGCTACATCGCTCCCCTGCTCCCCTCTCTGCTTTTGCTCTTGGCCCGTGGGTGGTGGCAATGGGGCTACTGGTTGGAGGCCAGGCGTTCGAGGCTGGTGTGGCCCCTATTCGGTGCTGGGCTGCTGGCCTGTGTTCCGGCGGGCTGGGCCCATCAGCTACATCGCTTTGACGACCGGCCCCGTGGGCCGGTGGAGGCGCTGGTGAAGGCTGCCGGTGGTGGAGACCCCAGCACGCCTCCCTCCACCTTGATCGTGGTGCCCAGCACCTCCGATCTCAACCAGCACAACGTCAGCTTCTACGGCCGTCGCCACGGGGGGCAGACCGTTGGCCGGCAGCTGGGGGGCAGCCGCCAGGACCGTGAGCCAGTGCTGGCTCGGGCTGAATGGGTGGTGTTGGCGGAAGGGAACCAGGGATCAGTGCGCAAAGCGGCGCGAAAGCTGGATCAAGCCGTGCGCAGCAGCGGTGTGTTCGAGCCATTGCATCAATTTGAGCGCCCCAAGGGGGGGAGTTATTCCCTCTGGCGCCGCCGCGCGACGCATCCGATTGCAGGCCCTTCCTTTGCGCAGCGCTTCCCCGTCCTCGCCGCTGGCCTGGCGGCAGGGCCGCTGGGGCTGGATCCGGTGTTCGCTGCGGTGGGGCAGGAGCACATGCTCGATGGCCATTTCAGCTACCGGGATCCGGTGCGTTCTGAGGCCTTGGCGGCCTTGGCGCAGGATCCCGATGCTGTGCAACCGCGTTGGACCCTTGCTCTGCTGGCGGTGCTGGGAAACCGCCCCTCGCAGGCGTCAGAGCAGTTCGAGGTCTTGCAACGGCTGTTGCCCGATAACCCCTGGCCAGCGGCCTACCGCAGTGTGGTCAACCTTGCAGGGTGGAATCCCTGGCAGGCCGCCGCTGCTGCGGATGGCGCCAGTGTTTCGAATCCTGTGCTGGCGGCGCTGGGGGATCTCAGCGGTGTGCTCTCCGGTGCTGTTTGGCGCATCCCTGCCGCCAGCACCTCAGTCCCAGCGGCCATCACAGCCGTGGAGGAGGCCCTGGAGCCTGCCTCCAACCAAGATCAAGATCAGGAGCAGGCTTCCAGCTGATCCATTCGCAGCCACACATCGGGCACCGGACGGTTCCAGCGCACTTGGCCGTAGTCCCCTTTCACCACCAGCAGCTCGCCAGGACCTTCAAAGATGTAGTCGGGTGCTGTTGGATCGCTGGCTCCAGCCTCAAGGCTGGAGCTGTAGGCGGCTCTGTTCACCTTGACCAAGGCACCTTTGCGCAGCGCAGCAGGCTTGGCCTTGGCGGGGGCAGCGGCGTCGGATTCAGCCATGACAGGGGAAGGTGATGGCACCAGGCTAAAACCAATCGCCCACGAATCCCCTTAGCCTCCCAGCCGCAACACCCCCGCTTTCATGCGTCTGCTGCTGTTTGGCTGCACTGGTTTTGTTGGCCGTGAGCTCCTGCCGCTCCTGCTTCAGGCCGGGCTTCAGCTCACGGTGGTCAGCCGCCGGTTGGCCCGCGGCTACGACGCTGAACGGGCAGATGGGCGACTGACCTGGATGCAGTTCGACCCTGCCAGCAGCAGCACCTGGGCCGACGCCGGGCTGTTGGATGCCCTCAATCAGGCCGATGCGGTGGTCAATCTGGCGGGGGAACCGATTGCCGAGAAACGTTGGACCCCGACCCATCGGCAGCTGCTTGAAACCAGCCGGCTGGAAACGACCTCTCATTTGGTGAAAGCGATCAAGGCCTGTGCAACACCACCAAAAGTGCTGGTGAATGCCTCGGCAATTGGTTTCTATGGATCCAGCCTGGACAAGCGTTTTCTCGAATCAAGCAACCCAGGCGACGACTTCCTTGCGAGCTTGTGTGAGCGCTGGGAAGCGGCGGCTGAGGCGGTGCCGTCTGCGGTACGGCAGGTCACCCTGCGGATCGGCATCGTGCTGGCGGCCGACGGCGGCGCACTCGGAAAAATGCTTCCGGTGTTCCGCACAGGGTTTGGCGGTCCAATCGGCAGTGGCCGGCAGTGGATGAGTTGGATCCACCGCAGCGACCTCTGCGCCCTGATCCTCCAATCCCTCACGGACGAGAGCTGGAGTGGCGTGATCAATGCCGTGGCTCCCGAGCCCGTCTCGATGACGGCCTTCTCCAAGCAGCTGGGGCGCAGCCTGGGCCGTCCGAGTTTGTTGCCGGTGCCAGCTCCAGTGCTTCAGGTGCTTCTGGGGGACGGCGCCAAGGTGGTGTTGGAGGGCCAGCAGGTTGCGTCGGAACGGCTTGAAGGCTTGAACTTCAGCTTCCGCTACCCCGATCTGGCTTCAGCACTCGCCGCTGCCACCAGCTGAAGATGCCGCTCACCAGGGCCGCCATTATTAGCAGGCTGATGGCTGGGGCGAACAGGGGTTGCCACAGCACTTGAACCCGGTCCATCAGCCAGTTATTGCCTTGGCCCTGACGCACCACGGCAACGGCGAAGACCCCAGCGCCGACAAACACCAGCAGCACATTCACCATCAGCAGCCGGTCGAGCCAGCGCTTCCAGGCCGGTTCTAAAGGGGCACTCATGGCAGCAGGGCATCGATCGCTGTCGCCATTCTCAGGCCACCGCCCGCTTCTCCGAGGCGCCATTTGGCTTCTTCTCGGCATTGCCGCTGCAAGCCAGGATCCCGTCGCGCACGCTCAAGCAGAGCCATGGCCAGCTCCGCTGTTCTCTCCAAAGCCTCACGGCTGCCACTTTCTCCGTCGGCGCAGAACACCGTGGGCCCGAGCAGGCGCCGTTGGGCTTCAGCGAATGCTGCTGTGAATTGAGGCCCTTGGCCCGGCACCTGCAGCACCGGTTTGGCCAGGCCAACGGCCTGTTCGATGGCGGTACCTGCCATGCCGATCACCAGATCGCTGTGCTGCAGCACGGCACGGAAGGCCCCGCGGCGAACGTTGATCGCCCGGGCTCCCTCACGTTCCAGCACGCCGTTCTCCAAGTGCCAGCCGCATCGTTCGCTGAGCTGCCGCAAGCTGTTGTCATCCAGGCTGGGCACCAGGGCCAGATCCATGTTGCAGCGCACTGTGCTCGGCAGCAGCTCGATCAGCCGCAGCAAGAGCTGCAGGTTCTGTTCCAATTCCGGTCGGCGGCTGCCGGGCAGCAGACCGACGCGTGGCATGCTGCTGGGCGGCGGGGCGGCTGCTGTGAGCACCGAATCCATGAATGGATTGCCCAGGAAGCTCACCGGCCGTTGCAGTTGCCCGCTGAGGTCCTTGGCGGTGCGTTGATCGCGGCTGTACACCGCTTTGAACCGCTGGCTTTTCAACAGAGCGGCGCAGGGCCAGGGCAGCCGCAGCGTCCCTTCGTAGTGGCTGGAGTAGGCCACCAGATAGGTCGCCACAGGGCGTTGGCTGAGCCATGCCGCGATCACAGGGATCACATCGCCCACCACCAGGATCAGATCAAAGCGACGCCGGTGCCGCATCAAACGGATCAGGCGACGCAGCAGATACAGCATTTGCCCTTGGGCGATCTCGGTAAGGCGGCCGCGAAGGCTGGTGTAGCCAATGCCCCCGGTGCTGAATTCGTGGCTGCGTCCCAGCAGTGGCACGCCGGCTTTTTGATAAGCGCTGCCAAGGCCCGCTAGCGGGAGCGCCTGCACTTTGTGCCCCTGTCGCTGAAGCTCCTGGGCGAGTAAGGCGCCGGAGAGGTCTTCACCGTGGCCATTGCTCAGCAGCAGGATGCGTGCCATCGCCGGTGTACCCCTCACCACATCCAGGTGCTCGGCTCCGGAATGCCGTTGGCGCGCCTGGCCAGTTGCAACCGTCGTGCTTCGCTGGCCGGGCGTTCCCGCCGAAATTGTTCCGAACGATCCGCTGGAGGCCGCACGCGAACCTGGGACGGCAGACGGGTGATGGTCCAGGTGGCTGTCATGCAGGGGCTTTCAGGCAGGCGGAGCGTCCGTTGTGATTAGAGCTCAAGCCAGGCTTTCACTTTTTCAAGGGCCTTCCAGCCGGGTTTGCGCTCGAGTCCGTCGGTGATCGAGGCCTTCAGTTCGCTGGACACCTCTGGGGCCAGAGTCATCACCTGCTGCACCACCTGGATGTGGTCGCGCACGCCCTTGGATTGGGTCTCCAGCAAAGCAAGGCTGAGGTTGATTCTGGCCTGGGGGTCCTGGCCGTTGAGTCTCACAGCGAAACGTGCCGACCGCAGCGCCTCCTCCGGTTGGTCGCAAAGCAGCTGCAGCCAGGCTAGGCAGGTCCAGCCCGCTGATTGGCGAGGAGCGGCTTCAACTAAGCGGGCGAAATCAGGCAGCACCTCTTCGGCTGCGGCGCCAGCCTGATATCGGGCCATGGCCTGCTCAAACAGGCTGTCCTGGGAAGTCTCTATCAACAGGGAGAGGGCAGTGGTCTCTACTCAGATTCCCACGTGGCTTTGCTCACACGGCGAAGGAACTGCCGCAGCCGCAGGTCTGGCTGGCATTGGGGTTGGTGAAGTTGAAGCCACCGCCGATCAGGGCAGTGCTGAAGTCCAGCTGCATTCCGTAGATGTAGAGAAGGCTTTTCGGATCACAGATCACCCGGAAGCTCTGTCCATCAGCCGCCGCGTACTCGTAGGTCTCGTCGTCGTCGAGGGTGTCGGAGGCGGGCACGAAATCCATTGTGTAGCTCATGCCGCTGCAGCCCCCGGACCGCACCCCGACACGCAGCACCTGGTTCTCGCCCTGTTCGCCACACAGCTTCGCCAGCTGCTGCATCGCCGGTTCAGTGATCAGGATGCCCTTGCCGTCTTTGGCGGTATGGGCCGGCGCGGTATCGGGGGTGGAAGTCATGATTGACGCAGGCTCGTGCTCTCACTCTATGAACGCTCATACATAGAGTCGCCTTAGTTGACCAGATCTTGTGCGGGTCGCGATCGTTGGTTCCGGCCTCGCCGGCCTCTCCGCTGCAGTGGACCTCGTGGATGCGGGCCATGAGGTGAATCTCTACGAAGCCCGTCCTTTTATGGGCGGCAAGGTGGGTAGCTGGGTGGATGAGGGCGGTAACCACATCGAGATGGGGTTGCACGTCTTCTTTTTTAATTACGCCAACCTCTTCGCCTTGATGCGCAAGGTGGGAGCGTTCGAGAATCTTCTGCCCAAGCAGCACACGCACCTGTTCGTGAACAAGGGGGGCGATCTGCGGGAGCTGGATTTCCGCTTCCCCATTGGTGCACCCTTCAACGGCCTCAAGGCGTTTTTCACCACACCGCAGCTCAGCTGGATCGACAAGCTGCGCAATGCCCTTGCCCTGGGCACCAGCCCGATCGTGCGCGGTCTGGTGGATTACGAGGGGGCGATGCGCACCATCCGAGCCCTCGACTCCGTCAGTTTCCAGGATTGGTTCGTCAGCCATGGCGGTAGCCCCGAAAGCATCCGGCGGATGTGGAACCCCATTGCCTACGCCCTGGGCTTCATCGATTGCGAGGCCATCTCCGCCCGCTGCATGCTCACCATCTTCATGATGTTTGCGGCCAAGACGGAAGCCTCCAAGCTCAATCTGCTGAAGGGATCGCCCCATCGCTGGCTCACGGGTCCGATCCTCGACTACATCCAGCAGCGTGGAGGCAAGTTGCACCTGCGTCATCGGGTGAAGCAGGTGGACTACAGCGAGGGTGAATCACCTGAGATCACAGGCCTGCAGCTGGGGACTCCTGATGGAGACATCCGCGTTGAGGCTGACGCCTACCTGGCCGCCTGTGATGTTCCCGGGATTCAGAAGCTGCTGCCCGAGGCCTGGAACCGGTACCCCCAGTTCGAGGCGATTCATCAGCTGGAGGCCGTACCCGTGGCCACCGTTCAGCTCCGCTACGACGGCTGGGTAACCGAACTGGGTGATGCCCAGGAAGACCGGCGCCGGGATGTGGCAGCACCCACGGGGCTCAACAACCTGCTGTACACGGCTGATGCCGATTTCAGCTGTTTTGCCGATTTGGCCCTGGCCAGCCCGGAGGACTACCGCAAGGAGGGAGAGGGCTCCCTGCTCCAATGCGTGCTCACCCCTGGTGATCCCTGGATTCCCAAGTCGGTGGACGAGATCGTGGCCCACACCGATCGTCAGGTGCGCGAGCTGTTCCCCTCGGCTCGCAACCTCAAGCTCACCTGGAGCAACGTGGTGAAACTGGCTCAGTCGTTGTACCGGGAAGCCCCGGGCATGGAGCCCTACCGCCCGGAGCAGCGCACGCCGATCCGCAATTTCTTCTTGGCCGGCAGCTACACCCGTCAGGACTACATCGATTCGATGGAGGGAGCCACGATGAGCGGTCATCTGGCGGCGGCGGCGATCCTCGATCAGCCGGTGAAACTAGCCACAAACGCGGCGGTGGCCTGATGGGACGCTGGCTCGAACACACGGTCACCTCTGAGGTGCAGGCCCCGGCCTCCAAGGTCTGGGAGGTCTGGAGTGATCTCGAAGCGATGCCTCGATGGATGCGCTGGATTGAGTCGGTTACGCCCCTCGAAGACCCCGATCTCACCGATTGGACCCTGGCGGCCCAGGGCTTCCGCTTCAGTTGGAAGGCCCGGATCACCCAGCGGGTCGAAGCTCAACAACTGCACTGGGAATCGGTGGGTGGCCTGCCCACCAAGGGTGCTGTGCGCTTCTACCCCGAAGCCTCCGACCGCACTGTGGTCAAGTTGAGCGTGACCTATGAATTGCCGAGAGTCTTGGCACCGCTCATGGAACCCAGCATCCTGGGGGGCATCGTGACCAAGGAGCTCCAGGCGAACCTTGACCGTTTCTGTGACCTTGTGGAAGCAGGCGGCTGAGCGCTTGCTTGCCTTCGTCGACCTGTTGATGGTCGCGGGGGGCTGTGGTGGTGAAACGCCAACAGCCACGGCGCTGCCACCGGTTCCAGTGAAACCTGAGCCACTGCCGGAAACGTCAGCGCCGGTGATACCACCGATTGGTCTCACCCCTCTGCCTTCGGCTGAGGATGTGCAGCAGGCTGCCCCAGGCGGACGGGTGGATCCCTTTGGGCCTCTTGTTGGTGTGGAGGCTGCGGATGTTCAAGACCCCACCACTGGTCTCACCCTGACTGGCGTTCTGCTGGTGGGAGATCAGAAACGAGCCATGCTGACCACCGCCAGCGGTAGCGGTGTGGTCTGTGTGGGGTCCGATGGCCGCTGCGCAGAGGATGCTCCTGTGCTGCTGCCGACCGGATGGTCGGTGCTCAGCATCGATGTGGAGCGCGGCTGCATTCGCCTGGCGCTGAACGATGAGCCTCATGATCCCTTCTGCATGGCTTGAGCGCAGGCATCGGCTAATCCTTCGAGATCGTGGGGGTCGGCCTCAGCATCCACCCGACCGAAGCATTGGCGGCAGCTGCGGCTGGTCTGGGGGCCTATCGAAACCACCTTCACCCCCTCCAACCGTTCGGCCCAGCCGGCACCGAAGCGTTGTTCCAGCAGCTTCGCGGTGTGCTGAGCGGTCTTGCCGCTGCTGAAGGCAATGGCATCGACCTTGCCCTCGTCCAGGGCGGTCGCTGTTGGCTCCGGCATTGCGACGGGGCAGCAGGACTCATAGGCCGCCACCTCCACCACCCTCACTCCTGCTTCACCGAAGGCGTCCGCCAGCAGGGTGCGACCACCGCTCTGAACCCGTGGCAAAAGCATCTTGAGACCCCAGCCCGACACCGGGAAGTGATCGATCAAGCTGTCGGCCACGAAGCTGGGTGGCACGAAATCAGCGCTCGCCCCCAGATCGTCCAGCATCTGCGCCGTTTTGCGGCCCACCGCCGCAATCTTGAGGCTGGCGGGGCGTCGGGCCAGGCAACGGCCGAGGCGCTGCAGCCGCTGTTCCACGGCCTGAACGCCATTGGCGCTGGAGAACACCAGCCAGTGAAAGCTGTCCAAGTCTTCGAGGGCGTCATCCAGAGGCCCCCAGTGGTCGGGTGGTCCGATCACCAGGGCAGGAAGGTCTAGCACTGTTGCCCCCTGCTGCTCCAGCAGCTGGCGAGCGGCCCCCTGCTGGTCGGCCGCGCGGGTGACGACCACCGTTCGGCCCTGCAAGGGATGGCTCAAGCGACAGCCTCCCCGTCCAGCTTCACCACCCCCTGCACCCTCTCGCGCAGCTGCTCAGCCGCTTTGGTGCTGCCCTGCGCCTGAAGCAGCTTGATGGCGCGGATGAAGCTGCTGCGAGCGGCGTCGATGTTGCCGCCCAAAAGCTGGGCCACAGCATTGTTCTGATGGCACTCAGCGTTGTTGGGATCCAAGGCGAGTGCGCGCCCGTAGGCCTCCAGGGCCGCAGCGAGATCGCCGCGCCGCCGTTGCATCAGCCCAAGGTTGTACCAGGCGAGGGCCACTTCCGGTGCACGCTGGGCGGCGGTTTGGGTGAGGCTAATCGCTTCCTCTAGGTTGCCCTGTTCCATCAGTCGAGCCGCCAGGTTGAGGCGGGCTCCAAGACTGACCCGTGTGTCCAGGGGAATCTCCAGGGCTTGCCGATAGCAGCTCACTGCCTGGACGGGATCACTGGGGGCGAGGGCCAAGCCCAGGTGCAGCAGCAGCTCATAACGTTCGGCATCGGCCTTACCGCACTGCTTGAGGCCGCTCTGCAGCAGGGGGATGGCTTGGTCGGTCTTGCCTTCGCTGATCAGCAGACCCCCCAGCTTGGCGCTGGCGTAGGGATCACCGGGCCGCTCCTGCAGATCAGCTTCCATGGCTTGTCGCAGCCGATCGGCCTTATCGCTGCCCGCCAGCAGCTCCGGTCGGTAGCCGTCGTGGAGGATCGCTGGCTCACTGCAATCGGCGATGCGCCATTGGGGTTCCGTTTCCAGCAAGGCGCGAATGCTGTCGTCGATCATTGAGTGGTATGGCCGGCTCCATCGGATCGAGGGGTGGCGTCGGAACAGACGACTGACGCTGGAATAGGGCGCCATGGCAGCCCCCACCTCGTAGCGCAGCAGGTTGATCACCAGCACATCGGGCTGGGCCATCAGGGCCTTGAGTGCAGGGATGGCCTCAGCACGAAGCTGCTCGTCCGCGTCCAGCACCAGCACCCAGTCACCGTTGAGAAACTCCAGGGCCTGGTTGCGGGCTGGAGCGAAGTCCCCCGGCCAGCTGATCTGTTCAACCCGGGCTCCAGCCGCCTCGGCAATGGCCACCGTGGCGTCGGTGGAGCCGGTGTCCACCACCACCATCTCGTCAGCAAAGCCCTGCACGGAGGCCAGACATTCCCCGAGACGCGCTTCTTCATCGCGCACGATCATCGAGAGGCTGAGCATGACCGGCCGGCTAGAAGTTGGCGCGAGATTAGATGCGGTTGGCCAGTGCGGTTGGTTGGCGGTGGTCAGTCGGTGAATGCACCGCTGTTGCCCGTCGGCGTTGCGGTGGGACATAGAGCGTTGAGCACCTGGCGTTGGGCTTCCTGCATCTGGCCGGCGGAATAGGCGGCAGGGCAGTTGCTTGGCAGCAGCAGCTGCAGGGTGTCCCACATGTAAGGGCTGCCATAGACCACGACCCCGGCCAGCCGGTTGAGGGCGATCAGTTGTTGGATCGCTGCGGCCCAGGGTTCCTGGGCATCCCGCCCGGCCCGGAAGGGGTTGCCCCGCAGGAACAGCTGCAGCAGCACCGCTCCGTCGCCAAGGCGGTCCAATGCCAGGGGCGCCTTCGGTTGGTCGCTCCAGGGCGACAGGCCCTCGCCGTGCAGCACGAGCGAGCGGAACCCATGGGCTTCAGGGATGCGCAGGGCCGGTGACCAGCCGCTGAGGGCGGCTGCGCTAGGCACCAGGGCATCCACGCGCACCAGGTTGATTCCTGCTTGCGGGCGAACCGCTGCATCGCCGATCGTGATGCTGTGGCGCACCAGCTCAGCCTCAAGGCTTTGTTCGGCTGCGGTGACGATCGGACCTGAAGTTGTGCTGGTGGGGATCGATGCCAGTGCATGGGCCCGGCGTTGATGGCTCTGCTCCAACCGCTCGAGGGGCAGCCGTCCGCTGCTGAAGCTTTTGCAGAGACCATCGATAGCGGCATCGGCATCCGCTGGCATCAGGATCAGGTCGGCCCCTGCTTCAAAGGCCAGTACAGCTGCTTCGGCTGCGCCGTGCCGTGCGCTGATCGCTTCCATCACCAGGGCATCGGTCACCACCAGTCCCGTGAACCCCATCTCCTGCCTCAGCAGATCGGTGAGCACGGCTTTGGAGAGGGTGGCGGGCTGCTGCGGGTCCAGCTCTGGCAGCACCAGGTGAGCCGTCATCACGCTGTCCACACCAGCGGCAATGGCGGCCCGAAAGGGCGGCAGTTCGATTTGCTCCAGCCGTTCGCGGCTATGGGGCAGCACCGGTAGGTCCAGATGGGAGTCGCTGGCGGTGTCGCCGTGGCCGGGAAAGTGCTTGGCGCATCCGAGAACACCCGCTTGCTTCAACCCCCGCTGGAAGGCAACGGCCAGGGCGCTGGCACTCTTGGGATCTTCGCCCCAGGCCCGCATATTGATCACCGGGTTGGCGGGGTTGTTGTTGACGTCGCACACCGGCCCCAGCACCCAGTTCAGCCCGCAGCGGCGGGCCTGTTCGCCGGTGCAGCGGCCATAGCGCTCACTCAAATTCAAGGCCAGCTTGGGCTCCTGCTGGTGGAGACGCCCAAGGGCTAAGGGCGGCACCAGCCAGCTGGCCCCCTCGAAGCGCTGACCTACGCCCTCTTCCACGTCGGCGCAGAACAGCAACCGATGCTCACTCCAGCCCTGCAGTTGCTGGGTGCGTTGCTGGAGTTCCAAGGCGCTGCCCCCCAACAGGATCACGCCGCCAACTCCTTCCTGCAGCAAACGTTGCAGTTCGCGGTTCGGAAGCTCCCACTGGGGGTAGCGACGCTGCTGGTCGTTCAGATGACCACTGGCCCGAAGCACCAGCAGTTCCGCTACTCGGCGCCGCAGGCTGTCTGCCCCTGGACTGTCAGCCGGTCGGCTGTTCATCACTGCCTGGCTGTTGATCACTCCCCGGTGGAATGTCGCCCCGCTGCTGACGTTCGTCTTCGAGGCGATTCAGCAAGCCCAGCACGGAGGTGCCGCGCTCCAGCCCCCGATCCAGTTGGAACACCACTTCGGGGGCGCGCCTCATTTGCAGCCGTCGCCCCAGTTCTCCCCGCAGGAAGCCGCTGGCAGCTTGAAGTCCCTCGAGCACCTGGTCGCGCTCCTGAGCTTCCCCAAACACGCTCACGAATATCTTGCAGTGCTGCAGATCGCCGGACACTTCCACTTCGGTGATGCTCACCATGCCGTGGTGCACCCGTTCGTCCCGGATGCCGTTGATCATCAGTTCGCTGACTTCTTTGCGGATTAGGGCGGCCACCCGCTCCACTCGACGCCCCTGTGCCATCACGCCATCGGTGCTGAATTCACCATGGCACGCAGCACCAAGGTGAGGCTGATTCCACCGCTAATCAAGGCGCCGATCATGGCCACGGCCGTGACAGGATTGCTGCGCCGTGCGGCCAGGGGTTCGGCGACGGAGTTCATCACCCCGAGGGTGAAGGCCACAAGGTAGCGGGGGTAACGGGAGACGTTGAGGAAAAACTCCCGCATGGTTCTGGCGCGCTCGCAAATCTGCTGGCTACTCTGCCGGGCCCATGGCTGTTTTGGACATGTTGGAGCTGCATCAATTCCGCCATTCCGCGTTTTGTCTCAAGGTGCGGATGGTGTTACAGGCCAAGGGACTGAGTTTCCGCACCGTGGAGGTGACCCCTGGCGTCGGCCAGGTGGCCGTGTTCCGCCTGTCCGGCCAACGCCAAGTTCCCGTGCTTGTGGATGGGGATCAGGTGATTGCCGACTCCACCGCCATTGCTTTGCACCTGGTTCAGCGGGAGCCCGATCCCGCCCTAATTCCTAACGACCCACGTCAGGCAGCCCAGGTGTATCTGTTGGAGGACTGGGCCGACACCACCCTCGCGATGGCTGGCCGTTCCTCCTTGGTGCAGGCCGCCGCGCTGGATCCTGAGCTGCGGGTTGCCCTGCTCCCCGACGATCTACCGGACCCCGTGCGTTCGGTCATGGGTGTGATCCCCGGCGGTTGGGTCAGCAACATCACCGAACTGGTCAACCAGAAGGAGCGCACTGAGCTGCTGGCCAGCCTGGAGCAGCTCGCCACATCAGTGCAGGCCAGTCCCTGGTTGGTGGGCGACAGCATGACCCTGGCCGATATCGCCGTTGCTGCTCAGTTGTCACTGCTTCGCTTCCCCTCCTCAGCAGGTTCGCCCCTGGCTGGCAAAGGGGTGCCTGGGCTGAGCGACCACCCCAAGCTCCAGCCGCTGTTCCAGTGGCGCGACCAGATCGAACTCAAATTGATGGAGCGGACCCTGGAAGAGGTGTGAAGCGCAATTGGTAGTGATGCAGAGCGATGGCCTGATCCCGCAGGCTCTCGCCAGGTGAGGCATAGCGTCCTTGCCATTGCTCGGCGCAGATGGCTTCGCCGCAGCGCTCGTAGCGGCTCAGTGTTTCGATCCGGCTCAGCCGCGGCGGGCCGGGGGCATGCAGGATCTGCAGCACCAATTCATCGGCCAGGAAGGTGTTGGCGTTTGGGCTTTCCTGGCGGCGGCCCGTCACCGTTGTTTCGAGATAAAGGTCGCCTTTGAGCCGAGCGATCTGGCGGTTGGCGGAGTCGGGGTCCTCTTCCACTCCCAGCAGCTGCTCGCCAAGGAGGGCACGGCCGATGGCCGTGGCGTTGAAGCTGCGGTCGCCGATCAGCCGACCGCGCCGGTCGGCTTGAAACCGTGCTTGATGCAGCAGGGGTGGATCGTCGGGGGCATCGAGATCAACGCTTTCCACCTGCCAGAGTCCGGCAAACCAGTCGGGATAGATCAGGTCGTTCCGATTTGACGGCCGCGGCAACGGTGCCGGCAGGCTCCAGTCGGGCCAACTGTTCAATCTCTGCTCAAGACCTGCCTGGGCCCAGGCGGGGCCGCCGCTGAGCAGGATGGTGAAGCCGATCAGCAGCATCCACAACCGCCGTTCCATGTCTGATCCCCTGATCCGTGCCCTTGATGACTATGTGGTGCTGGAGCCCGGCAAGCCGGAGCAGCTGCTCAGCGCTGCAGACACGTTGACATGGCTGAGCGGTTGGTTGCGCAGCCTTGATCAGTTGCCGGCTGATCTTGCGGATCAACCTGATGTGGAATCAGCAGCGCAGCGGTTGATCGATACGGCCTGTGATCTGGAGATCAGCCCCGGGGTGACTTTGCAGTGGTTTGCGGTGCGTTTGGAGCCGCCCACCGCTTGAGATCAGTCGGTTCGGCGTTGGGTCGGATCCTGCAGCAGGCTCGGCAGCAGTTGCAGGATCCCGTCAGCGACAGCCTCTGGAGTTTCGTCGTTGATCACCACCGTGAGGTCGGCTTCGCTGTAGAGGGGACGGCGCTCGTTCAACAGCGCGTTGAGAGACGCTTCTGGATCAGTGGTCTGCAGCAGCGGACGCACGGTGCTGTCGGCGTTCAGCCGCTGCAGCAACTGATCGGGAACCACATCGAGCCAGATCACGATGCCGCTGTGCAGCAATCCCCAGTTTTCAGGCTGGGTCACCACACCTCCTCCGGTGGCCACCACAAGGGAATGGCGCTGGCTGATCGCACTAAGCACCTGGCTTTCCAGGCTGCGGAAGCCTGCATCGCCATCCCGCTCAAAGATCTCCGGGATGCTGCAGCCCGCCGCCTGTTCGATCACGGCATCGGCATCCACAAAGCCGTAGCCCAGGCGTTCGGCCAGGGGGCGGCCCGTGCTCGTCTTGCCGCTGCCCATCATTCCCACCAAATACAGGCTGCGCCCGCTGAGGCGTTTCTTAAGGGTTGGGGTGGAATCCGCCATGACTCGGAAACCGCTGTAACTCATTAGGATGCCTTGCGGCCGGAACGTCACATGACTGAAACGAAGTCACCAGCACGGCACGGCCAGGGTCGTGGTTGTGTCATCACCAGGAGGGCCTGTTTCAGTGCCAGCCATCGCTATTGGTTGCCCGAGCTGTCCGCCGATGACAATGCCGCCCGTTTCGGGCCCTGCGCGTTGGCTCCTGGCCATGGCCACAACTACGAGCTGATCGTGTCCATGGCTGGTGGTCTGGATGCCGATGGCATGGTGCTCAACCTCTCGGAGGTGAAGCACGCCATCCGCAACGAGGTGACGGGGCAGCTTGATTTCCGCTTCCTCAATGAGGCCTGGCCGGAATTTGACGTCTCCACTCCTACCGGTTGCCTCCCCACCACCGAGGCCCTGGTGCGGGTGATCTGGCAACGGCTTAGCCCTGATCTGCCGATCACGGCGCTGCGCCTCTACGAACAACCGGGCCTTTGGGCCGACTATCTCGGACATCCCATGGACGCCTTCCTCACCATCCGCACTCACTTCGCCGCCGCTCACCGACTGGCCCGCCCGGAGCTCAGCCAGGAGGAGAACGAAGCTATCTACGGCAAGTGCGCCCGTCCCCACGGCCATGGCCACAACTATCTGGTGGACGTGACCGTGCGCGGTGAGATCGATCCCCGCACCGGCATGGTCTGCGACCTCTCCGCGCTGCAGCGCCTCGTGGATGATCTGGTGGTCGAGCCTTTCGACCACACCTTCCTCAACAAGGATGTGCCCTTCTTCGAGGAGTGCGTGCCCACGGCCGAGAACATCGCTCTGCACATCGCTGATCGTCTCTCCAGCCCGATCAAGGCCATCGGCGCCAGCTTGCACAAGGTGCGGCTGCAAGAGAGCCCGAACAATGCGGCCGAGGTTTACGCCGAAGCACCTCAGTTGGAGATGTCTCCGGCAGCTCTTGATGCCGTGGCTGCCGTCTGATCGACGGCTTGATGCCCCAATGCCCTACATCTTTGCGCCCCACTCCTACGCGCCCCTTCGTTCGGCTGGTGTTGGCCATCAGCCTCGATGGACGCTTGGCCCCGCCAGAAGGCGGTGCTGCCCAGCTGGGGGGTGAAGGTGACCGTCGTGCCCTGGAGCATGCCCTTGCCTGGGGGGATGCCTGCCTGATCGGTGCCGGAACCCTTCGGGCCCATCAATGTACTTGCTTGATCCGCAACCCTCAGCTGCTGGAGCAACGCCGAAGCGAGGGGCGAACCGAGCAGCCGGCCGCTGTGGTGGTCAGCCGGTCCCCCGAATTCTCGAGCACCTGGCGTTTCTTTGATCAGCCGCTCCAGCGATGGCTGCTGGCTCCTGACCCTGTGGATCAAGGCTTTGATCGTTGGTTCCCTTTGGCCCCAACCTGGCCGGAGCGGCTCGAGGTACTTGGAGCGGCTGGGATTCAGCGTCTGGTGCTGCTGGGTGGCGCCAGGCTCAGCGCCGATCTGTTGCAAGCCGATTGCGTCGATGCGCTTCAGCTCACTTTGGTGCCCCAGCTCCTGGGAGGCTGCTTCAGTTGGTTGCCTTGCACCGATGTGCCGTTGCCCGCTGTCTTGGCGCAACCGGGTGCCTGGCAGTCCGATGGCGCTGAGGATCTCGGGGATGGGGAGTTGCTTGTTCGCTACCAACGGATCCGACCTGGTTAAGGTCATCTCAATAAGGCCAAAGACACCGTCGCAATGACGTCACTCACGGCCCGCTGGCATCGCTCCATCAACGAGATCCCAGAGCAGCAGTGGAACAGCCTGGTGGGAGTCGATACGATCCCTTTTTACCGCTGGAGCTGGCTGGAGGCTTTGGAAAGCTCAGGCAGCATCATTCCCGAGCAGGGCTGGCAGCCCCTGCATCTGGCCCTCTGGCGTGAAGACACTCTGATTGCGGTGGCTCCGCTGTTCCTGAAGGGCCACAGCTATGGCGAGTTCGTGTTCGACCAGACCTTTGTCCGTCTGGCGGCGGATCTGGGGCTGCGCTACTACCCCAAGCTTTTGGGCATGAGTCCGGTCAGTCCCGTGCTGGGCTACCGCTTCCATGTGCGATCTGGAGAGGATGAGGCTCTGCTCACCAGGGAGTTGCTGCGGGCGATCGATCGCTTCTGCGAACAGAACGGCATCCTCAGCTGCAATTTCCTCTACGTAGATCCGCAGTGGCGACCTCTGGCGGAGGCCGCCGGTTGTGCCGCCTGGCTGAACCAGCAAAGCCTGTGGAGCCGCGGTGACGACCAGACGTTTGAGGATTACCTCAAGGGCTTCAATGCCAACCAGCGCCGCAACATCAAGCGTGAACGCAAGGCCGTGGCCAAAGCCGGGATCACCGTGACACCCCTCAGCGGCGACCAGCTGGACCTGGAGCTGTTGCAGACCATGCATCGTTTCTACGAGCAGCACTGTGCTCGCTGGGGACCGTGGGGCAGCAAGTACCTGGAGGAGGGCTTTTTTAAAGCCTTGGCACGGCTGCACCGCGACCAGCTGGTGCTCTTTTCTGCCCACCGCGGTGACCCGCGCGATCCGGTGGCGATGTCGATGTGCGTGCAGGACGGCCGTCAGCTCTGGGGCCGCTACTGGGGCAGCCACGAGGAGGTTGATTGTCTTCACTTCGAAGTCTGTTACTACGCTCCGATCGAATGGGCTCTGGCCAATGGCATCGTCTGTTTTGACCCTGGAGCCGGTGGTAGCCACAAACGCCGCCGAGGTTTTGTGGCCCGTCCCCACGCCAGCCTGCACCGCTGGTACCAGCCCCAGATGGATCAACTAATCCGCACCTGGTTGCCCAAGGTGAATGGCTTAATGCTGGAGGAGATCGAGGCGATCAATGCGGAGCTGCCCTTCAAAGCGGAACCTCCGGCCTTGGCTTTGTAGGTTGAAGGCATGACCACCACTCCAGAAGCACCGGCATCTACCGCTGCGGCGATGGATGCTCTTGATCAGCGCCTGTCCCAGCGGTTCATCGCTCTGGACCCCAGTGGCTATTTCCTGATCAAGCTGGATCGTGATGCCGCCGAACTGGTGCTTGAGCACTACGGCAACACCATTGATGACAAAGGGTTGGCTCGAGATTCCGAAACCGGTGAGGTGTTGCGCTGCGACGGGGGCAATGCTCCTCGTCGCCCTTCAGCCGTCTATCGAGGCAGCACAGCAAAACAGTTGGGCATTCAGCTCACTGAAGGGGATGCCCCACACCCGGTCAGTTGCCTCGATCATGCCCTGTATCTGGGGCGGGAGCTGCAGAAGGCTGAGCAGTGCCTGCGTAACGGCTCAACCTACGTGCAGGACTGAGACTTAGGCAGGCTGCAGTTCTTTGGCTGCCGTGGGTTCTTCAGGCGGTAGAGCTTCAAGTTGTTCGCGGATTTCACGCTGAACGATCGAGCGGTACTCGAGGAAGTGCTCGTTGTGGGCCAGCACCGAGAGGAACTGTTCCAGCAGGGCGGGGTTTTTTCGTGCCATACCGAACAGATAGCCCCAGAAACGGGTGCGGGTGTTGCGCTTGATGCCCTGCCGCCAAACCACAATGCTCAGGGCCTTGAGGTCCACCAGGCTGGGCAGTTTGGCCGCGGCTTTCCAGCGGGGAGCCCCCATCTTCAGGTAATAGCTGTAAACCCGGTCCATGTAGGCGTTGGGTTCGTAGAGCGCGCAGAACGCGTCCACGTACTCGTTGGCAATGTCGCGGATCGGTCGGGTGGGTTTGAAGTTCAGCAGGTTGGTTTGGTTCACGCCCTTGGCGGCATCTTCCCCTTGGATCAGGCGCCCTTCCCGCTCCAGCCGTGCCCAGAGGGCTGTCTTGGGCAGCGCTTGCAACATGCCCATCATCGCGGCGGGGATGCCTGTGCGGGTCACAAAGTCCACGATGCGGTGGCCTGCACCATCCTTCTCGCCGTCGAAACCGATGATGAAACCCGCCATCACGCGGATTCCGTTGGCGGTGATCCGGTCCACCGCGGCATCCAGTGGGTTGCGCGTGTTCTGCACCTTGCGAGCCGTTTCCAGGCTGGCTTCGTCCGGGGTTTCGATGCCCAGAAAGACGCTTTCGAAACGGGCGTCGTGCATCATCCGCATCATCTCGTCGTCGTCGGCCAGGTCCACAGAGGCTTCGGTAGCGAAGCTGAAGGGGTAACCCCGCTCTTCCTGCCAGGTGCGGATCTGCGGCAGCAGCAACTTGGCGTTGCGTTTGTTGCCGATGAAGTTGTCGTCCACCAGGAAGATTGAGCGCCGCCAGCCCAGGTCGTAGAGGTATTGCAGCTCAGCCACCAGCTGCTCGGGGGTTTTGGTGCGGGGCTTGCGGCCATAGAGAACGATGATGTCGCAGAACTCGCAGTTGAAGGGGCAGCCCCGCGAGAACTGCACGCTCATCGAGTCGTAGGCCTCGAGTTGCAGAAGATCGAAGCGTGGAATCGGGGTGGCGGTGACATCTGGCTTGTCTCCCTCGGCGCTGAAACGGCCACTGGCCTCTCCCCGTTCCAGGGCATCCAGGAACATCGGCAGGGTGATTTCCCCCTCATCGAGGATCTTGAAATCCGCCAGATCCAGTTCTGGTGCATCCGGTGTGGAACTGGCGAAGGGGCCGCCAATCGCCACCGGCAGCCCGCGCTGTTTGGCCTTGCCGATCTGCACGGCCATGTCGTCCTTCTGGACGATCATTCCCGAAATGATCACCAGCTCAGCCCAATCCCACTCCTCCTCCGTCACCTCCCTAACGTTCCGGTCCACCAGCTTCATCTCCCATTCCTGGGGGAGAAGTGCTGCCACGGTGACCATCCCTAGGGGAGGCAGCAGCACTTTGCGATTCACAAGCTCGAGAATCTTTTCGTAACTCCAGAAGGTCTTCGGGAATTCGGGGTATACGAAAAGAGTGCGCATGGCGTCGGGCGTTGGTGGATGGACGTCCGGTCGGCCCGGCTGGAGATACCTCTCAATCGGTATCAGCTGTTCACAAACCCTAAGCGCAATGGCCTGAACCCAGGCCAGTGGGTGATCTAATGGTGGTCACCTCCGTACTTGAACATGGGCGTCGGCATCTATCTCGGCCTGGTTGGTTCAGGTCTGGTGACGGCTTTTGTGCTCACCAAGCTGCTGAAGGGAATCAAGCTCATCTGAGCGGTTCCAATATCCTTGCGCCTCGCTTTCGAATCCAAAGCACAGCCACAGCAGCGCTGAGGCCCCCGGTGAGTACGAAAGCCGTGGAAAGGTTAGTGATCATCACCAGCAACGCCACAATCAACCCACTGAGCCCGCCTCCGCCCAGAAAAGCGATCTGGCTAAGGCCGGCCATCCGACCGCGCATCACTTGCGGTGCCCCGATCTGACTGATCAAGTTGCAGCTGCTCAGGAGTCCAGCTGTGCCGGCTCCGATGAGAAAGGCCATCGCCAGGCTGAAGCCAGGTCCTGTTGTGCAGGCCATTCCCAGCTGGGCCACGGCGGTGATCAAGCCAAAGCCTCCCAGGGTTAGGAAAGGACGCCGGCAGAAACGCTGGCTGTTGCGTTGCAGCACAAGGCCGCCCACGATGCTGCCGCCTGCCAGCACGCTGGTGAACAGACCCAGATCCGTGGGCTTCGGCCCCAGCTGATCGAAGGCGATCAATGGGGCCAGCCCCGGGTGATAGAACCCGATCAGACAGAGAACCCCGGTGAAGCTGAGCACCCCCTGCAGGGTGCTGCCGCAGTGGCGCCAGGCGTTGCGCAGGCTGGCGTCTTCGCCGCCGCTGCTGCGCACTTCCCGGTCCCGATTTGGGCTGAGCAGCAACATCACACTGCTAATGGGAAGCAGATAGCTGGCCGCATCAATGCCCAGGGCCCAGGCCGGGCCAGTGGCCGCCAGCAGCCAGCCACCGATCGGAGGGCCCACCAGCTTGCCCATGTTGAACACCACCGAAAAGCTGGTGAGATAGCCCGCCAGCTTTTCGGGTTCCTCCACCAGGATCGAGCAGTATTTGTTGCGGGCCGTTATCTCATAGGTTCCGGCGATGCCCACCAAAAGGGTGCTGCAGAGCAGTAGCAGCACCTGAGCCGTGCCCTCCAGCAGGGGAATCGCCAGGGCCCCCAGGCCAGAGGCGGCCAGCAGTGCCCATTGCGCTTGAACCAGAACCCGTTCACAGCCCACGCGATCGGTGCGCACTCCCGCTGGACCACTCACCAGCAGTGTGGGCAGTGAAAGAGCGGCGAAGTTCAACGCCAGCACGAAGGGATCCACGCCTCCTTTCATCAGAATCCAGCCCTTGGCGGTGATGCCGGCAAACGACCCGGCTGTGCTCACACCGGATGCGATCAGAAAAAGCTGCCGTTGTCGCTCAGGCCGCAGTTTGAGAAGGGTCAACCCTGGCGTCTCGCTGCAGCCACCATGGCGCGGGCAACAACAATCCGCCCGCTGAGGTCGTAAAAGTCAGCCCTCGGTGCTCTCCAGGCGGCAGAAGGTCATCATGTTGATCTGATCGGCTCAAGCCTCTGCCGACCTCGTTTCCAGATCCACAGCACAGCCAGCACCACACCGACTCCGCCTGTCAGGGCATAGGTCGTTGTCAGGTTGGTTGCGAGAACCAACATTGCTGCAAGTAGACCGCTGAGGCCACCACCGCCGAGGAAGGCGATCTGACTCAGTCCACCCATTCGTCCTCGGATGACCTGTGGGGCACCCACTTGGGTTATCAGGTTGCAACTGCTGAGTAAGCCTGCTGTCCCTGCACCGATCAAAAAGGCCATCGCCAGGCTCACGGACACGTCCGTTGATGCCGCCATGCCGAGTTGGGCGATCGCTGTGATCAGTCCGAACCCGCCAATCGTCAGAAAAGGCGAACGACAAAAGCGTGCGCTGTTGCGTTGCAACACCAGACCACCGCTTATGCTCCCCGCCGCCAGCACGCTGGTGAAGATCCCGAGGTCACGGGGATCCGATCCAAGAATCGCTTCGGCCATCAACGGAGCCAGCCCCGGGTGGAAAAAGCCCACCAGACACAACACGGCTGTCAGGCTCAGCACTCCTCGCAGGGTGGATCCGCTTTGCCGCCAGGCCGTCAGCAAGCTCCCCTGTTCTCCATCGTTACTGCGTTGTTCCCGGTACCGATCGGGATGTAACAGAAACAGAACCGTCGCAATCGGCAGCAGGTAGCTGGCTGCGTCAATTCCTAGGGCCCAGGACGGACCCTTGAGAGCGACAAGCCAGCCACCGATCGGAGGACCCACCAACTTGCCGACGTTGAACACGACCGAAAAGCTGGTGAGGTAGGTCACCAATTGGTCGGGTTTATCAATGATTAGGGCGCAGTACTTGTTGCGGGCCGTGGATTCGAAGGAGCCCGCAACGCCCATGAGCAAGGTGCTGACGAGCAACATCAGTACCTGGGCTTGACCATCGAGCAGAGGGATCGCCAGCGCGCCCAGCATTGCCGCCGCCAATAACCCCCATTGCGCTTGGATCAGCATCCGCTCGCATCCCAGCCTGTCGGTGCGAACCCCGGCGACTCCGCTCACCAGCAGGCTCGGCAGGGAAAGTGCCGCGAAGTTCAAGGCCAATACCAGTGGCCCACCCATGCCATCCAGAAGAATCCAGCCCTTGGCGGTGATGCCGGCGAAGGATCCAGCTGTGCTGATGCCGGACGTCAGTAGGAAGAGCTGACGCTGCCGCTTTCGCGACAGCAAATGAAGGTTCAAGCATCCGCTCTGATCGCGGCAACCATCGCTCGGGCTCCCACCATCTGTCCATTCAGGTCATAGATGTCAGCCCCGGTGATCTCCACCGGCACCAGGCTGCCCGGTGCGGCCTGCTGCCCCTCGGCGCCGGGTTGCACCCGCACTTCACCATCCACTTCAGGGGCAAAGCGGGCGCAGCGTCCGATCATCTCGCCGGTCTGGGGGTTGTGCTGTTCGATCAACACGTCGACGGTGCGCCCCACCCAGCGGCTGTTCCGTTCTGCCGAAATGGGCTGCTGCAATGCCATCAGGGCATCTTTTCGGGCCTGCGCCACCTCAGGGTCAACACGATCAGGCAGGTCGGCTGCTGCCGTGCCGTCCTCCGGCGAGAAGGTGAACACCCCTACGTGATCGAAGCGCTGACGCTCGAGGAAGCCCATCAGGTGTTGAAAGTGCTCCTCGGTTTCACCGGGGAAACCCACGATCAGCGTGGTGCGCAGCACCGCATCGGGGAGTTGCTCGCGGATCTGATCCAGCAGGCGGTCGTTCACATCCGCCTGCCAGGGGCGGTTCATCGCCCTCAGCATCTCCGGATGGCTGTGCTGCAACGGCAGATCCAGATAGGGCACCACATTGGGCACCTCCCGGTATGCCGCCAGCACATCCGGCGTCAGCCCAGTGGGATAGGCGTAATGCACCCGGATCCAGGGAATCTCCACGTCCCCCAGGGCCCGCAGCAGCTCAGCCAGTTTCGGTTTGCCGTAGAGGTCGAGGCCGTAGTTGGTGGTGATCTGGCTGATAAGGATCAGCTCCTGCACCCCCTGCGCTGCCAGTTGATGGGCTTCGGCCACGATTGATTCGATCGGTCTGCTGCGCTGATCCCCCCGCAGCTTCGGAATGATGCAGAAGGCGCAGCGGTAGTCGCAGCCTTCGGCCACTTTGAGGAAGGCCACCGCCTGGTCGGTGGTGCGCTGGCGGGGCAGGTGTTCGTCGCCCACAAAGGTGGGCACGGCGCTGACGCGGTTCACCCGCTCCCCCACTTCCACCCGTTGCAGCACATCAACAATGTGCTGGTAGTCGCCGGTTCCCACGATGGCTTTGGCCTCAGGGATCGACTCCAGCAACTCCTCCTGGAAATGCTGGGCCAGGCATCCCGCGATGATTAATTCCTTGCCCTGTTCCGCCAGTTCCACCAGGGTGCGCACCGATTCTTCGCGGGCGTCCTGGATGAAGCTGCAGGTGTTCACCACCACCACGGCGGCATCGCTCTCATCGGTGCTGACGCCGTAGCCGGCTTCTGCCAGCAGCCCCACCATGTGTTCGGTGTCCACCCGGTTCTTCTCGCAGCCCAGGTGGGCGAAGGCGACCGTCGGTTTCGTCGGGGTGCTTGTCATCACGTCGCCGGCAGGCCAAAGATCAGCCTACGAAGCGGCCTGATCACGCCGGAACTGACAGAATCCGTTCACTTGAAGATCAAGGATGGGCACCACCCGTCTCGTTAGCCGTCGCCGCCAGGATTCCGGGGCGAAATGGGCCCGCATCGCCATGGCCGTGCTGGCCACTGCAGGCCTGATCGACACCGGTTCGATCACCCTGAAGCGCTGGGGTTTGCTTGGCAACCTCACCTGCCCAATGGGGGCCGATGGTTGCGACAAGGTGCTCAACAGCGCCTGGGGGACGGTCTTCGCCGGGATCCCGCTGTCGTTGGTCGGTGTGCTGGCCTACGGCGCTGTGCTGCTGATGGCGCTGCTGCCCTTGTTGCCGGGCTTGCAGGAAAACAAGAGCGACATGTCCCGCCGCACCTGGTGGGGTCTGTTCGCCGTGTCCCTCGGTATGGCCGTTTTCAGCGGCGTGCTGCTGGGGGTGATGCTGCTCAAGATTCAGGCCTTCTGTTTCTTCTGCGTCCTCTCCGCTGGGCTCTCTTTGGCCTTGTTGGTTCTCTCCATCGTTGGTGGTGGTTGGGACGACTTGGGGCAGCTCGCGTTTCGCGGCGGTCTTCTGGCCTTGGCGGTGCTGTTGGGGGGCTTGATCTGGGCGTCCGTGGTGGATCCGAATCGGCCCGAGGCCGTGGCTAGTGGATCCGGCGTCGCACCGCTTGTCACCACCGAGAGCACACCAGCTTCGATCGCCTTGGCTGAGCACCTCACCAGCAGCAGCGCCGTGATGTACTCCGCCTATTGGTGCCCCCACTGCCACGAACAGAAGGAGCTGTTTGGCAAGCAGGCCTCGGATCAGTTGAAGGTGGTGGAGTGTGCGCCGGATGGTGAGAACAACCAGGCCGACCTGTGCCGCAGCAAGGGATTGGAGGGTTTCCCCAGTTGGGAGATCAACGGCAGCATCGATTCCGGGGTGAAAGGGCTCGACACCCTTGCGGAACTCAGCGGCTACAAGGGCGACACCGACTTCTGAATTCGTGATGCCCTCAGTCCCGGACGGCGCGGGTGACGATGCCCCGCTGCCGTTGTTGCCGGGAATGCTGTCTCCATTGCGGCAGCGGTGCAGGAGCATCGCTGCGGTAGTGGCCTCCCCGGCTTTCTCCCCGAAACAGGCAGGCCTCCAGCATCAGACGGCTGGTCAGCAATCTGTGGTGGAGATCTAGCAACAGGTTCAGATCACGTCGGCTGCTTTCCGCCAACAGCCTGGGAGAACAGGGGTCGTCCCGTAGCAGGGCCTGGAGCAGCGCCTGCTGCTCCAGCTGTTGTTCGTGGGCTTTCACGTTGCCGAGGGCCTGGCGCAGTCCAGCGGCGGATCGTTCCACCCCCGCCCGTTGCCAGCAGAGTTGCCGCAGCTGCTCGATGGCGTCGATCAACTGCGAACTGCTGCTGCCGTTGAGGCCCAAGGCAAGCGTTTGTGTCGTGCTGCTGCCGAGGGCCGTTGGGACAGGGCCGAGCTCGATCTCTTTGAGGCGATGGGCGAACACCAGGCATTCCATCAGGGAGTTGCTGGCCAGTCGGTTCGCGCCATGCAGGCCTGTGCAGGCCACTTCCCCTACGGCATGGAGCCCGGGCAGCGTGGTGGCGGCCTGCAGGTCCGTGGCCACCCCTCCCATCCAGTAATGGGCGGCTGGTGCCACGGGGATTGGCCGTTCCAATGGATTCAGTCCGAGTTCGTCGCAGCGGTCCAGGATCGTTGGGAAGCGTTGCTCCGCCTGGTCGCGCGGGATGGCGGCGAAGTCGAGCCACATCTGTTTCACCTGCTGCCGCTGCATGGCCTGCATCAAGGCACGGCTCACCTGGTCTCGCGGTGAGAGGTCGCGTTGGGGCAGGTGGGCCACAGGGCTGCCCCCCAGGGAATCCATCAGCACCCCGCCTTCGCCACGAACGGCTTCGGAGATCAGAAAGCAGGGGGCGTCATCCAGGCGGATGGCAGTTGGATGGAACTGAACAAATTCCAGATCTTCCACGGCTGCACCCGCCTGCCAGGCGAGGGCGATGCCTTCGCCGCAGGCCTGGGCTGGATTGGTGGTGTTGGCAAACAGATGCCCCCCCCCTCCGCTGGCCAGCACCACTGCGCGGGCTTCGATGCCGTGAAGATGAGCCCCATCCAGCACCTGCACGCCGCAACAGCGCCCATCGCGCACCAGCAGCTGCGTCACGCGAACGCCGCGGCGATGCAGTAACCCCGGCCGTTGCTCTACACGATCCCGCAGCACATCCACCAGGGCTCGCCCCGTGCGGTCCTGCACATGCAGCACTCGTCTGTGACTGTGGGCTGCTTCCAGGGTGGTGGCCAGACCGTCCTGATCCCGGTCGAAGGCCATCCCCAGCTGCCCCAGGCGCTCCACGCAATGCGGCGCCTCCTGCACCAACAGCCGCACTGCATCACCATCGCAAAGGCCTGCTCCAGCCAGAACGGTGTCCTCCGCATGGCTTTCGGCGCTGTCCTCATTGCGGGTCACCGCGGCGATGCCCCCCTGGGCCCAGCGGCTGGAGGAACGTCGCCCTGTGTTGCGATTGAGCAGCAACACCTTGAGCTCCGCAGGCAGATCAAGGCAGGTCATCAAGCCAGCGGCTCCGGCACCGATCACCACCACGTCCCAAGGACCTGAGGGGATGGGGTCAGAGCAGCGGGGCTGGGCCATCACAGGGACAAAAAAACCGCCGGTGGTCCGGCGGTTCAAGCAGTCACAACATTGTGACGGGCTTAAGGCTTAACGGTATTGGCCGTCATTGATGCGGTCATCGCCTTCGTTGAGAGCGATGGAGGGAGGGGTGACGGTGAAGTTGTCGCGGTACTTCGCGAACAGCTCCTGCTGACGCTCGGTGAGGTCAAGAGACAGCACGTCATCAACGCTGTCGTAGGGGCCACCCAGAACGATCTTGCCAGCCATGGTCGGGTACATCCCGGGGAATTGCTGGAAACGACGCACGGAGGAGTTGTTCAAATCAACCTTGCCGTCCCGTGCGGCAATTTTGTCGTCCGCGATGTTGCGGATCTCATTACCGGAATACTTGTTGCGAAGGTCGTCGTCGGCGTAGACGCTGCTCGGCATCACGAGGCCTGCCATCAGGCTCGCCATCACCAATGCGCCGGTCAGCCAGCTCAGAAGCCGCTTCATCTCAACTCTCGATCAGGGGTCAGAACGGGTCGACCGGCAGTGCCGGCTCCGGAAGACTACAAGTCGTTGAGCCCTTGAAGCCCCTGAATCGGGGCAGCTTTTGCAGTTCGTTTCACTCGATCAGGCCGCTGAGCCCCGGCTGCAGCAAGGCCGTGAGCAGGAACAAGCCATCAACCCAAAGAGTTGTGATCAAAACGGCAGCGGCCATGGATCCAGCATCACCAGTGAAACCGCTGTTGTTCCTGTTCAGGCGCCGCCCAGCCGACAGCACAAGGACTGCTGAGATCACCAGGGTGATCAGAGGCAGGGGCTGGAGCAGATGCGTCCCTGCTTTATGCAGTAGCAGTGGCGCTTGATCGAGGGAGGCCGTCACCACTGCGGGCCAGAACTGCATCACACCGGTGGCCGCCATGGCCAGATCTGTGCAAGCTGTTCCCACCAGGGAGGACAAATAAAACGTTGCCGCCAGGTGCCAGCGCCCCTGCAGACCACCCAAGGCCACAGGCAGAGCAAAGGCTTCCACTGGCAGGTGCAGAACGGGATGGGCCCGCAGCCAACCCCAGAAAATGCACCCCGCGAGCCAGCTGCCGCTGAAACCCACGAGCAGGGAACCCAGGTCGGAAGCCGTCTGGGAGCGGCTCCGATGCATCACCAGGCCGGCTGCAATCAGAACGCCTGTGAACAGGGTGGCCGAGAACGGATTCAGGCGCACCCAGGGCGCCTGCAGGAATACCGGCAGCACCACCATGGCTGCTGCGATGCGGGCCACGGGAAAGGACCACGACCGAGCGGGGGCTGAGGTTTGCCAGGTGCCGCCGATCAAATGTCCTTTGTGAAGAAAGTCACGGAACCTTAGAAGACATCTCCAAGTGACGCGGCCGACATGCCCGCATCGCCCGCCGGGGATACCGTCGAAGCGACACTCACTCGTTGATGGCGGACCCCTCTGCATCCCTCAACCTGGTTGAGGCCTGCTGGCGTGATCTGGTGCTTGGAGTGGTCCAAGGACTCACTGAATTCCTGCCGATCAGCAGCACCGCCCATTTGAAGGTGGTTCCCGAGCTCTTGGGTTGGGGCGATCCGGGTGTTTCCGTGACAGCCGCCATTCAGCTGGGCAGCATCGCTGCTGTCATCGCCTACTTCCGCACTGATCTCAGCCAGGTGCTGCGGGGTGTCAGCCGCGCCTTTCGCTACGGCCAGTGGCGTGAACCTGAGGCGCGTCTCGGGTTCGCCATGGTGGTGGGCACCCTGCCGATCTTGGTCATCGGTTTGGGGATCAAATTCGCCTGGTCCCAGGGCTACGAACAGTCACCCCTGCGCAGTATTCCGTCGATTGCCATCGTTTCGATTGTGATGGCGCTGTTGCTGGCCCTGGCCGAACAGGTCGGTGCTCGAAGTAAGCAGCTTGATGTGGTTTTAGGCCGTGATGGCCTTCTGGTGGGCCTGGCCCAAGCACTTGCCTTGCTCCCGGGGGTGTCGCGTTCCGGCAGCACCCTTACGGCGGCCCTGTTCGACGGTTGGCAGCGTGCTGATGCAGCCCGCTTTTCCTTTCTTTTGGGCATTCCCGGTATCACCATCGCGGGTCTGGTGGAGCTCAAGGATGCTTTAGCCGCCAGCCCTGGCAACGGTCCTCTGCCGTTGCTGGTGGGCATTGGTTCGGCTGCAGTGGTGTCGTGGCTGGCAATCGATTGGTTGCTGAAGTTCTTGCAGCGCAACAGCACCTGGCTTTTTGTCGCCTACCGGCTGGTGTTCGGGCTGCTTTTACTGGTCTGGTGGGGCGTCTACGGCTCACACTGAGTTCAGATGAAGCCGGCTTGTGTGGAATGAGCCATCCGTCGGGGTTGCCGTGGCAGCCCTCGATCCAAGCAGCAGTGGTCGGCAACCGCAGCCCGCGGTGGTGGCGTCTGTGGAGCCCGGCTCGATCGGGGAGGAGCTGGGTTTTGAGCCGGGCGATCAGTTGCTCAGCATCAATGGAATTCGCCCGCGCGATCTGATCGATTACCGCTACCTCTGCGTTGAGGAGGAGCTCTGCCTCGAGGTGCGTGATGCCAAGGGTGCGCTGCATCGGGTGGAGTTGGAAAAGGATGCCGATGACGGCCTTGGGCTGGCCTTCACTGAGGCCCTATTCGATGGCTTGCGCCAGTGCAACAACAACTGTCCGTTCTGTTTCATTGATCAGCAGCCCCCGGGGCGGCGCGACAGCCTTTACCTCAAAGACGACGATTACCGGCTGAGTTTTCTCTATGGCTCCTATCTGACGCTCACCAACCTGGGCGAGTCCGACTGGCAGCGGATTGAGGACCAGCGTTTATCGCCGTTATTTGTCTCGGTGCACGCCACGGATCCCGACCTGCGTTCACGACTGCTAGTGAATCCGCGTGCTGCTCAGGTGATGGACCAACTCGCCTGGTTTGACCAGCGTGATCTGCAGATCCATGCCCAGGTGGTGGTTTGTCCGGGGCTGAATGACGGTGCTGCTCTAGAGAGAACACTGAACGACCTCGCCTCCTTCGCGGCTGGCCCCTGGCCGGCGGTGCTGTCTGCGGCGGTGGTGCCGGTGGGGCTTACCCGCTTCAGGCCGGCGGATGACGGATTGGTTCCTGTGGATCCGGACTGCGCCCGCAGGGTGATTGCTCAGGTGGAACCCATGCAGCAGCACTTTCAGGAGGTTTTGGGCACCCGTTTTGCCTGGCTCTCCGATGAGTGGTATCTGGTAGCGGGATTGCCCTTGCCGCCCCGGGATAACTACGAGGATCTCCCGCAACAGGAAAACGGCGTGGGCAGCATCCGTGCCTTCCTTGAATCCTTGGATGCAGCGACTGAGGATTTGCCGACTGCGGTCCCTGAGCCCCGGCGTTGCAGCTGGGTGGTTGGTCAGATCGTGGTCCAGGCGTTGCAGCCCGTGGCTGAACGGCTCAATGCTGTTGATGGCGTTGAGTTTCACCTAATCGGGTTGCCGAGTCCCTATTGGGGGCAGGAGCAAGTGGTGACAGGACTGCTGACGGGACAGGATCTGCTCAGTGGCTTGCAGGGCCAAGAGCTAGGCGATGAGCTGCTGCTGCCATCGGTGATGTTGCGGCAGGGGGAGCCCGTCTTCCTGGACGACATGACCCTGGACGACTTGGCCGTGCAGCTGCCGGTCCCCATTCAGATCGTGCATGGGGCGGCTGACGTCGTGGACTCGGTTTTGGGTGCCGTAGGAAAAAGTCCCTAAGCTCCCTGAAAGTTTTTGATTGCTGTGCGCCGGATCACCGCGAGTATTTGTCTCGTAGCGGGCGTTGTTTCCTCCGGTATCTCACCTGCTCTTGGTCAAGACGCTCCTCAGGTTGAGTCGGCCTCGTTGGACCAATCCACGCTTCCGGACGCGATCGACTTGAAGGGAGCACGGCCCAAGGCCGATTCCTCGGTCTTAGCTCCAGCAGTGGATGCTTTGCCTGCATCCCTCGAACCGCTGGCTGCCCCCCCCAGCCTTGCCCTTCCAGATTCGCCGTCTCAGGTGCGCATCCGTGAACTGCGCCCGGTCACCCTGGAAGAAGCCATTCAGCTGGCCGAGTTCAACAGCCCCCAACTCAAGGCTTCAGCCAGCCAGGTTGATCAGGCCAAGTCTGCGCTCCGTGCAGCCATTGCTGCTTGGTATCCCACCGTCGACCTATCGGCCAGTGGACTTCCCGAATACTTCAAGTCGTACTCCTACCGAAATCCAGATTTCGTTCCTGATCGGGTCGTTCAGAAACCCACAGGCCAGATCGACCCCACTACTGGTGAAGAGATCCTCAGGCCCGAGACTCGGGATGGGTACAAAGAACGTTACGGCCGCGAATGGCGTCTCAACGTCGGCTTGAAGGTGAGTTGGGATTTGATTAATCCCGCACGGGTTCCTCAGATCGCCGCAGCTCGTGATCAATTTGAAAGGGCGCGAGAGTCTTACCTGATTGCCTTACGTGATCTTCGTTTGGAGACCTCGACGGCCTATTTCGATTTGCAGGAAGCAGATGAAGGTGTGCGTATTGGTCAGGCTTCTGTCAAAGCGTCACTGGTCAGCCTCCGTGATGCACGGGCTCGCTTCAACGCGGGGGTTAATACCAAGTTGGAAGTTTTGGAGGCTGAGACTCAACTGGCCCGTGACCGCAATCTGCTGACGACCAATCTCGGTCAACAATCAGTGTCGCGTCGCAACCTCGCTGTCGTACTCGACCTCCCCCAGGACGTCACTCCCACGGCGGCAACGCCTGCGCGACCTTTGGGCTTGTGGACCCCATCACTTCAAGAAAGCATCGTTGCGGCTTACAACTATCGCGAGGAGCTCGATCAACTGATCCTCGATATATCGATCAACCACAGCCAGGCGAATGCGTCTTTAGCTGCTGTTCAGCCTGTGCTCAGTTTCGTGAATTCCACCACGACCTCCCGTACCCAAGGCCAAACCGGGCAGACGTCGAGCGACATTGATATGGGCGACTTCACCTATGGCATTCAGAACAGCATGGCGTTGACGGCGAATTGGCGGTTGTTTGATGGTGGTCGCGCCAGGGCCGAATACCGGCGTTCCAAGCAGGCCTCTGAAGAGAGCCGGTTCAATTTCGCGAGAACCCGTGATCAGATCCGGCTTGAGGTTGAGCAAAGCTTTTTTGATCTGCGAACAGCTATCCAGAACATCGACACCACATCGAGCGAAGTCCTCTCATCGCGGGAATCCCTGCGCTTGTCACAACTGCGGGTTCAGGCCGGCGTTAGCACCCAACGGGAAGTGGTCGATAACCAGCGCGATCTCACCAACGCCGAGCTTCGCTATACGGGTGCCATCAAGGCCTACAACACGAGCCTGGCGCAGCTGAGACGTCGAACAGGATTGGATGCTCTTGTGTCCTGTAATGCGGTTTCACTGCCGGCCACCAACCAGGAACTTGAACAACCGTTTATTCCGATTGAGCCCACGCCGCTTAAGACCGCTTGCCCATCGGTGGCTACCGCAGGTTCATCGATGAACCAAAATCAGGACAGTCCTGTTCAACCTCTGTGGTGAAGTCGGTGCTCAGTGAAGATCAACTGGGCTCCATTCATCAGTTGTTGGATCGCATTCGTGCTCGACAGCTTCAAGACTTTGGCCAGATCGGCTCAGATGTGAAGGCGGATGGTTCGTTGATCACAGACTGCGATCGCTGGAGTGATGCCGCTCTGGTGGAGGGACTGGCCAGCATCGCTCCAGGTGAAGGTGTTCTCAGTGAGGAAGGATCGAAAAAGGTTCCGAACACGCGGGCCTACTGGGTCGTGGATCCCCTCGATGGGACTACCAACTTCGCAGCGGGCATTCCCTATTGGGCGATTTCCGTGGCCCGTTTTGTCGATGGCCGTCCCAGCGAGGTTTTCCTGGATGTGCCAGCACTGAACCAACGCTTTGTCGCTTTGCGGGGCCGCGGAGCAACTCGAAACAATCAGCCCCTCACTTCGGAGACTCGAGCCCTGGCCACCAGTGCTTGCGTTTCGCTCTGCAGCCGTTCGATTCGCGTGCTGCAGCGCAAACCGGATCAGCGTTTTCCTGGGAAGATTCGTCTGCTTGGCGTCGCCAGCCTCAATTTGGTGAGCGTTGCGATGGGGCAGACCATCGCTTCACTGGAGGCCACGCCCAAGATCTGGGATTTGGCGGCGGCTTGGTTGGTGCTCGATGAACTGGGTTGTCCGATTCGTTGGTTGGATGCGGATCCTGCACAGCTCTCTCCCGGAGAAGACGTCGCTGATCGTGGATTCCCGATGTTGGCGGCCGGTTCATGGGCACATTTGGCCCGTTTTCTTCCCTGGGGAGAGGCACTGGTTCGGCGCTGAAGCATCACCATTGCGCGTTGGGAGGTGTGGTGTTATGGTTTTGTCTTGCGCGGGAGCCGAGAGGCTGCTGTGCAAGCCGAAGCGCTTGAGGCGAAAGTCTTGATGTGTCTGAGGCGGCTTACGAGACCAAGAGGGAGCGATCCCACGGTGTTGTAAGTTCTTCAAGCGGTCGCGAGAGGCCGCGATGACCAACCAACCGATCTCCTGAAAGGGAGTGAAGAGAAGTTTGGTCGCACCTGGACAATTGAAAAGTTTAGGAACTGACGCTTTCATCGCGTTTGGTTCTGAGCCGAACCGAGAGGTGAGGTGAGGAGCCGAATGAAAGAGCGATGAAGGTGTGAGGTCCCGTCAAAAAATTTCGTTGCGAAGAAGCAATTCGCTGCAACGAGAGTGTTTTCACGAGCTCTCTTGTTGCCGGTGTGCGAATTGTGGAGCAACAACCGGATCTGAGATCCCGGAAAGTCATTGACAGAGAAATCTAGAGATGCACTCTTAAGAACCCTTTTGTGTCAGCGAAAGGAGGCCTCAACTGTTGCCAGAATGATCTGAGTAATGGGTGACGCAAATCATTTTGAGGACGTGAAAACGTCTTAGAGGAAATGATCTACAACGGAGAGTTTGATCCTGGCTCAGGATGAACGCTGGCGGCGTGCTTAACACATGCAAGTCGAACGAACCTTCGGGTTAGTGGCGGACGGGTGAGTAACGCGTGAGAATCTGCCCTCAGGAGGGGGACAACAGCTGGAAACGGCTGCTAATACCCCATATGCCGCGAGGTGAAATGAATTTCGCCTGAGGATGAGCTCGCGTCTGATTAGCTAGTTGGTGTAGGTAATGGCTCACCAAGGCATCGATCAGTAGCTGGTCTGAGAGGATGATCAGCCACACTGGGACTGAGACACGGCCCAGACTCCTACGGGAGGCAGCAGTGGGGAATTTTCCGCAATGGGCGAAAGCCTGACGGAGCAACGCCGCGTGAGGGATGAAGGCCTCTGGGCTGTAAACCTCTTTTATCAAGGAAGAAGATCTGACGGTACTTGATGAATAAGCCACGGCTAATTCCGTGCCAGCAGCCGCGGTAATACGGGAGTGGCAAGCGTTATCCGGAATTATTGGGCGTAAAGCGTCCGCAGGCGGCCCTTCAAGTCTGCTGTTAAAAAGTGGAGCTTAACTCCATCATGGCAGTGGAAACTGTTGGGCTTGAGTGTGGTAGGGGCAGAGGGAATTCCCGGTGTAGCGGTGAAATGCGTAGATATCGGGAAGAACACCAGTGGCGAAGGCGCTCTGCTGGGCCATCACTGACGCTCATGGACGAAAGCCAGGGGAGCGAAAGGGATTAGATACCCCTGTAGTCCTGGCCGTAAACGATGAACACTAGGTGTCGGGGGAATCGACCCCCTCGGTGTCGTAGCCAACGCGTTAAGTGTTCCGCCTGGGGAGTACGCACGCAAGTGTGAAACTCAAAGGAATTGACGGGGGCCCGCACAAGCGGTGGAGTATGTGGTTTAATTCGATGCAACGCGAAGAACCTTACCAGGGTTTGACATCCTGCGAATCTCTTGGAAACAGGAGAGTGCCTTCGGGAACGCAGTGACAGGTGGTGCATGGCTGTCGTCAGCTCGTGTCGTGAGATGTTGGGTTAAGTCCCGCAACGAGCGCAACCCACGTCTTTAGTTGCCAGCATTTAGTTGGGCACTCTAGAGAGACTGCCGGTGATAAACCGGAGGAAGGTGTGGATGACGTCAAGTCATCATGCCCCTTACATCCTGGGCTACACACGTACTACAATGCTACGGACAAAGGGCTGCAAGTTCGCGAGGACAAGCAAATCCCATAAACCGTGGCTCAGTTCAGATCGTAGGCTGCAACTCGCCTACGTGAAGGCGGAATCGCTAGTAATCGCAGGTCAGCATACTGCGGTGAATACGTTCCCGGGCCTTGTACACACCGCCCGTCACACCATGGAAGTTGGCCACGCCCGAAGCCGTTACTCCAACCCTTGTGGAGGAGGACGTCGAAGGTGGGGCTGATGACTGGGGTGAAGTCGTAACAAGGTATCCGTACCGGAAGGTGCGGATGGATCACCTCCTAACAGGGAGACAACACAATGATTTTGATGCCTGAGTGCTTTTATTCTTAGGCCGAAATCCTGTCACCTTAGGTCGATCGGTACCTCAGCTTTGAAGTTAAGGATCAGCAGCATTGTTGATTGCTTGATGGAGATTTTCAGTTCCTAAACTTTGTCTAGGTCACACCCCAAAAGGGATGAGACTCCTGGGCCATTAGCTCAGGTGGTTAGAGCGCACCCCTGATAAGGGTGAGGTCCCTGGTTCAAGTCCAGGATGGCCCATTCGGTGTTGGGGGTTTAGCTCAGTTGGTAGAGCGCCTGCTTTGCAAGCAGGATGTCAGGAGTTCGAGTCTCCTAACCTCCACTGACCGAACTTGATTCCCATCTCCAATTTTTTGGAGTTGAGCTCGATTGGAGTGTGATTTAGATGTGTCCGCTGGATGAACCCAGCTTCCTGTCATTCCAAGTTTTAGGTTTAAGCCTTTAATTTGGTTGATAAGATGCTGGGCTCAAATCAAATTAACAAGCAATTGATGATTTGATTTGAAGTTCTAGCAGAACCTTGACAACTGCATAGGTGAAGTCTGGAAAAACAAAGCATCTTACAGATGCATTGTTTTGAATTTGATCTTCTGAAAGGGAGATTAGATCTAGAACAATGAAAATTCTTTTGAGCAAGAGCCGAGACTCTTAAACGTTCTTTGATTCGTGTCGAGCGAATCAGAGTTTGATCTTGTTTTTAGCAATAAAAACTTGAGAATCTGCTTTCAACGGCGGTAAGCGTTTAAGAGGTTAATTGGTCAAGCTACAAAGGGCTCACGGCGGATACCTTGGCACACAGAGGCGATGAAGGACGTGGTTACCTGCGATAAGTCTCGGGGAGCTGGAAGCACGCTTTGATCCGGGAATTTCCGAATGGGGCAACCCTTAATACGGCCAGCTGAATTCATAGGCTGGCACGAGCCAACCCAGCGAACTGAAACATCTTAGTAGCTGGAGGAAAGGAAAGTAAAAACGACTCCCTAAGTAGCGGCGAGCGAACGGGGAAGAGCCTAAACCGATACTTTCGAGTATCGGGGTTGTGGGACAGCAACGTGTATCAGGGAAGTTAGGAGAAGTGCTTGAATGGCACGCCACAGAGGGTGAAAGCCCCGTAACCGAAAACTGAACTGAGCTAGCTGTATCCCGAGTAGCACGGAGCACGTGAAATTCCGTGTGAATCCGCGAGGACCACCTCGTAAGGCTAAGTACTACTGTGTGACCGATAGCGAAACAGTACCGCGAGGGAAAGGTGAAAAGAACCCCGGGAGGGGAGTGAAATAGAACATGAAACCGTGAGCCTACAAGCAATGGGAGCCCTACTTATAGGGTGACCGTGTGCCTGTTGAAGAATGAGCCGGCGACTTATAGGCACTGGCGGGTTAAACCGGAAATGGTGGAGCCATAGCGAAAGCGAGTCTGAATAGGGCGCTTGTCAGTGTTTATAGACCCGAACCCGGGTGATCTAACCATGGCCAGGATGAAGCTTGGGTGATACCAAGTGGAGGTCCGAACCGACTGACGTTGAAAAGTCAGCGGATGAGCTGTGGTTAGGGGTGAAATGCCAATCGAACCCGGAGCTAGCTGGTTCTCCCCGAAATACGTTGAGGCGTAGCGTCTCGTGCTCCAGCAGGGGGGTAAAGCCACCATTTCGGTGCGGGCTGCGAGAGCGGTACCAAATCGAGATGAACTCTGAATACCCTGTGTGTAGCGAGGCAGTCAGACTGTGGGGGATAAGCTCCATGGTCGAGAGGGAAACAGCCCAGACCGCCAGCTAAGGTCCCCAAATCAACACTAAGTGATAAAGGAGGTGGGATTGCATAGACAACCAGGAGGTTTGCCTAGAAGCAGCCATCCTCAAAGGAGTGCGTAATAGCTCACTGGTCGAGCGATCCTGCGCCGAAAATGAACGGGGCTAAGTGTTGTACCGAAGCTGCGGATTTTTATGGTAGGGGAGCGTTCTATGTGGGGCGAAGCGTTAGCGTGAGCGGGCGTGGACTGCATAGAAGTGAGAATGTCGGCTTGAGTAGCGAAAACATGGGTGAGAATCCCATGCACCGAAACCCTAAGGGTTCCTCCGGCAGGCTCGTCCGCGGAGGGTTAGTCTGGACCTAAGGCGAGGCCGAAAGGCGTAGTCGATGGATAACAGGTCAACATTCCTGTACCGGTCATGTTTTGGGAAGAGGGACGGAGAAGGCTAGCCAAGCCAGATGTTGGTTACTGGTTCAAGCGTTCGAGGCGTTGAGGAGCGGTGAAAACGTTCCGAGCTGAGGCGTGAGTACGAGCTGCTACGGCAGCGAAGTTGGTGACGTCAAGCTTCCAAGAAAAGCTCTATACCCGTTAAGGCATGACTGCCAGTACCCGAAACCGACACAGGTGGGGTGGTAGAGAATACCGAGGTGCGCGAGGTAACTCTCTCTAAGGAACTCGGCAAAATGGCCCCGTAACTTCGGGAGAAGGGGTGCCACCGCAAGGTGGTCGCAGTGAAGAGGCCCTGGCGACTGTTTACCAAAAACACAGGTCTCCGCTAAGTCGCAAGACGATGTATGGGGGCTGACGCCTGCCCAGTGCCGGAAGGTTAAGGAAGCCGGTCAGCGTAAGCGAAGCTGGCGACTGAAGCCCCGGTGAACGGCGGCCGTAACTATAACGGTCCTAAGGTAGCGAAATTCCTTGTCGGGTAAGTTCCGACCCGCACGAAAGGCGTAACGATCAGGGCGCTGTCTCGGAGAGAGGCTCGGCGAAATAGAATTGTCTGTGAAGATGCGGACTACGTACACCTGGACAGAAAGACCCTATGAAGCTTTACTGTAGCTTGGTATTGTGCCCGGGCTCTGAATGCGCAGGATAGGTGGGAGACGTTGATCTCATGGTTGCGGCTATGAGTTAGTCACTGGTGAGATACCACTCTTTCAGAGCTAGGGTTCTAACGTTCACCCGTTATCCGGGGAGCGGACAGTATCAGGTGGGCAGTTTGACTGGGGCGGTCGCCTCCTAAAAGGTAACGGAGGCGCACAAAGGTTTCCTCAGGCTGGTTGGAAATCAGCTGACGAGTGCAAAAGCAGAAGGAAGCTTGACTGTGAGACCTACAAGTCGAACAGGGACGAAAGTCGGTTTTAGTGATCCGACGGTTCTGAGTGGAAGGGCCGTCGCTCAACGGATAAAAGTTACTCTAGGGATAACAGGCTGATCTCCCCCAAGAGTTCACATCGACGGGGAGGTTTGGCACCTCGATGTCGGCTCATCGCAACCTGGGGCTGAAGTCGGTCCCAAGGGTTGGGCTGTTCGCCCATTAAAGCGGTACGCGAGCTGGGTTCAGAACGTCGTGAGACAGTTCGGTCCATATCCGGTGTACGCGCAGGAACATTGAGAGGATTTCTCCCTAGTACGAGAGGACCGGGAGGAACGCACCTCTGGTGTACCAGTTATCGTGCCAACGGTAAACGCTGGGTAGCCATGTGCGGAGTGGATAACCGCTGAAAGCATCTAAGTGGGAAGCCCACCTCAAGATGAGTGTTCCCATGGGGTAACCCAGTAAGGTCACGGGAAGAACACCCGTTGATAGGCTCTATGTGGAAGTCCAGTAATGGATGCAGCAGAGGAGTACTAATAGACCGAGGGCTTGACCAACATTTTGGTTCTTGCTTGAAGACTCATTTCTTTGTTTGATTCAGACGCGCAGTATTCGCTGCAGATCCTATGCAGTTCTCAGGGTTCACCCCTTGAGAATGTTTATCTATCCTGGTGTCCATGGCGGTGTGGTCCCACTCCGATCCATCCCGAACTCGGTTGTGAAACGCATCAGCGGCGACGATATTTGGGGGGTAGCCCCCTGAGAAAATAGCTCGATGCCAGGTAAAACATTCTCCAAATAGGTTGATGATGTGCTGATTGCAGAAGCAATCACCATCACCATCCACGAAAAAGCCACCTCATCTTGAGGTGGCTTTTTTGTTGTAAGGTTTTGGTAGTCTTTTGCGCCCATCTGTGCCGAGACGTTCACTTGTTCAACGCTTGAGTGGGCAAATTTGGCAGGCCTGTCAGCGTTGGAATAACGCTGAGTGTGTTGATCTGAGTGCTGCTTTTGCTTATTTCGTTCTTCAGTCGTTTTTCCCGCTGCTTTTGATTGCGTTGTCTGTTGCAGCAAGGGTGTTTGGCAAGACGGACAGTGTGGATAATGTGTTGGCTTCGGTGACGCAGGTTTTGCCGCCGTCCGTAACCAGCCTGGTGGATTCCACCTTGCGTGGGTTAGTGGATCAAGGCTTTGGAGCGGGAGTCCTCGGTGTTGTTGTTTTACTTCTCACAGCCAGTAATGCTTATTTAACGCTCCAACGTGGAGCTGATCGATTGTGGTCTGAGATTCTTCCTGAGCCATCAGCCGGCTTGTCTTGGTGGCAACAGGTTGGGCAGTTTTGTAGAACGCGTGTTGAGGCTTTCCTGACCGTATTTGCCATATCTGTTTTGATTATTTTTCAACAGTTGGTGCTCAGTGTTGGGCAGCTTCCAGAAGACATTCTTGGCGTTTTAAATGGATTTATTCCGGGCCTGACGGGGTTTGTGCGCTCGAGTCCCATTCTTCCTCTCGGGCGAATTCTTGTTCCCGCATTGATCTTGTCCCTGATGGCCTGGCTCCTTCAGGTGGTATTGCCAAGCCGCCGTGTTCCTGCGATTCCTCTTATTCCTGGAGCATTGTTGATTGGATTTGGCCTCGCTTTTCTCAATAAAATTCTCAGTTTGAGTATTGTTTCCTTGGGTAATCGTTATCAGGCCTATGGCGTGATTGGTGGCGTTTTGGTGTTGACGCTTTGGGTTTGGTTGGTAGGTGTGATTCTTTATTTTGGCCAGTGCTTGAGTGTTGAATTGGCTTCAGTTCGTCTTGCAAAGCCACGGCTCGGGGAACCGAACAACCTGATCCCTTGAACTTGGATTCAACTCTGCGAAGCTGATTCGACGGACCTTCTCCGTTGATGCCAATGAATCGACCACCAGCAGTGTTGTGGATTGCGGTTGTTCTGCTTCTGCTGGTGCCAACCGCTGCCGGTCGTTTCTTGCTTGATCTCGCTGGTGGTGTGCTGCTGGCTCTTTTGGCGCTTCCTTTGATCCTCTCGGGGCTTGGCTGGATTGCTTGGAAGCTTTTGCAGTCCAGGATGATCAGCTGTACTGCATGCGGTGCCACCGGCTTCAAGGGGGCTGCAGTCTGTGCTGTCTGCGGCACGCCCTATGCCAGTGAAGGAGCTCAGTCCACCAGTGCCGCAACCCCGTCCACGCCCGCCAGTGACGTCACCATTGACGTGGTCGCTCAGGACGTGGACTCCGATTCCTGAGCCTGGAGCTGCCGTTCTCGCAGGAACAAGAAAAACGGAGCAGCGCAGGCAAACGCCACGCCGAAGCTCAAGGGGATGGCCAGCCACCAGCCTTTGATCTTCTTGCGTGGTCCTTCCACGCAGATCCACAGGGTGACGGCACTGGCCCCCACCAGCAGGTCAGCGCTCAAGGAGCGTGAGGCAGCTGTGCTGTTGGCATCAGCGATGAACCGCGCCAGATCGAAAGCCTGTCCACCCCCCTCGGCGATGAATTCCAGGTTGGCCTTCCAGGGCAGGATCGCTCCCAACACGGCCAGAAGCAGATAGATCCAAGGCAGTGCTTTACGCATTGTTCGCAGCTTTGAGGGTTGTGGGATCGAGTTCGACAATCGACTGTTCGACGCTGTCGAGCAGGGTCTGGCAACGGCTCAGATAAACCTCGCCGTGGAGCACTTTTTGCTGCAAGTCTGCCAAGGGAACGCTGTCGCTTTGCAGCTCAGCAAGCAGCAGATCAAGAGCCTGCATGGCTTCTTCGTAGCTCAGGCCTTCGGCATCCTTGCGCCACGCCTCAATGCGGTCACGGTGTTCTTGATGGACTTGACGCTTGCTCATCAGGAGGTGGTGTTGGGTGCACTGGGCTGGATCTGATCGACCCGGGCCTCAAGGCTTCCGTCGCTCATCCGAATGTTGAGCTGGTCACCGATCTTGACCGATTCCAGGCCTGGAATGGGATCGCCGGCTTTGTTGCTGATCAGGGCCAAGCCGCGTTTCAGCCAGCGTTCCGGTGAAAGCGCCTTGAGCAACTGATGTTTTTGGATCAGTTCCTGGCGTTTGCGCATGATCTTCTCCCTTGGAGACTGTTGCTGAAGTGCAACGGCCCGATCTTGGAGGCGCTGACGCTCGCGAAGGATTCTCCCCAGCAGCGTGTCTTTCAATCGGCTCTGCCGTTGCGTAAGTCCCTGGCGTTCCGCCTCGCGGTCGGGCAGCAAGGCCACGATCGCCGCTGTGGGCGTGGCTGCGCGATGGTCTGCCACCAGATCGGCGACGGTGAGATCATCCTCATGGCCCAGGCCCGTCACCACCGGTATGGGGTAGTTCGCCAGGAGGCGGCAAAGCGCCTCGTTGTCGAACACCGCGAGATCTTCCCGGCTGCCACCGCCGCGGGCGAGCACCAAAGCTTGAAGTCCCAGCTCGGCCGTGCGCTCGGCTATGGCTTCCAGGGTGTTGATGATCGTCGGTGCCACGGAGCCCTGCACTGGAATTGGCACCACAATCAGTTGCGTTAGGGGCCAGCGTTCTGCCGCGGTGCGCAGCATGTCGGCTAGGGCGGAACTGGGCACGCTGGTGAGCACCGCGATGGAGGCGGGTTGGCTTGGAAGCGGCCTCAAACGGCTGGGGTCGATCACCCCTTCTTGTTCCAGCACTTGCCGCACCCGTTCAAAGTCGCGGAGCACTGTGCTGAGGCTGGGGCGGATGTCCAGCGCCTGAACAGTGAGGCTGGCCCGCGCTGCCCAGAAATTGAGCTTGCCCACCACGGTGACGCCGTCACCGTCCTTGGGTTGATAGCTCAATTGGGCCAGTTTCGAAGCCCACACCACACCGGAAATGCTGGCGGAGCCGTCCGTGAGGGTGAGCCAGAGGTGGCCCTTTTTGAGTTGAGGCCTTGAGACCGTGGCCTCTAGTAAAAAACGCGGCGCAAAGCCGCGTTCCAGCAGGCTTCCGATGGCTGTGTTTAGCTCAGCAACGGAATAGCTCGGGAGACGATCAGCGCTCAAGACGGCTGTAGGCGTAACCCCAGTAGATGCAGACAATCGCCGAGATGCTGGTCAGCAGAACGCCCCAGTGTTGATGGATCTGGGTGGCACCAACCGTGCAGATCACCAAGGCGCTGCTGAGCAGCCTTGATCCATCACGTCTGTTCTGAACGTAAAGCGGTGCCAATGACTGCCTCGGTGGAATCCCCCCACTGTGCTGCATCAGCGGTGGCCTGTGGAGAGACAACAAAAAACCCCCCGGCGAGCCGAGGGGTTCTGTGAATCCTTGGAGCGAGAATCAGCCGAGGCCGATCTGGGACAGGATGCCTTGGCCGGTCAGGAGCTCGGTGCCGAGGCCGATCACGATGCCCAGCATGGCCAGACGACCGTTCCAGGTTTCAGCGAAGTTGACGAAGCCGAAGCGTGCGTTGTCGGACATTGGTGTGAACAAGTTGGATGTGCATCAATGTAACAAAGGTTGGAGTTTTGTTGCATGTGCTAATGGCTACCCAATTGGTCTTTTGCCCGTGTTTCAAGGTTGTCGCCCGTCCGATCTGCGTTTGGTCCGGGCCGTCGGCAGCGCCTGGCGGGGATCCTCGGGCCAGGGGTGTTTGGGGTAGCGCCCTCGCATCTCCCGGCGCACCTCCTGGTAGCTGCCTTGCCAGAAGCCTTTCAGATCACGGGTGCGCTGCAGGGGCCGTCCGGCTGGTGAGAGCAGTTCCAGCGTGACGGGAATACGGCCATTCAGCACGTGGGGGCCGTCGTCAGATCCGAACATCTCCTGCAGTTTCACGGCGAGGATCACCTCGTCGGCGGTGTAATGCAGCGCGGCTTGCCGGCCGGAGGGGATCGGGATGCGGCGCGGCAGCAGGTTATCCAGCTGTTGCCTGAAGCTCCAGTCCAGATCGCCCCAGAGTGCTTCTTTCAAGGCTGTCGCGCTGATGTCACTCCAGCCCAGGCAGCCCTCCAGGCTTGGACCAAGCCAGGTGTCAGCCTGCTCCAGCAGGGTTGTCAAATCGCGACCAGGCCAGGGGACGCCCACCTGTTGGTGCATCCATGCCAGCCGTTGGCGTAGCTGATGGCTGTTTTCCGTCCAGGGCAGGGCATCAAGGCTGGCATTCTTCTTCAGCTGCTCGATCAGGAGAGTGCGGCACAGCCCTGCGGCTGGGGAAGGTTGTGGCGTTCGGCGCACCACCAATGCCCCCAGTTTGAGCTGGCGTTCGGCACGGACCCGCTCGCGTTCGGGATCCCAGCTGGCCTCGTCATGCCAGTGGCCATCTCGCTCAGCGATGCTCTCCAGGGTGCCCTGGCTCAGGGCCACGGCCATCTGGATCTGCGTGTCCCGGCCGCCCATGTCGACCCTGGCGACGGCCAGGGCTGGACTGCCCTGGAGTGGATCCCAGGGCAGCAGGGTGGCTCCGCGGCCTTGACGCAGCTGATAGCGACCGATCTGGCCTGGACGCTGTTGCGCCAGCCATTCCGGAAAGGCCGCCAGGATCAGCTCGCCGGCATTGACGGAATCGTTTCGCTCTTGGGGTGAGGCACCCAGTCGCTTCAGTTGGCGGCGAAGTTGCTTGCTGAGCGTTCGCAGGTAAGGATGGCGCTGAATGCTGTTGAGCCGGGCCTCGAGATCGCTGCCGATCTGGCGGCGATCAAAGGGATCCCGTTCACTGAGGATGGCTGCCAGATCACACCCCAGCTGGGGGGCGCCCTGTTTATGGGCCTCCAGCAGCAGCATGCCGAGACGAGGGTGAACGCCGAGGCCGCCGATCAGTCGTCCCCGTTCGCTGATGCGGCCGTCGTGCTCCAGCAGGCCGAGCTGTTGCAGGCCGTGCTGTCCCTCTTGCATGGCTGCTGCGGGAGGAGGGTCCAGCCACGGCAGCTCTTCCCCCAGCCCAGCCCCCCACTGGGCCAGTTCTATCAACACGGGCTGTGGATCGGCCAGCAACAGTTCAGGGGGGTGAAAGGGTGGCCGTCGCTGTTGCTCTGCCGGTGACCAGAGGCGGATGCAGCGGCCCGGGCACTGCCGTCCTGCCCTGCCCCGGCGCTGCTCTGCACTGGCCAGGCTGGAGACGGTGGTCTCCAGGGTCTCCATGCGGGTGTTGGGGTCGTAACGCAGTTGACGGCTGAGGCCGCTGTCAATCACCAGGCGCACCCCATCGATCGTCAGGGAGCTCTCGGCAATGGCGCTGGCAAGGATGATGCTGCCGTCTTGGTTTGGGTCGCAGCGCTGCAGGGCTGAACTCTGCTGCTGTAAGGGCAGTTGACCGTGCAGCGCCTGAATCTTCCAGTTCTGCAGGGAAGGGGCGGCCGTCAGGGTCTGCCTGCAGCGTTCAATCTCCGCCAGCCCCGGCAGAAAGACCAGAACACCGCTGCCCTGCGGTTGGTCGAGTGCGTGTTGCTCGATGGCCCGTAAAACCTGCTTCGGCAGGGGTTCGTCCGGCCGTGGTGATTGGTGGTGGGTGTCCACCTGGTAACAGCGGCCCGGGCTTTCCAGCACCGTCGCTTTGGGCAGCCGTTCCCTTAGGTCGGACAGATCCAGCGTGGCCGACATCAAGACCACGGCGAGATCTGAATTCAGTAGAGGCCTCGCCTCGCGCAGCAAGGCGAGGGATAGGTCCGCATCGCGCCCCCGCTCATGAAATTCATCGAAGATCACGCACCCCACCCCAGCCAGCGAGGGGTCGCTCTGCAAGCGCCGCAGGAAGAGCCCGTCGGTGATCACCTCCACCTGGGTGCGGCCGGATCGCTTCTGTTCCCCGCGCACCGCATAACCGATGCGCGCACCGATGTCTTCTCCAAGGCTTGCAGCAAGGCGGGCGGCGGCAGCTTTGGTGGCCAGCCGCCGCGGTTCGATCATCCAGATTTTCTGACGCTCGTCAAAAATGCCCTGACCTTCCGATAGCGCCCCGATCAGTGCCAGGGGGACCCGTGTGGTTTTTCCTGCCCCGGGCGGTGCCTGGAGCAGAACCGTTTGCCCTGGGCGGACCGCAGAACAGATCTGCTCCAACAGGGCGTCTATCGGGAACTGGCTCAAAGCGGTGTTGCCGCTCGATTCACGGGATGAGATTCATCAGGCCGAAAAGCACCAGGCTGCTGATGGCGCCAACGGCCGCCAACAGCCGCACAAGCGGGCCGATCGAAACAACAAGGGAGGCCATGAAGACTTTCTTAAAGGCCGGATTGATTCCGGTCTAGCCCCCTTGTCTCTCGCGTCGCTGCATTCATTCGCACGCCTTTACACAACCCGCCCTGCTGGATCAGCGCACGTGGCGGGTCCCATCTACGGGGTGGTACTCCTCTCCAGTGAGCTCCTCAAACACGATGGCCGGCAGACCGGTCTCAAACATGGTCTGCAGTGCTTCCTTGAGATAGGGGTTCCAGCCTCCGGTGCTCACCTGGCCGTGGCGGACGGTCCAGTCCCAGGTGCCCTGAAGGTCACGGGGGATCCGGCCTTCCCGGTCACGACGGGCTACCAGATCAAGAGATTCCACAAGTCCCACGGTGATGGGGTCCTTGCCGTAGGCCGGAGTCAGGCTCAGTTCCAGGCGAACTGGGTCTTGTTTCATCAGCCGAAGCCGGAACCGGGGAGGCAGCTTGAGGCCCTTGATGACCGCGGCAACGATGCGTGTTCTCTGATCCACTCAGGCGACCCTTGTCGACTCCAAGCCCCCAATTTATTCAGTGCCGGGTCCAGCGGCCGCCGAGGCATCGTCATCGTCACCGCCAAAGCGCACCGTCAGCAGGGCTTCTTCCGTGATGCGTCCCTCGCTGTCCAGCAGTTCCGGGTGGACGGTGACTTGGCCGGTGCGGTCGTTCGGAGCGTTGCTGGGCGCGCTGTTGATTGGACCACTGGCAGCGCGGAACCCTTTGCTCATCACGCGGAAGGCCTGCCACAACAGGGCCACGAACAGCGCTCCGTAAATGAGGGGAAACAGCGAACCGAGCATGACCTTCCGACCCAGCTGAATGTCTGCATCCTCACGCTATCGGGACCCCGGTCGCATGTGGTCACAGCTTTGACATGGAACGTGGCTGTTTTTGGATCTGCTCTGCGTAGCGTCGAGGCAGCCGATCGCCCTGAAACTGTGGTCAACTCTCCGTCCCGCTCGCTTGTCGCCTCTGCTGTGGCGGGGGGATTGCTGGTGGCCGGCGTGTCGTCGCTTCCCTTGATCATTGGCCTCGAGCAGGCCGAGGCCCGCCCGGCAATCCGTCGGGACTCATTCGTTGCAGCCGCTGTCAAGCGCAGTGGTCCGGCAGTGGTCAGCTTGGAGACGGCCAGGACCGTCAATCAGTCCAGTGTTGCTGGTGTGCCGCCGGCCCTGATGCAGGACCCTTTGTTTCGCCAGTTCTTTGGCATCCCCCGCTCCACAGCCCCGCGCCCCAGGGTGCAGCGCGGCCAAGGCAGTGGAGTGATCTTCGATGCCAAGGGCCTGTTGCTCACCAATGCCCATGTGGTGGAGGGGGCTGATCAACTCACCGTGGACCTCTCCGATGGCAGGAGGGTGCCCGCCCGAGTGGTGGGCAAAGACAGCCTCACCGATCTCGCGGTGGTGCGCCTGAAGGGCCCCGGGCCCTGGCCTGTCGCGGATCTGGGGGATTCCGACCGGCTCAGCGTGGGCGACTGGGCGATTGCCGTGGGCAATCCCTTTGGCCTGGAGAGCACGGTGACTCTGGGAATCATCAGCAACCTCAACCGCAACGTTGCTCAGTTGGGCATTTCGGGCAAACGTCTTGATCTGATTCAGACCGACGCGGCGATCAATCCCGGTAACTCGGGCGGGCCACTGCTCAATGCCGACGGTGAGGTGATCGGCATCAACACCCTGGTGCGATCAGGGCCTGGGGCAGGTCTGGGTTTTGCCATCCCGATCAATCGGGCCCGCGCCATCGCCCAGCAGCTGGTGGCCAGCGGCAAGGCCCGTCATCCGGTGATCGGCATCCGTTTGTCGCCGGTCCCTCGGCCCACCCCCACATCCCCGGTGCCGCCAGGTGCGGTGATTCGTGCGGTCCAGCCTGGAGGGCCGGCGGACCGCGCCGGGCTCAAAATTGATGATGTGATCACGCGATTTGATGGCGAGGCTGTCGCTGACCCCGCTGCGGTGGTCAGTGCCATTGAACGTCGCGGCGTCGGTGCCACGGTTGCGCTTGAGGTGAAGCGTGGTCAGGAGCTGGTCACCATTGACGTCAAGCCAGTCGATCTTTCGGCTTTGACTTCTGGCTGATGCTGCGGGCTCAGGCGTCGTCGGCGTCCCTTAGTTGTTCAACGCATTGGGTGATGCAGTCGCCATCGTCTAGTGAGCAGGTGGTGATGCACTGGAAATAGGTTTCCACGGCGTCCCAGGTCTGCTCATGGGGTGCCGGACCGGGGGCTGTTGAACCGCCAACGGGTTCGCTGCTGCCGGGGCCGGGAACCATGCTCATCGGGGCTGTGGGTCAGTTTTGTCAGCTTATGCAGATGAAATCTGGAGGTAAAGAGAAATGAGTCTTCCTGCCTAAACCTGTGTGAAGTTTTCTTTGTGCGGCCTTCTGATCCCAGTCAGGCCGCCTTTTTACGGCGGGCGTCCCGTGCCTTCTGCTTCTCCTTGTTGGCCTTCCGCTTGGCCTCCCGTTCTGCAGCCAGTTCTTTCTCTTTGGCGGCTGTCCTTTCCTCCTCTTTTTTCTCGAGGTAGTAGTTGTAATCCCCGCGATATATCACCAATTCGCCGTCCCGCAGTTCCACGATGCGGTTGGCCACGCGGGAGATGAAATAGCGGTCGTGGGAGACCAGCAGCGCGGCTCCCTCGTAGGCCATCAAGGCGTCCTCGAGTATCTGCTTGGCGGGGATGTCGAGGTGGTTGGTGGGCTCATCCAAAACCAGCAGATTGCAGGGGGTGAGCAGCATCAGGGCCAGGGCCAGGCGGGCCTTTTCTCCCCCACTGAGCTTCCCGACTTCCTTGAACACCGTGTCGTTGCTGAAGCAGAAACTGCCCAGAAGCGAACGAACCTGGGTCTGGGTCCAGTCGGGAACCGCTTCGTACATCGTGTCGATCACGGTCTTGGACAGATCCAGGGCTTCGGCCTGGTTCTGTTCGAAGTACCCCGCAATCACGTTGTGCTCCCCGAGCCGGGCACTGCCTTCATCGGGGGTTTCAACCCCCATCACCAGCCGCAGCAGAGTGGACTTGCCCGCACCATTGGGGCCGACGAAGGCAATGCGGTCGCCCCGCTCCACCTCCAGCTCAGCCCCCAGGAACAGAATTTTGTCCCCATAGCTGTGGGTGAGGTTGTCGATCAGGGCAACCTGGGCTCCGGAGCGCGGGGCAGGCGGGAACTGAAAACTCGGCCCGGCCACGGATTCGATCGGTGCCTCCACCCGTTCCACCTTGTCCAGCTGCTTCTCACGGCTTTTGGCCTGGGTGCTGCGGGTGGCACTGGCGCGGAAGCGATCGATGTAGGCCTGTTGCGTGGCGATTTCCTTCTGCTGTCGTTCGAAGGCCGACTGTGTGGCCTCCCGCTCCAGTTGCTTCTGCTCCAGGTAGGCGGTGTAGTTGCCGAGGTAGCTGCGGGACACCCCCCGTTCGGTGGAGACGATCTGATTGCAGACCCGGTCGAGGAAGGTGCGGTCGTGGCTGATCACCACAAGGGCTGCGCTCTGCTCCAGCAGGTAGTTCTCCAGCCACTGGATGGTCTCGACATCCAGATGGTTGGTGGGTTCGTCCAGCAACAACAGATCCGGTTCCTGCAGCAGGATTTTCCCCAGGGCGATCCGCATCTGCCAGCCCCCGGAATAGTCCTTCACCTGCAGCTCAGCGCTCTCTGGGGTGAAGCCGATCGTGGGCAGGAGCTTGTCGATGCGGGCATCGAGCTCGTAGCCATGCAGCGCTTCGAAACGGCTTTGCAGCTTTCCAAGTTGTTGGATCAGCTCGTCCAGATGATCGGGGTCCTCCGCTGCCCGTTCGGAGCACATCGCCTCTTCCACCTGCTTCTGCTGGTTCATCACCTCGGCCGCTTCGCCGAAGGCTTGAAACAGTTCCTGGCGCACCGTGCGCTCCAGGTCCACGTCGAATTCCTGCTGGAGGTAGGCAATGCGGGGCTCCCCCTGCCGAACCACCTGGCCGCTTGTGGGCTCTTCGTGTCCGGCGATCAGACGCATCTGGGTGGACTTGCCGGCGCCGTTCACCCCCACCAGGCCGATTCTGTCTCCGGGTTTTACCTCCCAGGTCACGGCGCGGAGCACTTCTCCTGTGGGGTAGATCTTGCTGACGTTTTCGAGTCGCAGCACCGGCGGAAGGCGTGATGCCCCCCATCATCCCTGTCGGCAAACTGGTGAGGGTTCCCGGAGGCTGGTCGCCTTGCTGAAACTTGAGCAGCTGGCCGCTCTTGTGGTGGCCGCAGGTTTGGCGATTGTGAGTTATCTGCTCTTCTTCAGTTGGGCCGGAGGCGGCGGCTACGAACGCCGTCAGCGAACTGAGCCCCAGGCGTTTCTGACGTCCGGCCCTTCCGAGTTCAAAGACCGCCTCTCGCCTTGACCATCCAGCGCTTGCTGTCGTCGTCGTCGAGGCTGGCCAGATGCTCGCGCACCTCCTGGGTTGTGACGGGTAGCCCCATCTGGTCGCCCAGGCTGCAGATGCTGGCCATGGCGCCGCTGGGATCCTGCAGCGCCTGACGGAACAGGGCCTGGGTTTGCTCCGGATTGCTGCTGATTCGGGCGTACAGCGATGCGGCGTTCGAAGTCATCGCGATCTGGTCTACTGGTCGAACGCTATTCAGGGCCGAAGCTCTTGTCAGGCGGCTTGTTCGATGCCGTCATCGTGCTGCCCCAGGGCCGAGGCGTCCTTCATGCTGCGGGCATCCATGCACAGCACCTTGCGCAGTTGGGCGTAGTTGGCGGCCTGGGTGCTGCGCCCTTCCTGGGAGGCGCCGTATTCGGCCCGTTGCAACACGTGGTGCAGGTGGGTCAGCAGATAGGTGCTGATCACCGCTGACACCAGCACATCGCTGTTTTCAGCACTGCGGCGGGGGCGTCGGGACCGAGCGCGGGAGCCGGCTGGGCCTCGACGAGGGCGTGGTGTGGCTTGGGTCATGGGGTACTCCGAGGAGGACCAATGCCCCCACCATAGTCATGGATACTACCCTTGACCATCTCTGTACACTTTTTAGTAGCAGAGCCCCTCCCTGGGGATCCGGTCGTGCCCACCCGTCAGACCTCATCCAGCGGGAAGCCCAAGTCCCCGAGAATTCAGGTGGTTCTGCCTGAAGATCTCTGCGCGCGTCTCACGGCGATGGCGGAGCTGGAATCCCGCACGGTGAGCAACATGGCGCGGGTGTTGATCCAGCAAGGCGTGCAACGCCATGAGCAGGAGTTGGAGGCGTCCGCACCGGCCCCGACCCGTGAAGAGCGCCTGCGGTCCGCCCTGGAATCACAGCAGCCACGCCGTCTGAGGGGCGCTCCCCGGCGCTTGCGCTTGCACAGGCCCGGTTAGGCCGGATTCACCCGCACCCCGAGCACGGCTTCCCTGCTGGCTCCGGTGACAGCAGGGACATTGCCGGGATGCCCCCTCTCCTGCCACCAGGCCAGCAACGCGAAGACCAGGGCTTCTCGGGCTTCCGTCGGCACCCCCAGACTGCTGCTTGCATCGAGCTGCGCGCCTCGGCAGCGTCGCCGCAGCTCATCGATCAACACCGGGTTTTGGCTGCCGCCCCCGGCTGTGATCAGTTCGATCGGTGCGATGCCAACGCTCTGGCGCAGGTGCTCCAGATCCTGGGCAACCACAGCCGCGGAAAAGGCCGTCAACGTGGCGATGGCATCTGCCGCTGAGGCTCCACCCAGTTGTTTCAGGCGTCGGTTGAGGTCGGCCTGTCCGAAACACTCCCGTCCCGTGGATTTTGGAGGTGCCAGCTGGAAGTACTCCTCCTCGAGCCAGCGCTGGATCCAGAGCTCATCCGCATGGCCCTGCGCTGCCATCGCCCCACCCTGGTCGAAGCTTTGGGCGCCATTGGTGAACTGGCGCATGCCCAGGTCGATCAGGCTGTTGGCGGGTCCGCAGTCCCAGCCCAAGACCGCGGCATGGCGGTCGTTTCCACTGCAGGGGGGGATCAGGGTGAGGTTGGCAATGCCGCCCAGGTTCAACAGTGCCCGCCAGCCCTGCGTGCTCCCCAGTAGCGCTGCATCAGCCCGGGGCACGAGCGGTGCTCCCTGCCCACCAAGCGCCAGATCAGCGGCGCGGAAGTCATGCACCACGGGCCTTTGCAGCCGATGGGCCAGCAGGGGGGCCAGCAGCATCTGCCAGCTGGCCCCTCGTGCCTCGTCGGCCGGGGGGCGGTGCCAGACGGTCTGGCCATGGCAGCCGATCAGCTCAGCTTTGGCATCGGGGTCGCAGGCCAGGGCCGCCTCGGCTTGCGCCTCTGTGATGGCTTCGGCCAGCTCCAGCCAGAGGGCAGCCGGCATCGGAGCGCCCTGGCCGGCTGCCACCACCTGCCGCTGCAGTTCGAGCGGATAGGACTGATGGTGGTGGCGTAGCAGGGACCACTGAGGACGCTGGGGTGGGCCGTCGAAGCGCGCCAGCACTGCATCAACACCGTCAGCACTGGTTCCGCTCATCAGCCCGAGGCAGTGCATCGGCTCAGTTTCTGGGTAGCCGCTGCAGGTCGTCCACCAGTCCCATCACCACAAGCAGGTGCCCCTCCTCCAGCACGTGGGATGCCGGTGGGTTCACCATCAGGCTGCTTTGCGGTCCTGCCGCCAGCACGTTCACCCTGAAGTTCTTGCGCAGATTCAGATCCCTGAGCGAGCGGCCCACAAACGGTTCTGGAACCTTGATCTCCTCGATGCAGTGCTGTTCATCCAGGGCCAGCCGTTCCATCAGGTTGGGGCGCACCAGCTCCAGCCCCAGACGCTCCCCCTGCATGCGCGAGGGAAAGATCACCCGGTCGGCCCCCACCCGCTTCAGCATTTTTTCGTGCAGATCGCTTGTTGCCCTCGCGATCACCTGGCGCACGCGGCTGCCCTCGCTGTCTTTGGCGATCAAGGTGGCGGTGATGCTGGCCTCGATCGGTTCACTGATCGCCACTACCACGGTGCCCATGTCGAGCACGCCGGCTTCCCGCAGGGCCTCTTCGTCGGTGCAGTCCACGACGCGGGCCTCCACGCTGGGCTCTACCTGACGCAGTTCATCCACTGCTCGCTCTGAGCGGTCCACGGCCAGCACATCCGCTCCGTTCTGGAGCAGTTCCCGACAAACGGCGATGCCGAAACGGCCCACGCCGATGATCGCGAAGCCGAGTCTCTCGCTGCCCTGCGCTGGGCTCCACTGCCACCACTCCTTCATCGCTGCCTCCCCCGCTGATCGCGCTCAGACATACAGATCCTCGCTGGGATATCCGATTCGATTCTGGCGATTCATCTGAATTTGTTCCTGGGTCATCGCTTCCCAGATCGCACTCAGCAGCAGCAGGATCCCCAGCCGTCCCACAAACATCCCCACCATCAGCACAGCCTGACCGAAGCGGGGAAGTTCAACGGTCACCCCCAGATCCAGGCCCACCGTGGCGAAGGCGGAAATGCAGGTGAACAGCATTTCCATGAAGGTGAACGAATCCTTGCCGTTCAAATTGCTGGCGATGCTGATCAGCATTGCCATGGCCATCACGAACAGAAGGGAGCCCACCGTGATGCCAACGGCCCGCAGCACCACCTTGTCGTTGATGGTTCTGTTGCGGATCACGACCACCTCCCGCCCCCGCAGGGTGGAGCGGGTGGCCGCCATCAAGGCGGCCACTGTGGTGGTTTTGATTCCACCACCGGTGCCGCCAGGGCTGGCACCGATGAACATCAGCACCATCAGCAACAGCAGGCTGGATTCGGTGACGGTGTCGAGCGAGAGCGGCACGGTGCTGAAGCCGGCGGTGCGTGCTGTCACTGATTCGAACAAGGCCGTGAGCCAGCGCTCGGACCACGGCATGCCTGCGAAGATCTCGCCCTGGTTCAACCATTCCGTCAGGACCAGTCCCCCAGCTCCGAAGGCGATCAAGAGCATATTGGTGCGCAGCACCAGCCGTGAATGGAGGCTCAGACGGCGGCGGTTTCGCCGCCTGGGCAGCAGCTGCGTGCTCAGATCGCTGGTTACCCGCCACCCCAGGCCGCCGGTCACGATCAGCAGCATCACCACGGCATTCACAACGCCGTTGCTGCGGTAGCGCTCGAGGCTGTCGCTCCAGAGCCCGAACCCCGCGTTGTTGTAAGCCGAGATGCTGTGGAACACCGCCGCCCAGAGGCGTTCTCCGTGGTTGGGGATGTCATCGAAGCCGAAGTGATACAGGATCACAGCCCCCACCAGGATCACCAGCGTCGCCGTCAGGGCAATGCCACGAAACGTGCGCCCGACGCCTCCCACGCCGAATTCATCCAGGGCCTGCCCCCGGTCCAGCCGGCGTCGCAAGGCTGTCCCCTGCACCACGAAGCCCTGGAGAAACGTGGTGATGGCCATCAAGCCAAGGCCCCCCGCCAGGATCATCAAGGCCAGCAACGCTTGGCCGAAGGTCGTGAGATCGGTGCCGATGTCGATGATCGACAGGCCCGTCACCGTGATGGCGGATGTGGCGGTGAACAACGCTTCCCAAAGCCCAACGCTGCTTGAGGAGCAGAGCGGAGTGGCCAGCAGCAGCGTGCCGATCAGCACCACCAGCAAGCCGGTCACCACAGTGAACTGGGGAACCGTGAGCCGACGATGCCAGCCCTGGCTCCGTTCGATGGCCCTTCCGATCGGCACAGGCGCGCGCGAGATCTGACCAGTGTTGTTCAGGATCCGCCGTAATGCCAGAGGATCAAGGCCGGCACCAGAACGGTCATGATCACCGTCAGGCCGAGTCCGTAGCGGGTGACATCCAGAAATCGGTAACGGCCTGGGCCGAACACCATCAGGTTTGTCTGATATCCCACTGGGGTGAGAAAAGACTGACTGGCACCGAACAGCACTGTGATTAGCAAGGCGGTGGGAGATAACTGCAGGGACGGAGCCAGTTGCACAGCCACAGGCGCCAGCAGGGCGACTGAGGCGGCATTGCTCATCACTTGGGTCAACAGCGTGGTGCCGATGAAGACAACTATTAACGCGGCATAGCTCGGCCAGCCAGCCAGCCCCTGCTGGAGCACCAGGGCGAGGGCATCGGCCAGGCCCGTGCTCTGCATGGCGACGCTGAAACTGGTGAGGGATCCCAGCAGCAGGATCACGTCCAGCCGAATCGAGCGCTGCAGTTCACCAAGGCGAAGGCAGCCGGTGGCCACCACGCTCACCATGGCCAACAGCACTGCGGCCACAAGGGGGATGGGGGTGAGACTCGGCAGCAGCAGCATGGCCAGGGCGATGCTGACGGCCACGGGCTTGCGCCGCACGGTCGGGAGGTCATCCTCCAGTCGATCCAGCACCAACAGGTCATTGCTGGCCTGAAGGCCGCGGATGGAGTCGATCGGTGCCTGCAGCAGCAGCACATCTCCCTCTCGCAGGATCACCTGGCCAAGGCGTTCCTGAACGGTTTCCTGGCCGCGGCGAAGGGCGAGCACCGTGGCGTTGTGGCGTTGCCGGAACCGCAATTCCCGCAAGCTGGCGCCGGCCAGCGTGGAACCAGCCGGCAGCAACACTTCCACGGTTTTCTGACCGCTGGCTTCTTCGGTGTTCAGACTGAATCCGGCGTTCTGGCCCTGGGTGGTGAGCTGAACCGTGTGATCCTGCTGGAGACGCAGCAGATCCGGGCGGGTGACCCGCAGCAGCAGACGATCGCCCGCTTCAAGACGTCGGTCTGCCAGGGGGGGCAGCAACCTCTCCCCACCGCGTTGCAGCTCCAGCACGTCCACGTCGAAACGGCGCTGCAGCCGACTGTTCAGCAGTGAGCGGCCCACCAGCTCCGAGTCTGGGGGGATGCGCACTTCTGTGCAGTAACTGCTCGTTTTATTAGTGTTGCCCAGATCATCCGTCGTGGCACCACGGTCCGGCAGCAGCACTTTCGGAGCCATCACCAGGTAAAGGGCGCCGGCCAGCCAGACTGGCAGGCTGATCAGGGTGAAGCTGAACAGATCGAGGGAGCCATAGCCCAGTTGTTCGCTGATGTCGCTCACCAACAGATTCACCGAGCTGCCCAGCAGGGTGAGGGTGCCCCCCAAAACCGTTGAAAACGACAACGGCAGCAGCACCCGGGATGGTGAGATGCCGCGCCGTTGGCACCAGCCCTCCACCACGGGAAGCAGTGATGCCACCACGGGCGTGTTGGGTACAACTCCCGATACCGGTGCGATCACGAAGGCCATCAGCGCGATCAGACGGCGCGAGGAACGGATCCGCTCCGAGGCGATCAGGGCCCTCAGGCGATCCAGGGCACCGCTTTTGAACAGGGCTGCGGAGACCGGAAACAGGCCCAGAAGGGTGATCAGTGCAGGACTGCCGAACCCCGCCAGGGCCTCCTGGGGATTGAGCACCCCGGTGGCGATCAGAAGGCTCAGGCTGAGCAACCCGGTGAGCTCCGGGGCAATCACTCCGGTGATTAACAGCACCACCGCCAGACCCAAGACGGCCAGGGTGATCAACGCCTGAGGGTTCTGAAGAGCGCTGCTCAGCTCGGCCATGGCGGCGAGTCGCCGGTCGTCAATTGCGGCGATTCTGCCCCGGGATCAAAAAATTGCTCGCGCAACCACTGCTGTAGGCCCTGTAGCCCATCCCCCCGCACGGCCGAGAGAAACAGGGCATCGGGATCCCGCTGGTGAATCGTCTCGATCGCAGTCGCCTCACAGCGGTCGATCTGATTGGCGATCACCCGGCGCAGGGCGGTGCTGCCAAGGTCATCAAGCAGGCGATGCACCGTGTCCAAGTGGCCTTCCCAGTCGGGGTCAGCAAGGTCCACCACCAGCAGCAGCACATCGGCGTCCAGTGCTTCCTCCAGCGTCGCGCGGAAGGCTTCCACCAGTGGGGCGGGAAGATCGCGGATGAACCCCACCGTGTCGGTGAGCAGCAGACGTTGAGGGCGTGTCCCAGGGCAGGGCAGGTCGAGTTTGCGGGTGGTGGGGTCCAGGGTGGCGAACAACTTGTTCTCCGCCAGCACGCGGTCACTGGCCCGTTTGCCGCACAAGGCATTGAGCAGGCTTGATTTTCCTGCATTCGTGTAGCCCACAAGCGCCACCCGCGGCAGACCACGCCGTTGATCCCGTAAGCGGCTGCGGTGGGATTGAAGTTGGCGTTGATCGCGAAGCAGTCGTTCGATGCGTCGGCTGATGGCCCTTCGGTCTTTTTCCAGCTGGGTTTCTCCTGGGCCGCGCGTGCCGATGCCGCCGCCCTGACGCGACAGGCTGCTGCCCCGTCCCAGCAGGCGCGGCAACCGATAGCGCAGTTGAGCCAGTTCCACCTGAAGCCGCCCTGCCGCACTGCCGGCCCGCTGGGCAAAGATGTCGAGGATCAACTCACTGCGGTCGGAGACCGGGCAGCTGAGCAGCCGCTCCAGATTGCGGGCCTGTACGGGGGTGAGCTCCCGGTCGGTAATGACGAGGGAGGCCTGGCAGCGGCGGATCTCGAGGGCCGCTTCCTGAAGTTTCCCGGAGCCCCAGATCGTCTGGGGATTGGTTTGGCCCCGGCGCTGGCTGGTCCGGGCCACCGGTTCGGCACCGGCACTGCGCACCAGGCCTTCTAGCTCAGCCAGATCCCGCTGGTCGCGCCGTTCATCGCCACTGATCAGCGTGAGCAGAAGCACCCGCTCGTCTCCGGCCGCAGCGCTGCTGTTCTGCGGTTGGGGTTCGTCTGGCGTGAGGAGACAAAGGTTCCGAAGGTCGCCCTGTTCAAACGGCCTCCAGCCATCGGCTTGCGACGGGTCCGGGATCAGGAGCTCGGCAGGGCGAGCTCCATCGGCGGCTGGGCACGGTGCAAAGCGCAGCCAGTGTCGAGGAGCGATGTCGAGGGCGACCACAGCGTCGCGGGGATCGTGGGGCAGCCCTTTGCGAGCGAAAGGGCAGCTGATCAGTCGCCATCCCCCGCTGCTCCGTCGCGGGGTTGCCGGCAGATGCTGCAGCAGCGAATCGCTGCCGGTGAGAGGCCCCAGCCAGAGCAGGCGGCAGAGACCACGGCCGTCCAGCACCAGATGCAGTGGCATCTCCAGATCAAGCACCAGGTCTGCCAAGCGTTCGAGGCTCAGCAGATCGGCGCCGCAGTCTTCAGGATGGCGGCGATGGCTTAATCGCTCCAGTTGCCGTTGCTGGCTTGGGCGCAGACCACGGCAACGCCCGCCGAGGTGGGATTGCTTCAACGGTTCAGCAACCAGGCGCCTGCCGAGCGCAGACCCAGGGAGAGCCCTGGCAGACGGGTGAGGTAGGTGGCTCGTCGCAACTGGAAGGCCAAGGGGCCAGCCAAGGTGAGCCCCATGCCCGTGAGGGTGGCGTCACCGACACCGAGGCTGAGCATTTCGCCTCGGTCCTCGAATTCAAAGGGTTGTGGTTCTTGGTCCATGCGCAACGTCGCGATGGCTGCGGCAGTGGCATCGCCCTGTTGCATCGCCACCTGGGCGCTAGCGGGCCAAGGGCTACCAGGCCGGGCTGAGAGATCCCCGAGGGCGAATGTGTTGGCGCTGCTCACCAGGCGCAGGTCATCGTCAATGGCCAGACGCCCCCGTTCCAGTACAGGTGTGGGTGAGATGGGGGGGATGGAGGGGCTGCTTCCTGCGGTCCAGACCAAACCTGCGTGAGGCAGAACAGCACCATCGGCAAGAACCGCGGTGCTGGATTTCACTTCGCTCACGCTGGTGTTGAGTTGGACCACCACCCCTTTGCGTTCCAGCGCGGCCTGGGCCCGCTCACGATTGAAGGCTGTGCTGCCGGGAAGGATTTCATCGCCCATCTCCACCAGTCGAACGCTGGCAGCACCGTCGATCAGATCCGTCAGCTTGCAGGCCAGCTCCACGCCGGTGGGTCCCGCGCCAACAATAATCAGTCCGGCCGCTTCACCCCGTTGCTGGTGCAGGTTGTTCAGCCATTGCTTGAGGCGGCTCACATCGCTGAGGTCACGGAAGCCGGAGCTGTGCTCCTTGACGCCTGGAATGCCGAAATCATTGCCTTTCGAGCCCGTTGCCAGCACCAGTTGTGACCACCCCAAGCGGTCTCCGGAGGCCAATTCGATGGTCTGGCTGGTTAGGTCGACACCAACAACGCTGTCTTGGATCCAGCAGATGCCGTTGTTCAGCAGTTGGTCGTAGCGGGGGGCTACTTCCCAGCCTTGAAGTTCATCGCTGAGCAGTTCGTACAGCAGCGGTTGAAACAGAAAGCGATCCCGCGGTTCGATCAGAACGATGGGGCAGTTGGGCTGTCGTCGCTGAAGAGCAAGTGCCGTGAACAGTCCACCGAATCCACCGCCAACGATCACCACGGCATCCGTTGGGGACGAGGGTGAACGCATGAAGGGATCTGCTGGTACACAAACGATAGGAACCACACCCGGTCCCATGACAGGGGAAGATGGCGTGATGAAGGAGGCTCCTGAGGCCATGGTGTCCATGGCGGTGCAAAACGAGTTGCTCGAAGGGCGCAAGCTGCTGGAGTCGATGGAGCCGCAGCAGCGTTTGGCCTGGGGATTGGAGCAGTTCGGGGAGAACTTTGCTCTCACCACAAGTTTTGGGATCCAATCGGCTGTGCTTTTGCACATGTTGAGCACCCTCCCCGGGGGTGATGCGGTGCCAGTGATCTGGATCGATACCGGTTATTTGCCTCCTGATACCTACACCTACGCCGCTCAACTCACCCAGCAACTCAGGATTCGTCTGGTGGTGAGTCAGAGCGAGATGTCCCCGGCTCGGATGGAGGCCCTGCACGGGCGGCTCTGGGAGTCCGGTCGCGTCGAAGACCTCGAGACCTATCACCGGATTCGCAAGGTTGAACCCCTAGAGCGTGCGCTCAACGATCTAGAGACGCGCTGTTGGGCCAGCGGCGTGCGTCGAGGGCAGACCGATCACCGCCGCTCGATGACCGCCTTGGATCCGATTCGGGAGCGTTGGTCCCTGCGCCCCTTGCTCGAGTGGACGCAGCGAGACGTTTATTACTACATGCAATCGAACAACCTCCCCCAGCACCCATTGTTCGAGCAGGGCTATTCCACCGTTGGCGACTGGCATTCCAGTGGCCCGGACGTGGGAGATCTGAGTGGCCGCGACACCCGCTTCGGCGGGTTGAAGCAGGAGTGTGGAATTCATGTGCCCCAGGAGGCCAACGAAGGGCTGATGGGCGATGGCATCTGAGTGACGGGGTCTGAACGGGGCGGCGGTCGCGCTCTGCTGATTGGCAACAGCCGTTGGCATTGGGCCCAGCGTCAAGACAACGATGTACGTGTCGATCACGGGCCTCCTGAACCTGGTCGCATCGGGAACGACCCTCCGATCTGGGCGGCGGTGGCTCCGGTGCCCGAGTCGCTCATGGCCCACCAGGATCTGCGCATTCGCCTTGAGGATGTGCCCTTGCCAAAGGCTCCTCCTTGGTTGGGTGTGGACCGAGCTCTCGGGGCTTGGATGGCCTGGCGCTGCAGTCAGGAGCAACAGCTCGACTGTTCCAGGGGGTTACTGCTCGTGGATGCCGGCACCGTGTTGAGCCTCACCCGGGTGACGGCGGACGGTTGTTTTGGAGGTGGTCAGCTGATCCCGGGCTATCGGCTCCAACTCCAGGCCATGGCCGAGGGAACCCTCGGCTTGCCTTCAACCCCGGAGGTGCCCAGCAACGACGCTCTGCAGGAGGTGTTTCCACAACAGACCGTGGCTGCCATGCAGCGCGGTGTGCTGGAGGCAATGTTGGCCTCCATTGCAGCGGCTCAGCAGCACGCCCAAGGCTTGTTGTGGATCTGCGGTGGTGACGCTGACCTGTTGAAGCAACATTGGACCGGTGCAACGAAGTTGTTGCAGCTGGAGGGTGATCTTCAGTTGCAAGCATTGCTGAGCCTGGGTGCTGGGCTCAGCTCAGGCCGAGATCGCTGATCAGTGTGTCGGCCATGGTGGCAGCTTTCACCTTGAGATAAATCCGCTCCAGTTTTCCCTCTTCATCAATCAGGAAGGTGTGGCGCATCATTCCCATATATTCGCGCCCCATGAACTTCTTCAGCCCATAGCTTTCGTAGAGGCTGGCGACGGCACAGGGCTCCTCATCGGTGAGCAGGGTGAAGGGCAGCTCGTGCTTATTGATGAATTTGTTGTGGGAGGTGGCTCCGTCCTTGCTGATGCCCAGAACGGTGATGTTGTTGGCTTTCAGTTGCTCCCAGCGGTCGCGGAAGTTGCAGGCTTCTTTGGTGCAGCCTGGGGTGTCGTCTTTGGGATAGAAGTACAGAAGAACCTTCTTCCCGCGCAGTGACGCGAGGCTGATGGAATCACCGTTTTGGTCGGGAAGGGTGAAGTCGGGGGCGGCGTCGCCGATTTGCAGGCTCACGGAAAGGGCTCGATCAGTGGCGGCAGCGTACGGCCCTCAGGACAAGACTGTTCGTGCTGCCTACGTTGCAATCAACCTGCAGCTGTTGGGCCATGGCGTCGCGGATCCAGGTCGAGCAAATCGCGCGCTCCCTGGCGGCTCTGGGCCTTTTGGCCATGGGGTTGAGCGCACTTGTTGCGCCGCGTCATGGTTTCTCGTTGGATCACGCTGTTTCTCAGTCGTCGCAGGCGAATCTCAGTCGGCTGCTGATGCAGCGCGAAATCACCCTGCATCAACGCAGCGAAGCCGAAGCCCTGCTGAAGGAATTCACCTTTACCCAGATGACGCGCCACTTATGGGGTGAATTTTAGGCTTGCTCCAGGATCTGGGCCTGTCTGCAGGACCGCAGTTGCTGGCGACGGTGGATCGCGACGCTGTTCAGACTCGTTTGTGGCTTGAGCCCCATCACGGCACGGAGGCCTATACGGCAGAGGTGGCGCGCTCCGGTGGTCGGCTGCGGATTCATCACTGCTGAGGGTATCGGGAGGGAATCGGCCAGGCCGAGGCAGGGCATTGTCCGGATGGTTGGCAACGCATCTCTTTGAAGTGATCACAGCGTTCCACTTTTGAGTCCTCTTTAGGAAAAAACTGATCCCCAGTGTTGGGTTTCAGGTAGATCTCCCCGGCGAAATATTTTCAGCCCATCGATGTTTTCTAGATGGCCTGGTTCGGGTAATATTCTCTGACTTCTTGTTTTCGAGAAGGTCCAGATCGAGCTGAATTGCCGAGACTTACATGTCTCTTTTGCTCGGTAGTAGTTCTCTCAATGTTTCCCGATTCTTAAGCAATTTGGTGATGTCGGCATTTCTGATTGAGGGGGCTAATTTTTTTATTGATGCGCCCTTTGCTCGTCTCGTGTTTTCTCGTCCCGCCGTTGGCCTGCTGGCCGGCGCCTCCCTCGCTGCTCTGGCTGTTCCCGCTGGAGCAGGCACCAAGCGTCCCGTTCGCTGGAACACCGGTGGCGCCGTGTGGACCACCACATCCAAGGATTTCAAGGCTTTCTTTAAATCTGGTGAAATCAACGACCGTGCCCTGGATGCCGGCATCAGCAACTCCGGTTGGACTGCCGAGGAAATTCAGGAAGGCATGACCAAAACCTATGCCGTTGACATCATCGGCGTGTCCCGCTTCCTGTACTCCAATGACGGCGTCAAGTTCCTTATGGATCAGACCCGTTCTTACTTCCCCTACTGGACGATGACGCCCACTTCCGTGGTGGCTCTGCGGTCCGCGATCATCGCCGACTCCATCGACGGTGAAATCTCTTCCGCCGGCATCATGGCTGAGCTGCCCGTGGACTTCCGTCTGGCTGACATCTGCGGCACTTACGACGGCACCCAGAACGTCTGTGCTCCCAATCATTGCGAAGGAGACGCCCAGTGCACCTCGCTGCTCTCCTGGTACGTGTTCCTGCCTGCCTGCATTCAGGCCAACTCCGTGCTGCCCGAGCCCGCTGCTCGCCCCGCCTACGTCGCTCCTGCCCGTCCCCTCTGGTGATCAGGCACTGAGCCCTTTGCCTTCAGCCCCGGCTTTGGCCGGGGTTTTTTATGGCGTGCCTCGCTCGCCTTGGATCAGCTGATGGCGCATTGGCAGCCTTAAACCACCTTCGCCCAGGCCGTTCAACGATTGGCGCAACTGCGTCAGCACTTCCGTGCTGATCTCCCCCATGGCCTGCCGGTAGGGCGACCCTTCGGCCAGCCATCGCTCAGCCAGTTCCGTGCCCCCTGGAAGAGTGAGATGTTCAAGCCACTCCTCACAACGGAGCTGCCAGCCAGCCTTCTTCAATAACTCTTCTGGCCGCTGCTGCCGCTCAAGCCACTGTTGTTCTTGAGCCACAAGATCGCTGAACAGTTCTGTTGGATCGTCGTCTTGCAGCAATGCACCGGCGGGCCCCAGTTCGGCGCGGCTGATCAGCAGCCGTAAGCCCGTTTTCGGCTCGGCATGTTGGTTGATTGTTTTCAGCAGCGCCGTCCAGTTCTGACCTTGCAGATCGGCAGCGGCGAGCCGTCCTCCGATCCAGTCGAAGGCTTGGCTCGGTGGCAGAGCATCGAGGCTGCCGGTCAACAGGTCGGGCCGATGCTCCGGCTCGAGCAAATCCATCTGCGCTTCCAGCCGGCTGCGGTCGGCATCGTTGTCGCAGAGCATGGTGACGCCTCCCTCCGGGGCAGCCCTCAATGGATCGAGAGCCCAGATCAGCGACCGCATCCCCAGCAGCAGCACCCGATCTCGACGGGTCCAGGGGATCTCTCGCCAGAGCCGCTCGCGCAGGCGCTGCAGCCGTTCTCCTTCCTGCCCCAATTGGCGCTGCACCCAGCGGTCCACGCCAGGACGTTCGGGTCCGCTGCTCAACAGCAAAGGCTGGTCGGCCGCCAGCTCAGCGGCCGCGGCGAGTTGGGCTGCCCGGCGTTCCGCCATCCGCTGGCGACGTTCCCCCTCCCACCCGAGTTCTCCGGGCTGCCAGAACACCTCGCCTTGCAGGGCTGTGGGGAGGTATTGCTGCTCTACCCAGTGTTCGGCGTAGGCATGGGGATAGCGGTAGCCCACGCCATCGCCGAAGGCGGCTCCATCCCGGTTGGCATCGCGCAAATGCCCGGGCACGTCTTGTTTCTGCGCATCGCGCACGGTTTTGAGGGCATCAAAGAAGCCCAGAACGCTGTTGCTCTTTTCTGTGCTCGCCAGGTACAACGCGGCTTGGGCCAAGGGATAAAGCCCCTCGGGCAGCCCTACCCGTTCGAAGGCCGCGGCACAGGCTTCCACTACAACGATGGCCTGCGGGTCGGCCAGGCCGATGTCTTCGCCCGCTGCGATCAACATCCGCCGAAAAATGAAGCGGGGGTTTTCACCGGCTTCCACCATGCGTGCCAGCCAGAACAGCGCCGCATCGGAATCGGAGCCCCGCAGCGATTTGATGAAGGCGCTGATCGTGTCGTAGTGGGCATCGCCGTGCTTGTCGTAGAGCACAGCTCGCTGCTGAATCGATTCCTCGGCGATGGCCAGGTTGATCTGAATCACACCGTCGCCATCGGGTTCGGAACTCTCCACCGCCAGTTCCAGGGCATTGAGCAGGCTGCGAGCGTCGCCGCCCGCTACATCAACGAGGTGGTTGGCGGCATCGCTGCTGATGGCGATGGCACGGTCGCCGTAGCCCCGCTCGTTGTCTGCAAGGGCGCGTTGCAGCAGCCGCTGTAAATCCTCTGGTTCCAGAGGCAGTAAACGAAACAACCGCGAGCGGCTGACCAGCGCCTTGTTGACTTCGAAATAGGGGTTTTCTGTGGTGGCGCCGATCAGGGTGACGGTGCCGTTCTCCACCCATGGCAACAGCGCATCCTGCTGGGCGCTGTTGAAGCGGTGCACTTCGTCGATGAATAGGATCGTGCGCAGGCCATGCCGTTCAAGACGTTGGCGTGCAGCATCCACCTCGGTCCGTAAGTTTTTGACGCCCGCCAGCACGGCATTGAGGCTGCTGAAATGAGCTCGGGTGTGGTTGGCGATGATCCGCGCCAAGGTGGTTTTGCCGACCCCGGGCGGGCCATGCAGGATCAGGTTGCCGACTCGATCAGCCTTGATGGCACGGCGTAGGAGCCGTCCGTCGGCCAGGATCCCGCTCTGGCCCTCAAATTCCTCCAGCGTGCGCGGACGCATGCGGTCTGCCAAAGGAGCAAGCCGCCTCCGTTGCTGCTCACCGTGAAAAGCGAAGAGGTCCTGGCCCAACGAACAATCGGCGATGCCCCAGTGTCCCTGACGTTCTCAATCAGCGCTTGAGCTGGTCCAAATCGAATCTTTTTGCAGGCCTGTTTCGAGACGTCGAAACCTTTCCGGACAAGCTCTGAGGAACTCTGCATAATCCGGCAAAAGACATTTTGCCGTGCGTCATCCGCAGCGTCTTCTGATCACTTTCGCGGCTCTGATCACGGTCAGTTCCTGCAAGAGCGAAGCGCCGAAGCCGCCGTCGCCGAAGGTGCAGGCCGTCTCCACCCAGTTGGCTGAATTCACTGAAGGTGTTGACACCGTTAGCACGTTGGAGGCCAGCAATCTTGTCGAGCTCGCCGCCCAGTCGGGAGGACGGATTCTGGAGCTGAAGATTCGCCAGGGTGATGAAGTTGCGCCAGGTCAGCTGTTGGTGGTGCTCGATCAAGTCGAGAAGAAAGCCAAAGCCGACAACGCCAAGGCCAACTATGAGCGTTTCGCCTACTTGGCTGAGACGGGCGCTGCGTCGCAGAAGGACTTGGATCGCTATCGCACCCAATACATCTCAGCCCAGGCGGAGCTCGACTACAGCAATCTCACTTCACCATCCGCCGGCACGGTTGCTGACGTGAATGTGAAGGTGGGCGACGTGATTCAGCAAGGCCAGGTGTTCACCAGCCTCGTGCAGAACAACGAACTGGAAGCACGTGTGGAGGTGCCGGCGGTGTTCTCGACGCGTCTAGCTCTGGGGCAGCCAGTGTTGCTTAGCGCTCCGGGCAGTGATGAGTTGATGGCGACCGGGGAAGTCGGCTCGATTGACCCAAGGGTTAACAAGCAGACTCAGGGATTGTTGGTGAAGGCGGTCTTCGCGAATACTGATGGGCTACTGAAGGATGGCCAGCGTCTGCGCACCCGGGTGCAGATCAAGGCTGAGAAACAATTGGCCGTTCCTTTCGCCGCTGTCACCCAGACCTCCGGTCAGAGCTTCGTCTTCCGTGTCGGCAGCTTTGCGGAACTCAAAGAGAATCCTGGCAAGGCTGATCTCGAGAAGCTGGAGAAGGGAATCAAGGCCGGCAAACTCCCTGCTGATGCCAAGTTCGCCCTGCAGACGCCGGTCACGGTGGGCGAATTGGAGAACCAGCTGTATCCGATCACCAAAGGCCTTGATGCCAATCAGATGGTTGCCACAACCAATCTGCTCAACCTGAAACACGGCATGCCCGTGCTGGTGCAACCCGCCAAGGCGAACTGAGTTTGATCGATGTCTGCTTCCAACAATTTCATCACCCGGCCTGTTCTCAGCACGGTCTGCAGTCTGCTGATCGTGATCGTCGGCTTGATCGCGATTCCGATCCTGCCGATCGAAAACCTTCCTGATATTGCTCCTCCCACGGTGAAGGTGCAGGCCACCTATGTGGGTGCCGATGCGGTTGCTGTTGAGCAGGGGGTGACCTCCGTGCTCGAGCAGCAGATCAACGGGGTGGAGAACATGGACTTCATCACCTCCAACAGCTCGTCGGACGGTGTGAGTTCGATCTCCGTGTCGTTCGACAGTGGCACCGACGGCAACATCAACCAGGTGAATGTGCAGAACCGCGTCTCCCTGGCAGAACCTCAGCTTCCGGAGGAGGTGCGCAAGTCGGGTGTGACGGTGAACAAGGCCTCCAACTCGATCCTGCTCGTCTACAACTTCGTCAACGAAGACCCCTCCAAGACCGAATACTCGGTGGAGACGATCAGTGGTTACCTCGATAAAAACCTCACCGACAACGTCAAGCGGGTGAAGGGCGTCGGCGATGTCACCTACTTCGGCAACCGCAAGATCGCCTTCCGCCTTTGGCTGGACCCCGAGAAGCTGACCGCCAACAACCTCACGGCCACCGATGTGGTCAACCAGCTGCGAAGTCAGAACCGTCTGGTGCCTGCCGGCAAAATCGGCGGCGCCCCTGCCCCTGAAGGTCAGGAATACACCTTCACGGTGCAGCTGCAGGGACGTCTTACCAGCATCCAGGAGTTCGAAAACATCATTCTCAGAACCACTGATGCCGGTGGCTTGGTGCGGCTCAAGGATGTGGGCCGCGTTGAGCTCGGCGGTGAGACCTACGGCATTGATGCCATGGATCTCAAAGGCACACCTTCCGTTGGCATCGCGATTTACCAGCTCTCCGGAAGCAATGCCATCGAGGTCTCCAATGGCGTCAAGGAAGTGCTCAATGAGTTCGAGCAAACCCTGCCGGTTGGCCTCGGGGTCCAGAAGATTTACGACACCACCGACTTCATCAATCAGTCGATCAAAGGTGTGACCAACTCCCTTCGGGACGCAGTGATCCTGGTGGTGCTGATCCTGTTCCTGTTCTTGCAGAACTGGAAAGCCACGTTGGTTCCGGCCATTGCGATTCCGGTGGCCTTGATCGGCACTTTTGCCCTCGTGCTGGCCTTCGGTTTCTCCCTCAACCAGCTCACGCTGTTTGGTCTTGTGCTGGCCACTGGCCTTGTGGTGGATGACGCCATCACCGTGGTGGAAGACACCTCCGCCAAGAAGGCGGAAGGGATGACCTCGGTGCAGGCCGCCATGGAAACCATGGATGAGCTGTTCGGGGCTGTGATCGCCACCTCCCTGGTGAAGATGGCGGTGTTCCTGCCGGTGCTGTTTTTCCCGGGTGCCACCGGAACGATCTACAAGCAGTTCGCCGCCACGATCCTTTTCTCGATCGGCATCTCCACGTTCAACGCCCTTACCTTCTCGCCGATGCTGTCGGCCCTGCTGTTGTCTCGCGAGACCAAGGAGCTCAGCCGCAATCAGTACGCCACGGCCGGCGTGGTGCTTGGTTTCATTTACGGCTTGCTCAGTGCTGGCAACGGAGCGGCAGCAGCGTTGATCCCAACGGTGATCGGTGCGTTGGTCGGCTTCTTCGCGGGCAAGATCAGCGGTCTGCCCCTGCGTCTTCCCTTCACCGCTGGTGGTGCTGCGGTGGGTGTGATCACCACAGGGGTGATCATCTCCAATCCGATTCCGGTGGTGTTGTTCACCGCCATTGGAGGAGTCGTTGGCTACTTCATCCCGGTGATCTTCACCAACTTCAATCGTTTGTATGGCGGCTTTGAGAAGCGCTATGCCTCGATCCTCAACGCCGTGCTCAAAGCCCGTCCGATTGTGATGGCGGCCCTGGCGGCCGGCATTCTGCTGACGGGATTCGCCTTCACCCGCATTCCAGGTGGATTCGTGCCGATCGAAGACCAGGGCTATGCCATTGGTTTCGTGCAGGCTCCTGAGGGTGTCTCCAACGAGAAAACACTGGCGATCAACCGTCAGGTGGCGGAGGTGTTGCGCTCCGAGGAGGACATCGCCTCAGCCGCCCTGTTCAGCGGCGCCAGCCTCGATGGCAACGCGCCCAACAAGGGTCTGTTCTTCATCGGGATGAACCACTGGGATGATCGGCCCGGCAAGGACCACACCGTGGGAGCGGTGGTGAAGCGTCTCAACGCCAAGTTGTACAGCGCGATTGATGGGGGTCGGGTGTTTGTTGTTGAGCCCCCGTCGATTCCCGGTTATGGCACCGGTGGTGGCTTCGAGTTCCAGCTGCTCGACCAGAGCAGCGGCGTCTATTCGTTGAATGAGTTTTTCGGATCTGCTCAGCAGATCATTCAGACGGCGAACAGCGATTCCGTTCTCAATCAGGTTTACACGCTGTTCTCCCCCCAGGCTCCGCAATACAAGATTGATGTGGACCGGGAGCAGATGGCTTCGCTCGGTGTCGATTTCGCCTCCGCGATGTCTGTTTTCAGCGTCAACTTCGGTGGGCAATACGTGAATGACACCTTCCAGGAGGGCAAGGTGCGCAGGGTGTATGTGCAGGCCGATGAGGTCAGCCGGGCCACTCCCCAGCGGCTGTCGGCCATCTACGTCGCCAATGCCAAGGGGGAGCAGATTCCCCTCTCCGAGTTCTTCACCGTGAAGCAGACGGTGGGGCCCAGCGTCATTCCCCACTTCAACCTTTACCGCTCGATCAAGATCGACGGCACCCCCAAAGAAGGCAACAGCTCCGGTCAGGCGATCGGGGCGATGAAGCAGATTTTCAATGCGGGCAGTTACCAGGGTCTTGGGTTCGACTGGACCGGTATCTCCCGCGAAGAGGTGAAAGCCGGATCCCTGGCGGTGGTGATCTTCGCGCTCGGCATCCTGGCGGTGTTCCTGGTGCTGTCGGCTCAGTACGAGAGTTACACGGACCCGATCATCATCCTGCTGACGGTGCCGACGGCGTTGCTGGGGGCCCTGGTGTTCCTCGGCGGTGCCGGCCAGGTGCTCAACATCTACGCCCAGGTGGGCCTTGTGATGCTGATCGGTCTGGCAGGAGGTAACGCGATTCTGATCGTCGACCTGGCCAATCAGAAGATGGGTGAGGGCGAGTCGGCGCTGGAGGCTGCCAAGTTCTCCGCCAAGTCGCGTTTGCGGCCGATTCTGATGACGGCGATCTCTTCCCTCACCGGCTTCCTGCCCCTGATGCTGGCCAGTGGTGCTGGAGCTCAGAGTCAGTCGTCCCTGGGTCTGGTGGTGTTCGGTGGTCTTTTGGTGGCCACCTTCCTCTCCACCCTTGTGGTTCCTGTCTTCTACGTCGTGATGAAGACGTTGCTGGGAGAGGCCGATGCAAAGCCTCCCGAGGACGGTCCTACCCCCACCCCGTAACCGAGCTGATGGCTGAGTCGAAAACCGAGGTGAATAAGCACCAATCCTTCAGTGGCACGCGTGTGTTGATTGCAGTGGCCATCGGTGCCGGTCTTGGTTTGGGGGTGGCCTATTTCCTCAAGGTGCTGATCGACAACAGTCCTGCCGAGATCGCAGTCGGTCGACTGCGCCTCTTCTATCTAATGGTGTTCACATCGGGAGGCCTCGGCGGCTTCGCCATCGAGACGATGCGTCAGTTGCAGGAGGAAGCAACCGATCCTGCCTATCGACATAACAATTCCAACCGAGGCAAGCGTCGCTGAGTACGACTAATAAACCTCGATGTTCACTAGTGATTTGAATAATGCCGGGTTGTATTCGACAAGCTGTTTGTAAAATTTGCGGGCTGATCTGTTGTTCTTGAATCTGATGAAACCGGTTCTGGTTTCATTCCCTTCCAGGAATGAGATGGCGAAATCAATATCACCTGTTTTTTTGAAGAAGCGGATGAATTCACGGCGCCGGCTGTCATAGAGGTCAATACTTTTGACTTCGTCTCTGTCAAGAACCACGAGTTCTGATGGAAAGTTGATGATCAGTCGGTTGCCGTTGATTTGCGGATGACATGTCGCATAGGCATTGGAGATTGTGCAAAGTGCTTCCACTTTGAAGCTGCCTGCGGCTGAATCCGGCATGTTTGCCATGACCGGTACGAGAGTTGCACCGATGGTTGTGAGAGCTAAAGCGATGCTTGAAAGGCGCATGACAATCCTTACTACAATTGTGTGATATTTTATCGCGAGCTTATATCAGTGTTTTGAAGGGCTTCGCCGCGACTCTCTCTTTACTTGCTATGTCTTCAGCGGCAGCTGCTCCCGCTGGGGCGGTTTATGCAAATTCTGCAAGTTTCTCGAGTTCTTTCGTGGCGCCTCAGCAGCTAGCTCAGGTGCCTGGATCGGAGAGAAACACACGCTCCAATGACACAGCCGCCCCTGTTCAGCCTTCCGCAAGTGCAGAGGATGCACTCCGCAGCATTCGCTTCATCACGAGGGCAAAATTCGTTGTGATGCCTGTTTTTGATAAGTCAGGTTCTTCGATGCAGTACGGATCTGCAGGTGGCTCAATGAGCACCACCAACGAATTTGCAACCGAAGTTTTGAATGATTCGATTCGTGAAGCTGGCGCGACTACGATTTCCTGGTTCAAGGTGAATGCCGCCATGAACAAGAAATTTGGTCAGACAGGTCTTAATCGGGCAGACCTTACCAATGACTCTTTCATTCCCGAGTTGATGGAAGTTGGTAAAACTCTTGGGGCTCGATATATCATTCGTCCTGTCATTTTGAACCAGACGGATAGCTCTAGTACTGAGACGAGAGCAAATCCTGCTGCGTTTGTTCCGGTGGTGGGAATGTTTGCGCGTTCTACGAAGACGAAGACAAAGTCAAGTGCAACAGTGACGTTGAAGATCGACATCATCAGCATCAAGGAAGAAGATATTATTGGTGCCAAGCGCTTTGAAGGCGCGGTTAGAGACGAGAAGACCTCTTCTGGTTACTCCTACTCTTATGGAGCAACTTCTTCGACCGGCGGTATGTCTGCCATGGCGAAGGGTGCGTTATATGACGCGATCTTCCAGGCTGTAGACTTTATTTCGGATAAAGTTGACTGATTTTCGTAGAGTAATGGTTTCATCAATGGGGCCGGATGGGCCCCTTTTTTTAATTGATTTCCGCTGATGAGGCCTTGCGTCTTAGGGCGGCGAGCATCGGGTTGACGTATTGCGAATCGCTGAAGTTCACAATCATGTTCTGCTTGTCTCCAAAGTCGTCTCTGTAGTTGATGCTGAAGACGTGGCGATGAACAGCTTTCTTGAACAGAAGCCCTATGATATCGATCCGAGCCGCCAGCTCTGTATCCATCTTGAGCTTGGTTGAGTCGGTGTAATTCCAGGCTTGGATATTGCTGTATTTGATTTTGGTTGCTCTGCCCGTGTCAAATCTGGCTGACATGGATCTGCGCAAGAAACTCACGTTGCATTGCTCTTCGAGTTCAATTTGCGAAACGCAGTTGGCGTTGAAATAAAACTGCTGCGATTGTGCAACATTCGCATTTATAGAAAATGCTAGAGCGATTGCTGGTGATTTTTTGAGTAAAGATTTCATTTGACGATAGTTATTTGTGGATTGTATATCGATGCGGTCTTTTCTATCGTTGTATCGATCCTTCCTATGATGTCTTTGGGTTGGTTGGCGCTGAATTTCGTTTTTCTTTTCAGATCGACGCCTCCCTCTGGCCAGGGAAGGCGTCCTTCTTGCATCGTCACAGCCTGATGGGCTCAGGTGATCACGGTTGGGCGATCCATACCCGTGCGCTGCCTGATCTCTGCCAGGTCGTTGATGGCACTGATCATCTCGGCCAGGGCGATCTGGGGATCCTGGTTGAGATCGCCACTGTTGGGCACATAGCTCTCCAGGTAGATCCGAATCGTGGCGCCCTTGGTGCCTGTTCCGGAGAGACGCACCACCACTCGGCTGCCGTCGTCCAAAAGGATGCGCAAACCCTGGCCCGTTGTCACAGAACCATCAACCGGATCGGTGTAGCTGAAGTTGTCAGCTGTGCTGATTTTGCGTCCGGCAAAGGCTTGGCCTACCAGGCTCGGCAGCATGGATTCGAGGCGGTCGTAGAGATCATGGGCGGCATCACTTGCGACGGCCTCGTAGTCGTGACGCGAGTAGTAGTGGCGTCCGAAGCGCTTCCAGTGCTCTTCCATGATCTCGGCCACGCTGCAGCGGCGTTCTGCCAGGATCTGAAGCCAGAACAGCACGGCCCAGAGACCGTCTTTTTCGCGCACGTGGTTGCTCCCGGTGCCGAAGCTCTCCTCACCGCAGAGGGTGATCTTGCCGGCATCCAGCAGGTTGCCGAAGAATTTCCAACCCGTTGGGGTTTCGAAGCAGTCAATCCCCAGTTCCTTGGCCACCACATCCACCGCAGCACTGGTGGGCATCGAGCGGGCCACACCTGTCAGGCCGTTGGCGTAAGCCGGAACCATCGTGGCGTTGGCGGTGAGCACAGCAAGGCTGTCACTGGGATTCACAAAGCAGCGCTGGCCCAGGATCATGTTGCGATCGCCATCGCCGTCGCAGGCTGCTCCGAAGCGGTAGTCGTCACCCTCGAGCAGCAATTCAGCCAGGTCGTGGGCGTAGGTGAGGTTGGGGTCGGGGTGACCGTTGCCGAAGTCTTCCAAAGGTGTGCCGTTCCGCACGCTCCCCGCCGGTGCACCCAAAAGCTCCTCGAACAAGCGGGTGGCGTAGGGCCCGGTGACGGCATGCATGGCATCAAAGGCCAGCGGGAAATCGTTGCGGATCAGATCGCGGATCTGATCGAAGTTGAACAGCTCCTGCATCAGGGCCACAAAATCCTCGACGCCGTCGATCACCTCCACCTGCATCGCGCCGATGCTGTGCAGACCAGGGGCATCCAGAGGGATGACTGGCGCCTCAACAATCGTGTACTGCTCCAGGGTCTTGGTGCACTCAAACACCGCATCGGTGAAGGAGGCAGGGGTAGGCCCACCGTTGGCGCCGTTGACCTTTACGCCGAAGTCACCGTTCTCACCACCGGGGTTGTGGCTGGCGGACAGGATGATGCCGCCGATGGCTTTGCGCTGCCGGATCAGGTTGGAGGCGGCAGGTGTCGAGAGGACGCCGCCGGTGGTGACGATCACCTTGCTGAGGCCATGGGCCGCGCCCATCCGCAGAATCACATCGATGGCCCGGCGGTTGCCGTAACGGCCGTCTCCTCCAAGAACCAGGGTGCCGCCCTGCACACCCGGAAGTGTGCGGAGCGATGCTTCGATGAAACTCTCGAGGTAATGGGGCTCCTCGAACTGGCGACTGCTCTTGCGTAGGCCGGAGGTCCCAGGCTTCTGGTCGCTGAATGGAGCGTCCAGGTGCACCTGGCGTTGGGTCGGTTGCGCAGGGGCCGAGGCGGTCATCACGACGGTTGGGGGGTGTATGGGAAACCTAAACATGGAAATCCGTTTGCGAGGCGTCAGGCGCGACCAGTTGTCGCCGCTACCCTTTGGCCCGCATCAGGTCCGTCGACCATGCATCGCTCTTTGCTGCTCTGGATCGTCGCAATGGCTTGCACGACGTCGTCCGTTGGCGCATCGCAGAGCTGGAAACGGTCCCTCCCTTTGCAAGAAGCCTCTCAGCAAGCCGTGACTGCGGCCAATGCTGTAATCAATCAGTCAGGTTCGGAAGAATGCCTGCGCGGCAAGTTTTCCAATGCCATTTTGAGGTTGTCCAACAGTTGTGATGTTTCCGGCTATTCCTCAACGGAGTGTGAGTTGGCCTCAAAAATTGCTGGTCAGGAAAGCAAACTCAGCATGAGCGACATGATCGCTACATCCGAGACCTTGCTTGATTTACTTGGTGATTCAGCAACATCCAACTGATTGCCTCTGTATCTTCGATCGAGGTCACCCATCCCGGTTCAAAGCCCCTCGACGCGGATCAACTCTGTCTTCTGGAAACGTTCCGCGGAAAGGTTGATTTCAGAATCAGCAGCCACGGACTGACTGCTGCCGATGCGCAGATGTTCGTGGACGAGATCAAGAAACACCCCGACGTGAGCGTGGCGTTCATGGATGCCGTTCGCGGCGAGGTTGCCACCCTGATGCAGGGCCAACGGTTCAGCTTCGACTTTGATTGAGGCTCAGCCAAGGCTCATGCCTGACGCGACTGGGGTTTCTCTTTCTTGATCACTGGTTCGGCGCACACCTTGGGGATGCGCCGGGCTGTCGTGGTGATGCTGTCTTTTCGCCGGAAGTCGTTGGTGTTGGCAACCTTGGCTTGATCCATCAACGTCCACAGCACGTCTTTGCAGAGCCCCGGCAACCTGGAGTGATCCATCAAAGGATCTGCGAGCTGACGAACCCTCGCGCACACTTCCGTTGCGTTGTCGCGAGAACATGCATAGGCAGCATGTTCAATGCTGCGCAATTGATCTTTGCTGGGCCAGGGCTCGTAGGGCTCAGCTGCCATTGCCGGACTAGCAATGGCGAGCAGCAGCAGGACGCGTGTGAACTTGGATGTCATGGGAGCATTCTGGCGTGCTTCTGAGCAACTGAAGCCAATATTTACTGACGGTAGGTCAAGAAAGTATTTGATCATGGATTGAATGTTCAAGTCTTTTCTGCATTTTCTTTCTTTGCGCGAAATTTTCATTGTGCCTGTTGATAACGGTTGATCGCTGTTTGTTGGATGATTGCGTGGTTTGATTGCCCTGGGATGTCTTGATGTGATTGGATCCGCCGTAAACGGCTAAAATGGTTTGTAAGCCCAGAATTGATACATGCTTTGAAAAGTTGTGGGATTGTTGTTTTCGAATTCTCCCCAATTGCTCAGTGATGTTCCATTGGTGTCCTCTGGAAAAGAACGGTGGTATGCCATCTTGATTGCTGCTGGCACCATGAAGCCGCAAAATTCCAGATTTTCAGCCTCTAAAAGTTTTTGCAGGCTCTCTGTGGTGAATTGATGCTCTTGAACATGAAAGCAAAGATCGCGGCATTCGGAGAGCGAATAGAAGTCATTCACAAGGATCGATAAGTTTTTCAGTTCGTGCTGATCATCGTTGAATATTCGTCTGCGAAAATCTCTGATTTCCTCTGGCGTGCTTTTAATGCCCAGGCTCTTGATCAGCTCTCGTGCTGCTGTCACGTTCTGTCTGGCAAGTTTACTGTATAAGCCAATCTTTATGTAGCCACCTGGCTTCAGTTTGCTGTTGAGCGCTGCCAGCCCTCTGGCAGGATCTTGCATGTGATGCAGAACGCCGCTGCACTCAATAACGTCGTAGCTATTTGGAAGCGATTTTGCATCAAGAATGTCAAGTTGCTGGAGCTGAACGTTCTGCATCTTGTAGCCTTGCGTTTTTCTGGCTGCATACGACAGGCTGTTCTTGCTGATGTCTATGGCAGTGATTTGCGCATTTTTGTAGCGGCTGGCGTTGATCACTTGGTTTCCAGTTCCGCATCCGGCAATCAGGATCTTCGGCCTGGAGTTGGGTGCCAGGAGTTCATGGTTGAACGAGGGATTGGCAATGGTTGTTTCTAAGGAGATGAATTCAGCTGTTGGTTTTGCGAAATGGGGATGGGTGTGGTCTGCATGTTTGTATTGAGGGTATGGATTTTCCTCGTACATCTTCTGGACTGCAAGTGAGATTTTGTCCGTTATTTCGTTACTGCTATTGAGTCGGGCTTTGATGCTCTTCTCTGTTTCGACGTCGTTGTATTGGGTGTCGATGAAGGCCTTGCTCTCGTCGCTATTGATGGGGTACTTGTTGATGTCTTCTCGACTGGCGATGTCATAGATGGGTGTGTAGCAGCCTATAATGGGCAAATATTTCCTGAAAGCTGATCTGCTTTCCTTGATTTTTTTGATCAGATTTTTGACCCATTGTTGTTCTTCGTTTGATTGCCAATAAACGTATTCATTCAGAAAGCATTGTGTTGCCAGTGCCTCCAGGAGTGGTTTCAGCTTGGGAGGTATTGTGACGTCGCTCTTGGCTTGAACCAGGAAATCTTTTCTTAGCCGAGTGAGGAACTCCTCGATTTTTTGGTGGGGTGGGATTAGTAATGTCAGTGACTTTCTGAATCTCAAGTCTGATGCCAGGCGATAAAAAGTCTGGTTGTTGTCTGAGATGATGTTGTCTGCTTTGGTGGCTGTTTCGATGTCGTTCAAGTAATCTTGTATGAACAATTGACATATTTTCCGGTGAGAAAGGTCATTGCAATTAAGCAGTAATTCATAGGCTTTTCTGGCGCAGTCCCCGTTGAATGCATTGATGTTGATGTCGCTGGCCAGGCTTTTTAAATTTTGCAGCGCTTTGATGTTCCCTTCGTCCAACTCGATCGCTTTGACGGTGGCTGTTAGGGCTTCATCTGTTTCTCCAAGGTCTCGGTAAATACTGCCCAGATTCATCTGGAAAGTTGATGATTCGTGGTCAAGATCGAGCGATTTCAATGTGAATTGAAGTGCTTGATCAAGCTTGCCGATGTCTCGGTATAAATTGCCGATGTTGCTGTAGATCTGGGGGTCGTCCGGCTGGAAAGCTAAGGCTTGTTCGTAGTGTTGAAGGGATTCTTTGATTCTGCCGCTGTTCTTGCATAGGATTGCAAGATTGCAAAATACTGCAGGATCGGATGTTCCCGCAGCGATCATTTTTTTATAAATCGACTCGGCTTCTCGTAGTCGACCTGTCTTGTGAGAATAAATGGCTTGGTTGAACCATTTCTGGAAGTTCAGTTGCGGCTTTTTCGCCGATTTGCTCGTTTTTCCATGCGCTTCCCCTCCAAATCCAGCCACTTCATTTCTCTTCGCTTGTTTGAGTTTAGAGCGAAGCCAGTGCTCTTCATCATCTCAGTACCCCGTCCCCGCATCGAATCTTTTGACGATCGAGTTTTCGTTGGATGTGCGGTGTGATGCCCATTTCAGCCGTGTCCCAAAGGCGATCCATCTCACGGTTGAAGTGTTTGGCGAGTTGGGGTGAGTGGATCGCTAGCAGGGTTTCGTCGTTGGTGTGTGCAGCAGAGGGCGACCAGTTGAAGGATCCTGTGATCACGGTTTTGTTGTCGATCACGGCGAACTTGTGGTGGAGCTTGTCGCCGCGGGCGAGGCGAGGGGTGCCGATCCCTTTCAGGCCCTGCTCCAGCGGGCGATTGCCAGCTTCCACCTTGCAGGTGTGATCTGGAAGGGTGACCCCCAGTAGATCGAGCACTTCTGAGAACGGGCGGCTTGCAAACCCCGGATCCGCAACCAGTCTGATCTCAACGCCTTGCTTCATTTGCTCCCGCAGCGCGTTGGTGAGTTGCTGTGCTGAGAACACAAATAGTGCCATATCAATGCTCTTTTTTGCGGCTTTCAATTGCTCTGCCAATAGGTTTAGCCCGTGATTCCGATCTTTCTTGGGATGGGGTGAAAAAAGCACATCCACGCGGATGTCCCCCATCTGCACGGTTTGCACGCTTCCCTTTGCTTTCTGCAGACCAAAACGACTGTCCTGCGCGCCACCTGGGCCATCCCCTCACATCTGGGCGAATTCCTGGCGGAATACCAAGGCCAGCTCAGGGCTGTTGATCTGCAGCAGGTGATTCACATTGCCGCGGCTGGAGGGCCGGTCCGCATCACCGTGGAGGCCGGAACTGGTGAGATTGGCGCTGCCTGTAATCACTGTTGTTTGGTCGATTACCAGAAACTTGTGGTGCATCAAGCCGCTGCCGCTGCTCCCGTCTTCGGTGTCGTCAATCAGTGGAATGTTTGCCGCTTGGAGTAGCGCAATGGCATCCCCGAGGAAGGCTTCCTCTGAACTTGTTCTGCCATCTCCATTGCTGTCGGCCAGTTTGTTCAACTGATGCCAGCGTTGCCTGCCTCGCTGGTTCAATCGGCTGGGCCGGAGTTGGCTCCAGGCCTGGCTGTAGTTGTTCTCCAGCACCACGGCAACGTCAACGCCTCGCTGTTGTGCAGCGATCAGCGCTTAGGCAACCTTCGGAAGATTGAGTTCTTGAACCGCCACCAGCACCTCCTCGTTGGCGCCATCAATGGCGTCAATCAGCCATGCCTCCATGTCGTCACCATTGCGCCAGTCCCCTGTGAGGGGTGATCGGTAGTGCGATCTGGCGTTGTGGTTGAAGACCACATCGATCTGTTCGGGCATCGCCGGTTCTGCCGGAGCCATTCCCACGACCGAACCAGCCTGGCTGCAGCCACCACACACAAGAGCCGCTGCCGCCCATCCCAGTGTGTTCTTCAGCATCGAGACCAAGACCTTGCCTTGATCAGAGTTCCCCGATCTTCAGTGGGGCATCTCCGCGGTCTTCAGCATCGCCACAAACCAGAGTCCACTCAGCACGAGGGCGACGCCCACTCCGGCTCCAATGCCCACCCGTGCCATCACCAAGGGCACGACCAATGGAAAAACCATCGCCCCCGCAAGAGGAGTGATGGCCACGAACCAGCGCAGAGACGCTGGTGCTTTCGGATCAGAAGGGTTCAGAACCACTCGGCGCGGGCTTCGCTTGCAGGGTTGCTGTTGTCTTCGGGCGTCTGGCGCTCAAAGTTGAGCGTGATGTTGCGCTTTTGCTCTCCATCGGAAGCGGTGGCTTCGATGCCGTACATCTGCTGGCCATCGCGGAAGGGCACTTGAATCCGGAAGGTGCCATCGGTGGAAAGAGGCACTTCTTCTCCACCGATGGTGAGACGGGCCGAAGGGTCGGTGGCGCCGTAGACGATCAGTTCTGCGTCAGCCACCAGCCAGAAGGATCGTTGGCGAGGAGCTACGCCACCAATGCCCGACTCGTTGCGGCCGCTGGCCCAGAGTCCAGCACCTGAGTCGTTCAAGCCGGACGTGTCAGCCGAAGTGTCGAAGCCTTCTTGGAATTCTTCAGAGCCAACCCGACGTCTCCGGTAGTGAACCGTGGCGCTTTGGTAGAGCCGCTCATGCAGACCACTGTTGCTGGATTCAATCGGTGCGACGGGAGTTGCAACCGGTTCGGCCGGGGCTGCATCGAGGCTGAAGGGCACGAACTGATCAAGGATCTGCTCGCTTGGGTGGAGAGCGGGAACGCGGGCCACTGAAGAGAAGGCCAACGACATCCAGTTGGAGCCGATGCGGTAGCCCAGTTCCACCCGATAATCCCGGTCGCAGAGAGGCACTGGCAAGTACCACTCGGTGCTGTGGCTGTCGACGGGCACTTCCTGCAGCGTATGGGGATGGGCGTTGCCGTCCTGCATCCCGGTCACGTCTGCCAGGCGTAGGCAGAGCCGGCTGGCGCCATCTTTCTGGGCCACCTTCCGGTCGGTGTCCGAAATCTCCCAGAACACATAGGCCCACTGGGGATCACGCGGCAGGAACACCACGCGGGTCTCGCTGCTGCCGATAGGTGGTGCGTTGAGCTCAGCCTCGATGGCCTTCAGGTCTCCACCGCGCTTCTGCTGACGCTTTGCAACCTCGTCGACCAAGGTCTCCTTGCTTTTGCGGCTGTAGAGCGGCACCCCTAAGTCGCTGGCGATCTGACGCAGTTGACGAAGGGTGAGACGTGCCAGTGATGACAGGGTTTGGGACACGTCTAAAAACTCCAGGTTTCGTTTGGGATCATTGTGATCCGAAAAATTCCTTTTCGATGCGTTAGGGGACCAAGGGTCAGTGGATGCTGACCACTGGATCAACTTCGATCCCGGGGATCACAGTCAGACACACAAAAAAAGCGGAGCCGAAGCCCCGCTTTTCTCAACAAGTTTGGTGCTGGGATCAGCGGCCGATGGTGCGATAAGGCACCTTGGTTAGGTAGTCCATATCGGCGCTGGTGCTTGGGCCGACTCGGCGGGGATTGCCGATTTCGCTCACCCAGGCCATGTAGTCCTGCGGAGACCCACCCTTTTTGATCTTCGCGCGCTCCGGAAGCCTCTTGGCAGGCCCGCCTGTAAAAACGAGTTGGGGGAAGCCAAGAATGTTCCGGTAGTACTCGTCGTAGCGGGGGGTGGTGATGTTGAAGGGAGTGTCACCGAGCTCTCGGCCGGGTAGAACGCGGTTCCGCTGGTAGGGAACCGTGTCGTAACCGAAGGCGTCGAGGTACTCGGTGCTGTCGAGCAACACATCGACGAGGCCTTCCAAGCCTTTGGTCGCAATCACGATCGACCAGGAGAGCTCTTCACCCTTGCCGTTCACTTTGCGGCCAAGGATCCTCTCGCACAGGTGACGGACAACTTTGTAATTGCTGTTGAATCCGTAGAAGGTGCGCTTGAAGGTGTCGGAGAGCAGCAGACCGCGAATGAAATCGCGAACGGTGATCTGGCCATCCTTCAGCTGGGACTCAAGGTTGACGTCCCGATCAGTTTTGAAGGCGTGGAAGAAGATCTGCCGATAGCCGGCTTCGACGACGGTGTCGAAATTGTCGCGATCGTCTGCGATTTCCAGGGAGTAAGCCCGGGATCCCTCGTCGGAGCCGACACGAAGGTTCGGAACACCTGACCTCAGAGAGTTCTGAGTAATCGGTGCGTACTCCAGAAGAGGAATGGCCACGCGAGCTACAGCATCCACTGGGAGCGATCGTAGAAGTGCTCGGTCTTGCCCCCTTCAGCTGCTGTTGCAGCGATTACATGCCGTAATACTTTCTCTAGGTACTTCTGCTTACCAGCCGAAGGGGGCAAGGGCGGCTCCGCTTGAAGCCCTCGCCGGGCTGGGCTGATCAATATCGTCCAGCTGCCGGGTTTCGATGCAGAAGGAGGCGTTGTTGGAGAGCCCCTGCACCGTGCTGGTGCGCAGCCGCACGTTCTCGCTGGCGAACCAGAAGCGCTCCAGGGAGCTCATCATTTCGTAGTCGGTCGTGAGGATCAGGCCGTTTTCGTCGTCCATGCGGAACTGGCCCGCCACCGGTGCTTTTTCGGCATAACCGCGATCCCGCAGCAGCAGTCCCCGTCGACCCGTTTCGTCTTTGGGGATCAGTCCGAACATGGTCTGGTCTTCATGAGATTCACCGGCCCGATCCCAGGCCATCGATCCGCTCCAGCGCACCCAGCACCCCCCCACGATCTGCTCAACGCTGGCGTTGTTGCGTTCGGCGATCTCCGCAAGGCGTTCGTCGCCCTTGAGCAGTTCCTCCACAACGATGAAGGAGGCGCCGGCTTCGGCGCGGCGATGCAGCAGGTGGTGCTGACTGCGTTGTGAGGTCCAGCGGCCACAGCTCAGACGAAAGAAGCTGAGGGCGTCCGAGATCTCAAGCATCACCGGCGTTGAGGAAGTGAGTTGATGATGGCAGCCCGACCTAGTCACCCACGACAGCCGTGTCACCCACGACAGCCGTGTCAGCCACGGCAGCGGGCTTCGGCGGCGCTGATCAGATCGTCGAGGGTCAGCGCCAATGGAGGCTTGCCCAGTTCAAGCGCCAGTTGATCCAGCTGGTCGGCGGCAGCGTTGAGTTGCAGCAGCAAGGTGTGGAGGAATGCCGGATCGTCAGCGACCACGGGTTGTTGCTGGCACCAGCGCCGCCGTTGGTTTTCGTCGGGGATCGCTTTAGTGCTCCCGGGAGCAGCCATGGCTTGAAAGCTGTCAAGGCAATGGCTCAGCACTCGCAGGTGATGGCGATCCAGCTGGGGCAGCAGGGTTGAGTCGATGCGTTCAATCGCGGCTCTGTCGATGGCCATCAGCCCTGCGCCAACGGGGTGATGCGGAACCCGCAGGCGTGCCCCCCCTCGAGCCGCCAATGCACCCGTTCCACCCGGCAGTCCGGCACGGTGCGGCGAATCAGCAGCAATTCCTGGTCGCAGACCGCAGGAAATTCTTCGGCAATGCGCTGCACGGAGCAGTGGGCTTCCTCGAGCCGCCAGCTGATGCCGTCGTCGTCCCGGTTGCAGACCGTCACGTAGCCCTCGTCGCGGCGCAGCCGTGCCAGGTGTTCGAGTCGAGCTTCCAGGGAGGCTTCGCCGAGGCTTTGCCGGTACTGGCTGGCCTTTGACTCCGCCTGCTGATTCAGCAGCTGGCGCACGGTTGCTTCGGGGAGATGGCTGCGCATCGAATTCAGCAGGCCGAGGGCGAAGCGGCCGCTGCCATCGGGGAACTGGGCCCGTCCTTCGTCGGTGAGGCACCAGCGGTTGCTGGGACGACCCGGACCGCTGGCATTGCTGCTGGCGCGGACCAGGCCGCTGTCGGCAAGGGAGCGCAGGTGCCGCCGCATGGCCTGCACGGAAATGCCTACGGCCCCGGCGAGGGTGCCAGCGTCCTCCTCCCCGCGCTCCAGCAGCAGGGAGAGCACGGCGTCGCGGGTGTTGGCGGGGGCCGAGGCGCTCATGGGGAGGCGAAACCTCCCCACACGATGCCACCGAATTGCCTCGGCGTGTCGGCCGTGTTGAGGGTCACAATGGGGAGCCCGCTGACCGGAGGCCTGTTGGCCTAGGCTTTCAGTAAGGAAACCGCGGGGTTTCGTAATTCGCCGCTCCCTCCACCTAAATGTCCGACGCCCCTCAAGAGCCGACAGCAGAAAGCCTGGAGGTCATCCGCAAGTTCGCTGAAACTTACGCGCAGCGCACCGGCACTTATTTCTGTGCAGACTCCAGCGTCACGGCTGTTGTTCTGAAGGGTCTGGCGCGTCACAAAGACGATCTGGGCGGTGCGCTGTGCCCTTGTCGCCATTACGAAGACAAGGAGGCCGAGGTCTCGCAGGCCTTCTGGAACTGCCCCTGCGTTCCGATGCGCGAGCGAAAGGAATGCCACTGCATGCTCTTCCTCACCGAGGACAACCCCTTCGCTTGCCCTGAGAAGACGCAGACCATCACCACCGAAACGATCAACGCCACCGCCGGCTGAGCTGAATGACCAGTACCTCCACACGGGATCTCGTCAGCCAGCCGTACAAGTACGGCTTCGTCACCGAGATTGAGACCGACAAAATCGCCAAGGGTCTCAGTGAAGAGGTCGTTCGCCTGATCTCGGCCAAGAAAGAGGAGCCAGATTTCCTGCTGCAGTTCCGGCTCAAGGCGTTTCGCCACTGGCTCACCCTCGAAGAACCCGACTGGGCTGCTCTGGGTTATCCCAAGATCGATTACCAAGACATCATTTATTACGCGGCTCCCAAGCAGCAGGAGAAGAAGGCCAGCCTCGATGAAGTGGATCCGAAGCTGTTGGAAACCTTCGACAAGCTCGGCATCCCGCTGAGTGAGCAGAAGCGCCTCAGCAACGTGGCCGTGGATGCTGTATTCGACAGCGTTTCGATTGCCACCACCTACAAGGAGAAGTTGGCGGAACACGGGGTGGTGTTCTGCTCCTTCAGCGAAGCGGTCAAAGAGCATCCCGAGCTGATTGAGCGCTACCTCGGCACTGTTGTTTCCAGCAACGACAACTATTTCGCCGCCCTGAACTCAGCGGTGTTCAGTGACGGATCCTTCGTCTTCATTCCGAAGAGCGTCGAGTGCCCGATGGAGCTCTCCACCTACTTCCGGATCAATTCCGGCGACACCGGACAGTTCGAGCGCACCTTGATCGTGGCCGAAGAAGGTGCGTCCGTGAGTTACCTCGAGGGCTGCACGGCTCCGATGTTCGACACCAACCAGCTGCATGCGGCGGTGGTGGAACTTGTGGCTCTCGACGATGCCTCAATCAAGTATTCCACGGTTCAGAACTGGTACGCCGGTGATGAAAACGGCGTCGGCGGGATCTACAACTTCGTGACCAAACGAGGCCAGTGCCGCGGTGATCGCAGCCGCATCAGCTGGACCCAGGTGGAGACCGGTTCTGCCATCACCTGGAAGTACCCCAGTTGCGTGCTCCAGGGTGCTGATTCGGTGGGTGAGTTCTATTCCGTGGCCCTCACCAACAACTGCCAGCAGGCCGACACCGGCACCAAGATGGTTCATGTCGGACCGCGCACCCGCTCCACGATTGTGAGCAAGGGCATCAGTGCAGGCCGCTCCAGCAATAGCTACCGCGGTCTTGTGCAGATGGGGCCTAATGCCAAGGGTGCCCGCAACTACAGCCAGTGCGATTCGATGCTGATCGGCGATCAAGCTGCTGCGAACACCTATCCCTACATCCGTTCGCAGCAGCCGCAGGCGGCCATTGAGCACGAGGCCAGCACCTGTCGCATCTCCGAAGACCAGCTTTTCTACCTGCAGAGCCGTGGCATCGGGTTTGAAGAGGCCGTTTCGATGATGGTCAGCGGCTTCTGCCGCGACGTCTTCAATCAGCTGCCGATGGAGTTCGCCGCTGAGGCCGACAAATTGCTGGCCCTCAAACTTGAGGGGTCCGTGGGCTGATCCCCTCCCCCACCTTGTCTCTGTTTTTTAACGACGCCTTCCGTGATTCGCCCTGACGCTGAGCTGCTGCTCGATATCCAAGACCTGCATGCCTCCGTTGAGGACAAGCCCATCCTCAAGGGGGTGAATCTACAGGTGAGGGCTGGTGAGGTCCATGCCGTGATGGGTCGCAACGGCAGTGGCAAGAGCACGCTTTCCAAGGTTTTGGCCGGGCATCCGGCCTACCGGGTCACGGGCGGCACAGTTCGTTATCGCGGCCAGGGTCTGTTTGAGCTGGAACCTGAAGAGCGGGCCCGTCTGGGGGTGTTCCTCGGATTTCAGTACCCCGTTGAAATCCCTGGCGTCAGCAACCTGGAATTCCTGCGGGTGTCTACTAATGCCCGGCGGGAAAAACAGGGGGAAGAGGAGCTCGACACCTTTGCCTTCGAGGATCACGTGAACGACAAGCTCAAGGTGGTGCAGATGGATCCTGCCTTCCTTGAGCGCAGCGTCAATGAAGGCTTCTCCGGGGGCGAGAAAAAGCGCAACGAGATTCTCCAGATGGCGCTGCTGGAGCCCGTGGTGGCGATCCTGGATGAAACCGACTCCGGCCTGGATATCGATGCCCTGCGCATCGTGGCCGGTGGTGTGAACCAGCTGGCGACGAAAGACAACGCCACGCTGCTGATCACCCACTACCAGCGTCTTCTCGATGAGATCACCCCGGACTATGTGCATGTGATGGCGGCAGGCCGGATCCTGCGCACTGGCGGACGGGAGCTGGCCCTTGAGCTGGAGCAGACTGGATATGACTGGGTCGATCAGGAGCTGGCCGCTCAAGGAGCAGCTTGACCATGGCGAGCAGTGTGCTGGCACCGGTGCAAGAGCGCGGTCGAGCCGCGCTTGAACAGCTTGGTCTGCCCAACCGCCGCCAGGAGCCCTGGCGCCTCACCGACCTCAAGCGGCTTGCGGCCGTTTCGGAATTGCCGGTCAGTGCCTCGCCACCGTCCACGTCCCTGCCGGCCAGCCTGGACGGTGTGACCCGTCTGATGCTCAATGGTTTTGATGATCCCCTGGCCGGCCAGGTGCTTCCTGAGGGAATCACGGCGCTGAACGCCGAAGAACTCGAGCAGGCCCTCGGCCACACCCTGGATCGCTGCGGTTGTGCCCAGGTCTGGCCCGTGGAGTTAAACCATGCCAAAGCCCAGCAGATCCTGGCCCTAAGGGTGCGGGGACGGGTTGGCCCGTTGGAGCTGGTCCTGGCGGCGGGTGCCGGGTTGAACGCCACGCGGGTGCTGCTGCTGTTGGAGGAAAAGGCAGAGCTTGAGCTGATGCAGGTGCTGCTGGCAGAGGGGGCGTCGGCCCACAGTCATGTGCTGGAAGTTCATTTGGGGCAGGAGGCCCAACTCCGCCATGGCGTTCTGGCCACTGCAGATGGGGTGTCATCGCTGATGGCCCATTTGGCCGTTGAGCAGGAGCCCCGCAGCTCCTATGCCCTCACTTCGGTGGTTCAGGGCTGGAACCTGGGACGGGTGGAGCCCCGGGTGGTGCAGGTGGATGGCCAGGCAGAGACCGTGCTTAAAGGTCTGGCTGTCACTGGCGCCAAGCAGCAGCTGGCCACCCACACCGCCGTGCGCTTCGACGGGCCGGAGGGGGAGCTGGATCAATTGCAGAAATGCCTGGCCGGTGGGCAGTCCCACGCGATTTTTAACGGCGCCATCAGTGTTCCCCGCGATGCGCAGCGCACCAATGCCGCGCAGTTGAGCCGTAACCTGCTGCTGTCCGGCCGGGCCCGGGTGGACACCAAACCTGAGCTGGAGATCGTGGCAGACGATGTGCGCTGCGCCCATGGCGCCACCGTGTCGCAGCTTCAGGACGATGAGTTGTTCTATCTCCAGAGTCGGGGCATCGCTGCGGCGGATGCAACGGCGCTGCTGCTGCGCGGTGCCTGTCAGGAGGTGATTGCCCAGCTTCCTGCTGCTGCGCAGGCCTGGCGCCCCCTGGAGCGCGTGATGGAGAGTCTCGCCCCATGACGATCGCTGCTGAAGCACGATCCAGTGCTGATTTTGTGGATTTATCGTCTCGATATCGTGCCGATTTTCCGATTCTTAAGCAGCGTGCCCCCGACGGAAGGCCGCTGATTTATCTCGATCACGCTGCCACCAGCCAGAAGCCCCGTCAGGTGCTCGAGGCGCTGCAGCACTACTACAGCTGCGACAACGCCAACGTGCACCGCGGCGCTCACCAGCTCAGTGCCCGTGCCACCGATGCCTTCGAAGCGGCCCGCAGCACGACGGCGGCCTTCATTGATGCCGCCAGTCCCCGGGAGATTGTCTTCACCCGCAATGCAAGCGAAGCCATCAATCTGGTGGCGCGCACCTGGGGTGACGCGAACCTCAAGCAAGGGGATGAAATTCTGCTCACGGTGATGGAGCACCACAGCAACCTGGTGCCCTGGCAGCTGTTGGCCCAGCGCACCGGCTGCGTGCTGCGCCATGTGGGCATCACCGATTCCGGCGAGCTGGATCTCGAGGATTTTCGGGCCCAGCTCAATGAGCGCACTCGGCTCGTGAGCCTGGTGCACATCAGCAATTCCCTGGGTTGCTGCAATCCCCTCGATCAGGTCATCCCCGCGGCCCATGCCGTTGGCGCCTGCGTCCTCGTGGATGCCTGCCAGAGCCTGGCTCACAAGCCCATTGATGTGGTGGCCCTTGATGCCGACTTCCTGGTCGGCTCGTCCCACAAGCTCTGTGGTCCCACCGGCATGGGATTCCTCTGGGCGCGGGAGTCGCTGCTGGAGGCGATGCCTCCCTTCCTGGGCGGCGGCGAGATGATTCAGGACGTTTTCCTGGACCACAGCACTTGGGCGGTGTTGCCCCATAAGTTCGAAGCGGGCACCCCTGCCATTGGTGAGGCGGTGGGCATGGGGGCAGCGATTCGCTATCTGCAGATGGTGGGTCTGGAGGCGATTCAGGCCTGGGAGGCGCAGCTCACCAGGCATCTGTTCGCTCGGCTGCAGGCCATTGATGGTGTGCGGGTCTTGGGCCCTACGCCGGATCAACAGCCCGAGCGTGGTGCCCTCGCCACATTCCTGGTGGATGGCGTGCATGCCAACGACATCGCCGCTCTGATTGATGCCTCCGGGATCTGCATTCGCAGTGGTCACCACTGCTGTCAGCCCTTGCACCGCATCTATGACGTGACAGCTTCAGCGCGGGCCAGCCTGAGTTTCACCAGCACCTTTGAAGAGATCGACCGCTTCAGCGAAGAGCTCGCTTCCACGGTCGCTTTCTTGCGCGAGCACAGCTGAGCCGGCTCAGGCCGCCAGCTGATCGTTGTGAGCCGCGGCTTCGCGTTGCCGCAGGGGAACAACCTTGTTGGTTTCGATGGAGTACTTCACCCAGCGGTAAGAGCGTGCACAGGGACGGGGCGCTGCGTTGATCGGTTCAGGGCTGGCGTAGCTGTTGCCGCGATAACGCAGGATCCGCATCAGTTCTGTCGAAACTTGCGGCAGCTTTTCAGGCCTACCGCTGTTGCATGGGTTCCGTGGGGCACAGGTTGAACGTTCCTGCTGGTTGCTGGCTCAAGCCATCACAACTGCTGAACGGGGTTGTGTGGGTTGTAACATTCCGGTAGGGAAGCACTCTTTCGTTTCAGGCCGAACACGGTTGATCGAACGGATTCACGTCTTCAGTCGGCCGGAATGTTGTCCCGCTGAGAGATGCGCTCGAATCGCTTCGTGGCCTGAATGATGATGAACAGGGCCCAGGCCACAAGCATGGCCGAAACGAAGGTGTCGAGCACTTTGCCAATAGCGATGGGCCCGCCGAAGTAGGGGATGGCGAGGTCCTTGTAGCTGCCATGGGGGATGAATGGATTGATCAGCGGCATCAAAAGGTCGGTGGACAGGCTTTTGGTGATCGCTGAAACCTGATCACCCACGACCACGGCGATGGCCAGGGCCAAGACATTGCCCTTGGTGAAGAAAAAATCTGTGAATTCCTTGAGCAGCCGTTTCATGGCGTTTTCCCTCGATGCCGTTTTCGGCCCTACGTTCACAATCAACCCTTTCCCCGGCAAGTCCAGGCTCACCAACCCCCCATTCAGAAGCGGAGCCAGTGTTGAGGCAAAGCTGGTGCTAACAGCGGGGGCCAGAACCCCTTGGGTTCTGTGGGAGGGCTTGCATTGTCAGGTGCACCAAGGATTGGAAGACGGGGTTGTTGTCGATGGCCTGCGATGACGTCTCGCGCACGGGTGAGTGCCCACTGGCTCAGCAGGGCATTGGCGGCGTTGCCGGTTCTGGCCCTGGTCAGTCCCTTCGGCGCGCGGGCCCTGGCGGGTCAATCGTCCCCGCCACTCCGTTGGCAGGTCTGTAATAACGACACCTTGGCCTCCCAAGGCTACGAGTGCGCCAGCTTCACCCGTCCGCTCCGCCGATCTAAGCCCGATGGCCCACAGGTTGAGCTGGCGGTCTTCCGGCTTCCGGCCACGGGGTCGGCCCAGGAGCGGATCGGCACGCTCTTTTTCAATCCCGGCGGTCCAGGAGCCCCCGGACATGGCAGTGCTGTCAAGGGACTGCTCTTGCCTGAGGAGGTGCGGCGCTCCTTTGACTTCTTCACCTGGGATCCCCGGGGGCTTCGCCAGTCCAGACCTGCGTTGGCTGATTGCGCGGTGGCTATGCCCCACCGGCCGGCCACAGGACCCGTCGATTGGCAGTGGGTGTTGATGCAGCGTCAGCGGGAGCTGGCCGAGAGCAACCGCTACTGCATTGCCCGACACCGCAAATTGATCCCGCAGATGGGCACGGTTGAGGCGGTCCACGACTTGGACGCCCTCCGCCAAGCCGTGGGCGATGACCGCCTCAATTTCTGGGGGGTCTCTTATGGAACTGTGATCGGCTCCACCTATGCAGCGCTGTTCCCCGGGCAGGTTCGCGCTCTGGTTCTCGATGGAAATGTCGATCCCTGGATTGATCTCGGTGGTTTGCGTCACTCCGCTACTGCACCCGATGACGCGATTCGCTTCTTCCTGCAGCTGCATCCCGACCTGAAACGTCCACTGCAGCGTTCGCTAGCCCGGCTGGCCCGAGAACCCCTCACCCTGCCCGACGGCAGCTCATACACCCGCTGGGATCTGTTGGATCCCTTGGTCAACTACATCTTCATTTCCAGAGTGTCCGGGACCTATGGACGCACCATGATCGAAACGGTGCACCAGGCCTTGTTTGGAGCTCCGGCGGAGCAAACCGCGGCGCTGACGACGTTGGAGCACCCCCTGTTGCGCAGTCCAAGCCGGGATACCAACGCTGGCGCTGGTTTTGCCGCCGTCGCTTGTCAGGACTTTCCCCAGCGGCCGTCCCCGCAGCAGCAGGCGGCCTGGCTCGGCGATCTCACCCGTCAGGCCCCGCTTTATGGCGGCAGCCTTGGAGTGAACTTTCTTGCCCTCTGCAGCGGCTATGAGGATCTGCATGCCAGCACACCTGTGCCTCGCGCTCCCTTCCCCGAGCGTCGCGTCTCCGGCTTGATCATCGGCTCCAGTTGGGATGCCGCCACCCCCTGGGTTTGGTCTGCTGCGATGGCCCGGGCCTTCCCGTCGATGCGCACTCTCCAGGTGGTCGGCAACGAGCACGGCATCTACACCAATGCCCAGTCCTCCTGCATGGAGGAGGCCGTGAGCGACTACCTGCTCAAGGGCACCGTGCCGCCCACGGATCTGAGTTGCCCCTACGTGAAACCGGCCAAGCAGCAGTCCTTCCCTTAAGCGTCGGGCAGGTTGAGCTGGCGGCGGAAGAACGCTTCGGTCGCTTCCAGCACCTCGATCTGGGTGGCTTGGTTGCGGAAGCCGTGGCCTTCCTCCTCGAAAAGCCGCACCTCCACCGGGATGCCATTGCTGCGCAGGGCCTCGGCCATGCATTCGGTTTGCTCTGGAGGCACCACCTTGTCTTGCAACCCCTGGAAGAACAGCACCGGGCAGCGGATTCGATCGGCATGCAGCAGCGGCGACCGCTGCTCATACAAAGCCCGCGCCGCGGGCCAAGCCCCCACCAGGCCATCGACGTAGCGCGCTTCAAATCTGTGGGTGTCTTCGGCCATGGCTGTGAGATCACACACCGCATAGCGGCAGGCACCGGCCCGGAACACGTCGGTGAAGCACAGCGCCGCCAGGGTGGTGAAGCCGCCGGCGCTGCCGCCTTCGATGGCGATCTTGCCGGGATCAGCCCGGCCGGTCTCGATCAGAGCCTGGGCTGCTGCGGCGCAGTCGGCCACATCCACCACGCCCCAGCCCCCGTTGAGGCGCTCCCGGTAGTCCAGGCCGAATCCCGTTGAGCCGCCGTAATTCACGTCCACCACGCCCCAGCCCCGGGAGGTCCAGTACTGAATCGCCAGGCTGAGGCCGCGGCGAGCCATGGCCGTTGGTCCGCTGTGGCTTTTCACCAGCAGAGGTGCAGGCCCTGATGGGTTGCCGCTGGGGGGGTAGTACCAGGCATGGGTGCGTTCGCCCTGGTGGCCGTTGAACCACAGCGGTTCGGCCACGCTGATCGCCTCAACCGGCAAGGGTGCCGCGATGGCGGGGCTGTGGCTCCAGAGCGGCGTGGCCGGTCGCAAATCGATTTCCAGCAGACCGGTCACGCTGGTGCTGTTGCTGGCCACGGCCACGGCGCGGCCATTGCATGCGCTCAATCCCGCCAGGTCATCAAACGGTTGCGGCAACGGCAGCACCGTTCCATCCAGGCTGAGCCGTTGCAAAGCCCAGGCCCCGCGGCTGCAGACGGCTGCGATCAGCTGCTCGCCATCCCAGGCCGTGGTGCTCATCCCATAGATCCACTGGGGCATGGCCGTTTCAGCAGCCATCGGCCAGGGCTTCTTCCAGGCGGCGCCGGCGCTGGGCTGAAGCATCAGGTTCCACCATCCTGTGCTGTCTTCCGCCACAAGCAACTGCCCGTCTGGCAGCCACTGGGGTTGAAACACCGAGACGCCGTCGCCTCCGGCCAGCTGGCCCGCTTGGAGCAGCTCGCCTGTGTCGCTGAACTCTGCGCACCAGAGACTGCTGCTGTCCCAGGGCATGGCGGGTTGCTGCCATTCCACCCAGGCGAAACGGTGACCATCGGGGCTCAAGCAGCCGTAGCCCGCAAAGTCCGTCGGTTGATGCAGCCGCCGCGGGGTTTGATCGGTTCCGCTTAGCGCCAAGCTCACCAGCTCGTCACGGCCCTCGATTTCACGGATGCCGATCCAGCGCTGCCTGGGCAGATCGAGCACGCCATCCGCCAGCTCCCAGTCGCCCTCCCGGCTGAGCCGTTGGGCTGCTGCCAGTGGGGTGGGTTGATGGGTGCTGGTCTGGGGCAAGCGCCAGTCCTGACGCCAGAGGCAGCCGCCCTCGATCCAGGCCAGGATCAGCCTGTCCTGCTCTACCGCGGTGGCGAGCACCCCGCCGCCGTAGTCATGCACCCGACTGCGCAGGTTGCTGGAGGCCGGCGTCAGCTCCTGTGGTTCTGCTTCGGAATCGCCGAAGCGCCGGATCAAGGCTGTGGTGCGGCCGCGCTCCTGGGGGCGCTGTTCCAGCCAGATCATCCATACCGTTGAATCGGGACCGCACACCAGCGCCGGTTCCTTCAGTCCCGGCAAACGGCCGACGGCATGTTGCGCGGATAAGCGGGCGGCTCCCATGTCGTCTGATTCAGGCCGCTTACCATGCTGGATCAACGCGGCGTTGGTCTTGGCAGGAAGCTTTGCAGAGTTGGCCCGTCAGGCCGATAAGTCGCGCGACACGATGCTGGTGCCCAAGACGGCCCTTGAAACTCCGCCGTTGGAGATTCACACCCTGGGCGATGAGGTGCTGCGGCAGCCCGCGCGACGCATCGGCAAGGTGAATGAGCAGGTGCGTGAGCTAGCCCGCGACATGCTGCGCAGCATGTACACCGCCAAGGGCATTGGCCTGGCGGCGCCTCAGGTGGGTATTCACCAGCAGCTCCTGGTGATTGATCTCGACCTTGAAAATGCAGCCACGCCGCCCCTGGTGCTGATCAATCCGGAAATCACGGCGGCCAGCGCCGGGCTCGATACCTATGAAGAGGGCTGTCTCAGCATCCCCGGGGTGTATCTCGATGTGGTGCGCCCCACTGCGATTGAACTGAGCTTCCGCGATGAGATGGGTCGGCCCCGAAAGATGAAGGCCGATGGCTTGATGGCCCGTTGCATTCAGCACGAGATGGACCATCTCAATGGCGTGTTGTTTGTCGATCGCGTCACTGATCAAGACGGTCTGCAGAAGGAGCTCAAGGAGAAGGGCTTCGAGCGCCAAGATGTGCGGAGCGTCGCCTGATTTATGCCGATGAAACCCCTGGCCGGCGTCTTTCTGGCCCTCGCCTGTGTTCTGGGTATCGCTAGCACTGGTTGTGTGTTTGAACTCGCCTACGGCGATCCTGATCTCGGGGTCAAAACCACCAGTTGGATCCTGGCGCTGGCGGCCCCGGGAACGGTGGGAACCCTTTTGTTCGCCATTCGCCTGAACAAACCGGCCTGATCGGGGGCGACCGATTCAGGCATCACTTTTACGATCCGCTCAGTTCCTCCATGGACGTGATGGCACGCTTTCGAACCGTGGCCGCTGCCGGCCTCGCTCTCGCAGCGACCTCGGTACCGGTGGCCCTGGCCCAGGGTTCGTTGTTCACGGCAGTGCCTGTGGAGTTGAGCAACTTCGTCTTGGTGTCGGCCCCGATCGGTCAGGGCGAGCGTTCACAACTGAACATCTACGAGCAGCGCACCACGAAACGCCCCTGTTTTGCTGTGGCCGCAGGATCTCCGGCCATGGTGGATCCGCTGTTGTCCACCTTCGATTTCACCGGGGTCTGCAACCGCTACATCGATGGGAACGGCTATTCCCTGCGCATTGGTGGTGATGACCTTGGCACCCGTTACAGGCTCAGTGTGGTGAACACCGGCAGCGACATCGAGCTGCTGGCCACACCTACCAAGAATCCCTCGCAGCCCACCATGCTCGTGGCCCGGGCCGGTGGTGCCGCCAGCGGTTTTGTTCAACTAAAGCTTGAGCCTGGCTGGACCCTGAAGCGGCGCGCCTACGGCAAGAAGAGCCTCGGTCATCTCTATGTCTACCGGGACAGTGCGCCTGTGACCGGTTCCAGTGCGAGCCCTGCACCGGTGGCGGCTGAACAGATCGAGAGTTCCACGGCTCCGTCCTACTGAGCTAGCGCAGAACCGGTCAAAACACCTGTTGTAGTCCTCTGTCAGTGATTTCACACTGAAGACAGACCCCGGAGGACGTCATGAAAACAACGGTTGTGCAGTGGTTCCAGTGGTTCGGTGAAGCGATGACCCATGCGCTGGGTTCGTTCGACGACCGTCATCTCCAGCCCCCGCCGATCGGCACCCAGCCCTACCGGGACACACCAGACAAGCGTGCCCGCGACTACTGAGCGCCAGGCTGCTTGAGCAGATCGGTGCAGCGGAAGCAACTCGCTTCCGCTGTTGCGTTTCGATCGACGCTGGTCCGGTCGTTGAGATCAGCAATGGTGCGCGCCACGCGCAACAGCTGAAGGCTGCTGCGCGTGCTCAGGCCGCGCTGGTTGATCAGCTGTTCCCAGAGTTCAAGCGCCGTCGCCTCGATGGCTCCGCTCTGCTGCAGCGCTGCCGCCGATAGCCGCCCATTGCTGGCTCCATCGGGATTGCGCCTTTGCATCCGCTGCCGGGCTCGTTCAATCAATGCGGGCTTGCACCAGGACGCTGAGGCTTGCGTTTGTCTGGGTTGTTTCAGTACTGCTGCCATCTCCCTGGCGGAGCGCCGTTCCAGCCGCAGTTGCAGATCGAGCCGATCCAGCAGCGGGCCGGAGAGCCGCTGCCAGTAGCGCAGGCGTTGGCTGATGCTGCAGCGACAGCCATGGTCGCGGTCGCCATGCCAGCCGCAGGGTCAGGGATTGGTGGCGGCCACCAGCGTGATCAGGGCCGGGAACACCGTGCTCTGCTGGGCACGGCTGATCTGCACGGCGCCGTCCTCCAGGGGCTGCCGCAATTGATCCAGCACCGTTCGCGGAAATTCCGCCAACTCATCGAGGAAGAGCACGCCACCGTGGGCCAGGCTCACTTCACCAGGGCGGGGTGAGCGTCCGCCGCCGAGCAAGGCGGCTGCGGAGCAACTGTGGTGTGGCGATCGAAAGGGGCGTTGCTGCTGCAGTTGATCAATGCCATTCAGATGCCCGGCGATGGAATGGATGCGCGTGATGGTGAGCGCTTCCTTTTGGTTCAGGCTTGGCAGTAGCCCTGGCAGTTGATGGGCCAGGCGGGTCTTGCCGCAGCCGGGGGGACCCACGAGCAGCAGGTGATGGCCGCCGGCTGCCGTCGAGGCCCAGTTCACCTGCGCACCAGAGACCCTCCAGTTGAGGGCGGGCGAGCTGCCCGCTGGCCACCAAAATGGCTAGGGCGATGGGGAGATCAAAGGAGGGACCTTCCTTGCGCAGATCGGCTGGAGCCAGGTTGATCACCACGCGCACCAGGGGGCCGCGGAAGCCGCTGTTGCGCAGGGCGGATCGGACCCGCTTCCGGGATTTCTGAATGGCCTTGTCCGGCAGACCCACCAGCTGGACGCCCGGCAGGCCCGGGGCGATATCCACCTCCACCACCACTGGTCGGGCCTCCAGGCCTTGCAGGGATGCACTGAGACAACGTGCCAGCATTCTGTGGAGGGTGACGCAGGAGATTCATGCCCCTGCTGTCACACCGGTCCGGCTGTTCCTTTGTTTTCAAGGCCCATGGCAGACGACACGATCTTCGGGAAGATTCTTCGTGGCGAGATCCCGTGCGATGAGGTCTACAGCGATGAGCAGTGCCTGGCCTTTCGCGACGTCGCCCCCCAGGCGCCCGTTCACGTGCTGGTAATTCCCCGCAAGCCGATCGAGAGTCTGCGGTCTGGTGCTGCTGAGGATGCGGCCTCGCTGGGCCATCTGTTGCTGGTGGCTGCCCGCGTGGCCAAACAGGAGGGTCTGGATGACTTCCGCACGGTGATCAACAGCGGCGCCGGTGCGGGGCAGACGGTGTTTCACCTTCATGTGCACGTGATCGGTGGGCGTCCTCTGGCGTGGCCTCCCGGTTGATGTCAGCGGCGAAGCGGCGCGTCGGCAGCCAGACTGAGCACAGTTCAGCAGTGGCATGACCCACCAGCTTCAGAACCTGCGCAATCAGGCCGCCAAGCTGCGTCGGCTTTCGCAGCCCTACTTCTTCCCCTACACCGAAGACAACGGCTGGCAGTTCCTTGGACTGCTGGTGAGCCTGCTCTTCTGTGTGGCCGGGATCGTGCTGTTCCTGGTCACCGGGTTGATGAACGGCCTGTCGTGGCTGTTGCCGGAGCTGACCGGCCAGTACCTCGGGGGCGTCCAGTCCTCCCTGGCCATGCTCTGGTCCCGTGGCTGGGGGGCGGGAATTAGTGCCCTGTTCGTGCTGGGGGCCGTGGTGTTCGCCTCCGTGCGGGGCCAGCTGAGGCACCGCCGCTGGCTGCCCTGGCTGTTTCTCGGCCTGATCATCCTGATGCTGTTGAGCGTGAACGGCATCAATGCCGGCATCACATTCATCGCCAGGGATCTGACCAATGCGTTGATCTCCAAAGACGGTGATGCGTCGTATCGCAACCTCTGGATCTACGGCGCCTGTTTTGCGGTCGCGCTGCCGATTCGCAGCCTGCAGTTTTATTTCACCCAGAAACTGGGGCTGTTCTGGCGGGAATGGTTGTCGCTGAGCCTGGTGGACGATTACCTCCGGGATCGGGCCTATTACGTGCTCAATCCCAACGATGAAGCGGCCACCAATGTTGATAACCCCGATCAACGCATTTCCGAGGACGTGCGTGATTTCACAGCGCAGGCCCTTGGTTTTGCGCTGAATATCTTTGATTCGATTCTCACTTTTTCCCTCAACATCCTCATCCTTTATTCGGTGAGTGAGGGGCTCACCTTCGCCCTATTGGCCTACGCATCCGGAGTCTCTGCCCTGATGATCGTGGCCGGTCGAAAGTTGGTTCGGTTGAACAACTTCCAACTGCGCTTTGAAGCGGATTACCGCTATGGCCTCGTCCGGGTGCGGGACAACGCTGAATCAATCGCTTTCTATGCCGGAGAGCAGCAGGAAGCCAAGGAGGTGACGCGTCGCCTGGCCACCGTTGTTGAAAACTTCAATCTGCTGATTGTCTGGGAGGTGCTGCTGCGGGTGCTGCAGCGTTCAAGCATCTACGCCAGCAATTTCATCCCCTATCTGATCCTTGCGGCTCCGATTCTTGCCGGGGAGATGGATTACGGCGGCTTTGCCCAGGCGAACGTCGCCTACAACCTGGTTGAAGGATCGTTGTTTTTCATCATCTACAACATCGAAGCCTTGGCTCGGTTCTCGGCATCGATCAACCGGCTTGAAGGCTTTCAATCCAACATCTCCAACCTCGATCCGGAGGAGTGGAGTGATTACATGCCGCGGATTGTGCCCTCTGAGCGCCTGGCGCTGCAGGGGGTGACGGTCAAAACACCCCGCACCGACAACGTGCTGGTGCGAGACCTCAGTTTCTCCCTGGACAACGCCGAGGGCCTGCTGGTGGTTGGACCCTCCGGCTGCGGTAAGACCTCACTGCTTCGGGTGGTGAGTGGCCTGTGGGGCTCGCCGACAGGCACTGTCTATTCCCCGGGGCAGGGTGATCTCCTTTTCATCCCCCAGAAGCCCTACATGGCCCTGGGATCTTTGCGCGAACAGCTCTGTTATCCCCTCGATCAGGCCCGTTTCAGTGATGAACATCTGCGGGCTGTTTTGGATCAGGTGATGTTGGGCAAACTTCTGCAGCGCTATCCCGACCTCGATATCAAGCAGGACTGGCCGCGGCTGCTCTCTCTGGGTGAACAGCAGCGACTGGCCTTTGCGCGGCTGCTGCTTAACTCGCCCAAGGTCGTGGTGCTGGATGAAGCCACCAGTGCCCTGGATGTCGAGACTGAATCGCGCCTTTATTCCCTGTTGCGGGATCGTGAGGTGGCGTTCATCAGCGTGGGCCACCGTCCAACCCTGAGGGATTTCCATGACACCGTTCTGGAGCTCAGCGGCGATCACGACTGGCGGCTGATCCCGGCGACCAGCTATGACTTCGGGCGTTCCTGAACCGGCCGGATGACCTCCACCAGCGAGACCCCTGACACCACGTCCGTTCCGGAGACGTCCGCCACCACCAACGATGTGCCCGCCTTCGGCTGGAGTGGTTATGCCGAGCGGGTGAATGGCCGTTTCGCCATGGTGGGTTTTGTGGCGGTGCTGTTGATCGAGGTGCTCAGCCGCGACACCTTCCTGCACTGGGCGGGGCTGCTGCCCTGATCAGGGCAGGCGGATCAGATCCACATCCCAGCGTCCGTTCCGGCTCACCTGCACCGCCAGTCGCCGGCCTAAACCGTCCAGGCTGACGCTGCGGGGCACACCCGGTGGATCCAGGGGCAGCCGTTGTGTCGCCCCGACGTTGCGCCTATAGAGCACCAGTTCGGTGCGGTCCTCCCGTTGCTGGACCACGGCCAGGCGTTGCCCATCGGCACTGACGCTGACGCTGATCGGTTGGGCATCAGCACGGTTGAGGCCCGGCAATGGGACGGGGCTGCGGCTGCGCAGGTCGATTAGTTCGACCCGCTCCCGTCCATTGCGTTGGCCCAGGCTTGCCAGCCAGCGTCCCCCCAGGGATGGATCCCGCCGGCTGTTCACGGATTGACGCAGCAGGCCGTTGAGGTCGGGCCGGGGCGTGGGCCTGGGACTGCTGCAGCCGGTCACAAACGCCAGGCTGAAAATCAGAGCGACGCGGATCATGGCTCTGACGACAGCGCCGGTGTGGAGAGGCTCTGCCCCGGAGGACGATCCGGCTCGAGCAGATCACTCAGATCCAGCAGTTCCACGCGCCACCGGCCTTGATCCGTCACCTGCAGGGCGATCTGCTGTGCATCCGGCGCAAGGCTGAGCAGCACTGGGTCTCGGCCCCCGGGCAGCGGCAGGGGGTGCATGCGTCCGTTCAGACGGTCGGTCACCACCGCAAGTCGGCGGCGCCCCCGCTGGGTGATCGCTGCCAGGTATCGGCCGTTCCAGCTCAGGGAGGGGGAGCTGTGGGGCTGATGTCGGCTCAGCTGGGGAACAGAGACAACGGATCCATCGCTGAGGCGGCGCAGCTGCACTGTGGGTCGGCCGCCGTGATCGCTGACGACCGCCAGCCACTCACCACTGCCACTCAGAGCTGGGGCCTGCTGGCTGGTGGAGAGCACGCCACCACTGGCCCGTTCACTGCGACCGTTGCAGCCCGCCAGCGCCAGGCTGGCGAGCAGGATCAGCAGCGGACGAGGCAACTGGCTCAGTCGTCGAAGCGGGAGCTGTTGTCCCGCGGTCTGCCGGACGAGGGCCGTGAGCTCCGGGGGGGTTGGCGGTTGCTGCTGGGCCGGTTCGAGGCGACGGGCGGTTCACCAGATCGTCTGGAGTCGCTCGCGGTGTTCGGGTTACCGCTGGGGCGTCCCCGATTCGGTGCGGAACCACTCGGCGCTGAACTGCGGCTTGGGGCGAAGGCGGCATCCTCGGCTCCTGAAGGAGCGCGTTCGCCGGCAGGACGCTCAGGGCGCCCAATGGGCCTGCTGCCACGGCGTTGTTCCTCTCGATCCGTCCGTCTGGAACCAAAGTCGGGGCGTCGTTCATCCCGGGCTTCGCCGGCGCGGAAGCGAGCCATGCGGCGGGAGCGCTCGTCGTTTTGGTCCCAGCCGGAATCGCCCTGATCACGGTCTGCCGATCGACGGCTGGCGGCTTCCTCAGGAATGGCGGCGCGGCTGGCGCGGCGCGGCCTGTAGAACTCCTCCTCAGGCCGTTCTTCGGCGTCATCGTCACGGCCTGAGAAGCGCCGTCTCAACGGCTGGGGCTCATCAAAACGGTCGAAACCGCCGTCATCCCAGCTGCCCCGCAGGCCCCCTGTGCCTCCGTCTCGGGCCGGTGCCGGTTCGTCATCGAAGTAGGCGGAACGCCGTGCTTGTTCGGTGGCCACGCCGCGCAGTCGCACGCTTTCGTAGGCGAAGAACACGGTGGTTCCAGCCAACAGGAATTGGCCGAACTGAAGAATCGGGTCGAGGCGCCACCCCTGGAAAAACAGGATGCCGCCGCATAGCAGCCCGATGGCTGCAAAGAACACGTCGTAGTCCCGCGCCAAGGCGGGCTTGAACGATCGCATGAAATAGAGCAGAGCGCCGCCGACGGCCAAAACGATGCCGACGATGCTGGCCCAATTGAGACTGGCGTTAACCAAAGCTCTGCTCCCGCTTAGGAGTCAGTCTACGAGGGGCGCCAGGGGCGGATCAGAGCTTGCGGTCGACCTGGTCGGTTTGGCTCAGCAGGAACAGGGCGATGGAGGCAGGAATCACGACGATCACACCTCCCCAAAGGAGGCTGCTCAGGAAGTTGGAGAGGGAGGGGGTCATGGGGTTGCTGCCGTCTGCTTCAAAGCCGCGCCGATCTTAAGAAGCGATGCCGTCTTTCTACGATGAGGGGACGATTTGCTTTGAGCTTTGTGACGCCGCTGCTGCTGCAGGCCCTGCCAGTCCTTCATTTGCTTCTGGGCTTGCTGCTGGCGGCCTGGACCCTGGCATTTCTGCTGCGCATCGTGCTCACCTGGTACCCCCAGGTCGATCTGAACAAGGGCGCCTGGCCCCTGGTGGCATGGCCAACGGAACCTGTGCTCTCGGTGAGCCGTCGCGTGATCGCCCCGATTGGTGGAGTCGACGTCACTCCAGTGATCTGGGTGGGCTTGATCAGCCTCGTGCGCGAGTTGCTGGTCGGCCAGCAGGGGCTGTTCTCCCAGATCCTGATGAACGCCCAGGCGGTTGCCTGAGCTCAGGGGAGCATCTCCTGCTCCACGAACTTGGTGTGCACATCGCCGTTGACGAACTCCGGCCGATCCAGCATCTCCAGATGGAATTCCACCGTGGTTGGAATCCCGGTGACGGCACATTCATTCAGGGCACGTTTCATCCGGGTCATGGCGTGGTCGCGGTCTTTGCCCCAGACGATCAGCTTGCCGATCAGCGAGTCGTAAAAGGGAGGGATGTCATAACCCGTGTAAACGTGGCTGTCGACGCGCACACCCGGCCCGCCGGGGGGAAGCCATCCGGTGATGCGTCCGGGTGCGGGACGGAAGTTGTGCCGGGCATCCTCGGCATTGATCCGGCATTCGATCGCATGGCCAGTAAGCTGGATGTTGTCCTGGCGCACGCTGATGGGTTCGCCGCCGGCAATGCGCAACTGCTCGGCGATCAGATCCACACCCGTCACCATCTCAGTGACCGGATGCTCCACCTGGATCCGGGTGTTCATTTCCATGAAATAGAAGCCACCGCTGCGATCCAGCAGAAATTCCACCGTTCCGGCGCCCTCGTAATTGATGCTTCGGGCGGCAGCAACGGCGGCTTCGCCCATGCGGCGGCGCAGGTCTGGATCCAGGGCCGGGCTGGGGGCTTCCTCCAGCAGTTTCTGGTGACGGCGCTGAATCGAGCAGTCCCGTTCACCAAGGTGCACCACATTGCCGTGGCGGTCGGCCAGCACCTGCACTTCCACGTGGCGGGGCCGATCGATGAATTTCTCCAAGTACAGGCCTGGATTGCCAAAAGCTGCTTCCGCCTCCCCCTGGGCTGCTTTGTACAGGCTCTCCAGCTGACTGGCGTCCGGCACCAGGCGCATGCCGCGTCCACCGCCGCCGGCGGTGGCCTTGATCATCACGGGATAGCCCATTTCCTCGGCCAGGGCGGCCGCCTGGCTGGTGCTGCTGAGCAGGCCTTCGCTGCCGGGCACCGTAGGAACGCCCACCGACTGCATGGTCGATTTGGCGGTCGACTTGTCCCCCATCGAGCGAATCGCGTGGGGTGACGGCCCGACGAAGGTGAGGCCGTGATCACGGCACATCTCGGCGAACTTGTCGTTCTCCGCCAGGAAGCCGTAACCGGGGTGGATGGCGTCAGCACCGCGGGAGGTGGCGGCCGCCAGGATGTTGGGAATGTTGAGGTAGCTCTTGCTGCTGAGGGCTTCGCCCACGCAAACCGCTTCATCAGCGAGCTGAACGTGAAGAGCGTCCTTATCGACGGAGCTGTACACCGCCACGGTGGCGATCCCGAGCTCGCGGCAGCTTCGAATGATCCTTAGGGCAATCTCGCCGCGGTTGGCGATCAGCACTTTGCCGATGGGCATCCCGCAGCATGTTCAGGCCTGACGCCGGATCGTATCAGCGCCGACTGAAGATCCAGAGAGGGAAGACCCTGCCCGGTATGATCTGTCCTCGACAACACCCGAGCGGTGAAGTCGACCACGCGGATGTGGTGGAATTGGTAGACACGCACGTTTGAGGGGCGTGTGGCTTCGGCCTTGCGAGTTCAAGTCTCGCCATCCGCATTTTTTTCTTTGGCTCGTCCCCGCGCAGCAGAACCAGGACCGGCCGTCGTTCTCGTTTCAAACGGTCCCGGTGAGCTGACAACCTGGGTCAGACCCCTCGCGGAACGACTGCATTCCAGCCTTCGCTTGCGACCTCGGTCGTCGGAGGCACCAGCCTCCCTGCATCTGGTGTTGGTGCCCTGTCCCAATGCCACCGGCCAGGAGCGCGCGGCAGCGGAGCCCTGGGGCTTGTTCGAGCGCATCGTGCCGGCTGGACGCTTCTGGTTGCTGCTGCTGCGTCCCCGGCGCTACGGCCCATGGCCGCAGAAGGGTGTTGTGGTCTTCCTGGGAGGTGATCAGTTCTGGACTGTTCTTCTTTCGGCCCGTCTCGGCTACCACCACATCACATATGCCGAGTGGGTGGCGCGCTGGCCGGGCTGGAACGATCGGATTGCGGCGATGTCGGACGCGGTGCGCCGCCAGCTGCCGGTGCGTTACCAGCCCCGATGCCGCGTGGTCGGCGATCTGATGGCGGATTTGTCCTCCTTCGCTCGCCGAGAGGATCCTCTTCCCGGGGGCCAGTGGGTGGGCCTGCTGCCTGGGTCCAAGCCGGCCAAGTTGAGCGTCGGTATGCCGTTTCTGCTCGACACCGCCGATCGTCTGGCTCGGTTGCAACCCGGATGTCGCTTCCTGCTGCCGTTGGCACCCACCACAAGCGTTGATGAGTTGCTGCGTTTCGCCGGCACATCCAACCCGATTGCTGCCCGCTACAGCGCTTCTGTGGCGTCGGTGGAGCAAGGCGAGTCGGTGACGGAGTTGGTCACGAGGGCGGGGACGCGGATTCGTCTGCTGGAGCAGCATCCGGCCCATGGCCCCCTGAGCCAGTGCGCCCTGGCCCTGACCACGGTCGGTGCCAACACAGCCGAGCTCGGCGCCCTTGCCGTGCCGATGATCGTGATTGTTCCCACCCAGCACCTGGAGGTGATGCAGGCCTGGGACGGCGGGCTGGGCCTGCTGGCGCGTCTGCCGGGATTGCGGCGTCTGATCGGTGTTCTGTTGAGCCTCTGGCGTCTGCGCAACAACGGGTTGATGGCCTGGCCGAACATCAGTGCGGGCCGCGCCGTGGTGCCGGAGCGGGTGGGGGCGATCACACCGGCGGACATAGCGAAGGAGGCCTGCGATTGGCTGGACGCCCCCGAGCGGCTTGAGGGCCAGCGCCAGGACCTCCAGGCCTTGCGGGGAGAACCCGGGGCGGTGGCCGCGTTGGCTGCAGAGGTGAGGGGGTTGCTTCCCCGAGAGCTCAGTGGTTCCTAGGCTGCGCCCCACTCTTGTTCCGACGACCATGTCCTCGTCCAATCCGGTCGAACGCAGCGCCGAGGAGTGGAAGCAATCCCTGACGCCGGAGCAGTTCCAGGTGGCCCGCTGCGGTGGAACGGAGCGGGCTTTCACCGGGGCTTACTGGAACAACAAGGCCACTGGGATGTACCACTGCGTCTGCTGTGGTGCGCCGCTGTTCAGCTCTAAGACCAAGTTCGATTCAGGCACGGGCTGGCCCAGCTTTTGGGATGGTGTCAGCTCCGAGGCGATCACCACCAAAGCGGATCTGACCCACGGGATGGTGCGCACCGAAATCAATTGCGCTCAATGTGATGCCCACCTTGGGCATGTCTTCCCCGATGGCCCCGCGCCAACGGGCCAGCGCTACTGCGTCAACAGCGCATCGTTGGATTTCAAGGCGTCCTGAACAATTGTCGGCGCCTTAGATCCGTTCACCAGGGATCGTCGAGATCCTGGCTCCGGCGCTGGGGCGCTGAATCCTCCATCGGTTCCACATCGAGAGGTTCGCCGGACTGCTGAACCGCGCGGCGGGAGGCTGGCATGGCACGCCGCGGAGGCTGTTCCTCGTAAGCAGGCTGTTCTTCATAAGCAGCCTGTTCTTCGTAGGCAGGCTGCTGCTCGAAGGGTGCAGGTTCGTTGTAGGTCCGTGCTCGCTCAGGCGGCCGCTCGTCGTAGCGAGGAGGCTCGGTGTAAGGCTGCTCGTCGTACCGCTGGGGCTCATCGAGGTAGCGGCGTTGCTGCATCGACTCCTGTCGCCGGTCCTCCAGCTCCACATATTCCAGTTCCGCATCAGCCTCAAACCGTTCGGCTTCTGAAGCCTGAAGACGCCGTTGCTCTTGCTCCTGGGGTTGTCCGGAGGTGAGCTGATTTTCCACGGGCACCAGATTGACGCGGTACCGCTCCCGCTCCTGCTCTTCCCAGCTGGGACCACCGACTCCCAGCTTCTCAAGCACCCCGCTGTTCAGCTGTTTGAGCTTGTCTTCGGCACCTTCGTAAACAATGATCCGATCCGGGCCACTGCTGACGATCTCCTCCACAGGCATTTCCCAGGTGCTCAGCACTCCTTCCCCCAACAGGGGCACGCCCAGGGCGCCCATCACCAGGGTGGCGAGCTCTCCGGTTTCGATGTCGAAGGCGAAGCCGAGCACCCGCCCCAGCTGCTCGCCCGACTCAGTGATCACCTGGCAGTTGATCACCCGGCTGTAGCGCTCGGGGTTGAAGTTCTCGCTGAGGGAATCGGCCGAATCCACCAGGATCACATCGCCCACCTGACGGATCCGGTCCAGCGGCATCCAGCGCGGCAGGCCTGGCAGGAACCGGGTCAGGGGATTGTCCCGCAGCCCCACGGCCACCACTTCACGGCGGTCGATATCGACGATCACTTCACCCACCACCCCCAGGCGGCGGCCGGTGTCACGGGTGATCACCTGGGTGCCCATCAGTTCGGAGCGCAACCAGAGTCGATCGCTGGGCACGCCGGTGGTGATGGCGTCGTTTGGGGTAGGGGTCGGGGTCAAGCGCGGGCCCTCGGCCATGGACATTCAGATCATTGTGGCGCAGGGGTTCCGCCTGTCACGTTCAGATTGCACAGCGAAAACTCCGATCGTTCAGGCGGCGTCCGGTAAACCCACCACCTGGGTGTGGGCGCCGCGGGCCTGGGTCACCCCGATGGTGCGCTGGGCTGCGCCGATCATCGGCCGGCGGTGGCTGACCACCATGAACTGGGCTGCCTCGGCCTGACGGGCGATCAGGGCTGCGAGACGCTCCACATTCACGCCGTCGAGGAAGCTGTCCACCTCGTCGAGGGCATAGAAGGGCGACGGCCGGAAGCGCTGCAGGGCAAACAGGAAGCTCAGGGCGGTGAGTGATTTCTCCCCACCCGACATCGAGGCCAGGCGCCGCACGGTTTTGCCCTTGGGATGGGCCACCAGGGTGAGGCCCCCTTCCAGGGGCTCATCCGGGTTCTCCAGTTGCAGGTGACCATCACCATCGGAAAGTGAGGCGAAGATCTCGCGGAAATGGCCATCCACGGCAGTGAAGGCCTCCATGAAGGCGTCCTGGCGCAGGGTGGCCACGGTTTCGATCCGCAGCAGCAGTTCCTCCCGCTCGCTGTTGAGTACCTCGAGCCGTTCGTTCAGTTCGTTGAGCCGCTCTTCGAGGGCCTCCAGTTCCTCCAGCGCCAGCATGTTCACGGGCTCCAGCGCTTCCATGCGCTGTTGGATGGCCTGCAGATCGGCCTGCAAGGCCTCGAGCCCTGCCAGGCGCAAGGAATCTGGGATCTCCGGCCTTGGGTCCGGCAGGGCCTGCTCCATCTCCTGCAGGCGCACCGCACCGCTGCGCTGCTCCTCGATCAATCCCTCGCGGTCTTCCTTGAGCCGTTCCAGGTTCCATTCAGCCTGCTGCAGGGCCTGACGCTGGCGGCCTACCTCGGCTTCTGCGGCATCTCTGGCCCGGCGCTGGCTTCCGAAGCGCTCCTGCAGGTCGCTCTGCTGCTGCTCGAGCTGTTTCCGCTTGTCCTGGAGGTCGCTCTGCTGCTGGCGCCAGGCTCCATGGGCGCTGGCCAGGGCCTTCACACCCTCCTGCAATCGGGCTTCTTCGGCGGCCAGGGCCTTCTCCTGGTCCCCCAGTCGTTCAATCGCCAGTTGCCGTTCACGGCGGGCATTCAGCCGCTGGTCGCGTTCGCTGCGGGCCGCCTCCAGCCGTTGGTCGGCGGCTTCCTGCTCCGTTTGCAGTTGGGCCCAGGCGGCGGCATCGTCGTTGTTGCCGCTGTTGCGCTCTGCCTCATCCAAGGCCTGGAGCTCAGCGGTGAGTGGGGTGAGTGCAGCGCTGATGGCTTCGAGCCGCTGCTGTTGCTCGGTCTGGTCCTGCTGCAATCTGCTGAGCCGTTCGGCCCGCTGGCGGCTGCGCTCGAGCAAGGGGCCGTGGTTGCGCCGCGCGGCATTGCGCTCGGCGATTAATGTCGCCTGTTGCTTTTCCAGTTCGCGCAGCTGGGGTTTCTGCTGCTCGATCAGTTGCGCCAGCTTCGACTCCTCCCGCCGGCAGGCCACCAGGGATTCCCCTAGTTCCAGCAGGCGCCGCCGCAGGGGTTCGGCTTCGTCCTGATCGCTGCTGCGGCCGAAGCTCAGGCTGCTGCTGCGCTGGGAGAAGCTACCGCCGGTCATGGCGCCGCTCTTCTCCAGCAGCTCCCCGTCCAGGGTCACAGCTCTGGAACGGCCCAGTTGTTGGCGGGCGCTGGCCAGGTCGGAGAACACCAAGGTGTCCCCGAAGACGTAGGCGAACACCTGGTCGTAGACGGGCTCGAACCGCACCAGTTCCACGGCCCGGCCGATCAGTCCAGCGCCGCTGTCCCCACCTGGGCGTGCTCCCCGGGCAAAGGCGGCCGATGAGCCCCCGCCACCAGGAGCGCGGATCTTGTTCAGGGGCAGGAAGGTGAGCCGGCCGGCACGGCGGCTCTTGAGCAGTTCGATGGCGCGGGCGGCAATGCGGTCGTCGTCGACCACCACCTGTCCGAGACGGGCCCCTGCGGCCACTTCCAGGGCGAGGCGATGACGATCCTCCACCTCCCCCAGCTGGGCTACAGGGCCGTGGATGCCATCGAGGCCGGCCTCCAGCAGCAGGCGCAGGGCGCCGGTGCCGCGGCTTTCCTGAAGGGCATCCCGCCGGCTCTCCAGGCGAGCGATCTCCCGTTCCAAACGGGTCTGCTCCTGTTCCAGTCGGCTGCGGGTGCGCTGTTGGATGGCCAGGGATTCGGCGGTCTGCTGGAGCTCCTGTTTGCCGTCGGCAATGGCTTGCAGCAGGGTTTGCCAGGTCTCCTCCAGGGTTGCGAGCTGTTGCTGCACGGCGTCGCCATCGGCGCCGTCCTGCTGCTGCTCCTGGGTGAGCTCCTCCAGTCGTTCCCGTTCCTGGCGCAGCCGTTCCTGCAACTGCTGCTGTTCCTCCGATAAGGGAGCGACGCTGCTTTGCAACTCCTGCCGGCGACGGCTGCGGCGCTTCTGTTCCTCCACCCAGGCGCCGGAGCGGCCTGCCACATCCGCCAGCCGGCGACGGGACATCTCCACCGCCGCTTCAGCGGCTTTGCAGTTGTCGTCTGCGGCGCTCAGGGCATCCTGATGGGGATCGCGTTCCAGCTCCCGTGATTGCAGCTGCCACTGCTGGCGACGGGTGGCGAGGTCATGGCGCTGCGCCTGCAGTTTCTGGCCTTCCTCCTGGTGGAGGCTGGCCTGGCGCTCCAGTTCGCGGCTGCTGGTGTCGAGGCCAGCCAGTTCCGCCTGAACCGCCAGCAGCTGGTCTTCCCCCAGGGCCTTCACTTGCTCCTGGAGCTGCTCCAGTTCGGCCACAGCTTTGTTCAGCTGCTCCCGGCCGCTGGCGATGGCCGCGGCGTCTTTCTGCTCCTGGGCTTCCAGCGCCTGTTGGCGCGTGGCCAGATCCTTGAGGGCCTGCTGGGCGGCTTCGTAGGCCAGCACCATTTCTTGGCGTCGCCCCAGCTGCAGCCGTTCCCTGAGCTCCTGGTACTGCCGGGCCTTGGCGCAGTCCTTCTCCAGCCGTTGGCGGCTGGCCAGCAGTTCCTGCTCAATGATCCGGCAGCGCTCCTGGCGCTCCTGCACGTCATCAAGTTTGCGGCGGGTCTGTTCGATCCGGGTGTCGAACAAGGCAACACCGGCCAATTCATCGATCAGGCCGCGGCGGTCGCGGTTGCTCATCGACACGATGCGGGTGACGTCCCCCTGCATCACCACGTTGCTGCCCTCGGGATCAATCCGGAGTCGGCGCAGCTGGGTCTGCAGCTGCTGCAGGTTGCAGGTCACCCCGTCGGCGCTGTAGCTGGAGCTGTAGGAGCCCCCTGGCATCACCCGCAGTTTGCGGGTCACCGTCCATTCTTTTTGCCCCGGTTGAATCCAGGGCCCCTCCGCCGGTGCCTCCAGGCCTTCCTCGGCGGCATCAGGTGTCCAGTCGCTTAGATCAAAGCGGACGCTGACGGTTGTTTCAGCGGCCTTGCCAGCCTTGAGCATGCCGCTGTTGACCAGGTCCGGCAGGCGGTCAGCCCGCATGCCACGGCTGGTGGCCAGGCCCAGGCAGAACAGAACACCGTCGAGGATGTTGCTCTTGCCGGAGCCATTGGGTCCGGTCACGACGGTGAATCCCTCCTCGAGAGGGATCGTCATCGCTCCGCCGAACGATTTGAAGTGCGTCAGCCCAACCTGATTGATATGAACCAACAGGATCCGGGGCTGTTAGCAGGCCGAAACTAGCGGAACCCACGAAAAGCTCAAGGGTTCGATAATGAGCAGTGCCCAGCTGAGATGCGCAGGCAGCCCTGAAGATCGCCCTCGAGCTGCAGGGTCACGTCTGCATCCGTGGCCTTGGGGAGCACGCCGCTGTAGCTGCCGGTATAGATCCGTTCAGCCCAGCCCCGATTGCCTGAAACGGCAGCACTGCGAATTTCCAGCCAGACCTTTCGATGGGCCGGCAGCGGAACCGCTGGTTGGGCCTCTGCGTTGAGCTGCGGCACTGTGGCCAGCCGCCAAGTTCGACAATTGGGCCCGTCCTCCAGCAGTAGATCGAAATGGCAACCAGAGGGGTCGTCCGGTGCTCCGGTGTGACGCAGGAGGGCGTATCGCTGCAAAGACTTTCCCTCAGCCTTCAGTCTCCCTACCCTTCTAAAGCGTCCTGCCAACGGTCTTTATGGCCTCGCCATCGCCGCAATCCAACGGCAGATTCGAGCACCACTTCCGTGAGCGGTTTGAAAGCCTGCTGCCGACGATTCAGGAGCGCTGGCCGGATCTTGCTGAGCACACCCTTGAAGCCACCCGGGGGAGTGTGGATGAGTTGGTTCGGTTGATCGAACAGAACACAGGCCTGACGCCCCAAGGGGTTCGGGAGCAACTGGAGGAACTTCTCCACAGCGCCACTGATCGAAGTCGCGACTGGGCCGACAGCCTGGATCCCCTCGAAGAGCAACTGGAACAGCTGCTGGATGAGTTGAACAGCACCCTTCGGCCGAAGATCGAGGCGCCTGTGCGCCAGCGACCACTGCTGGCTGTGGGTGTTGCTCTAGGTGTTGGGTTGCTGCTGGGCAGCATGCTTCGCGGGGGGAGGCGTTCCTGATGGCTGATCAGGACTCTCCCCGCGGATTTGGAGCGGCAGGTCGGGTGACAGCACTGGCGGCGTCAGTGATGGATCTGCATGTGCGGATTGCTTTGCAGGAAGTGGATCGGGAGAAACGTCGACTGATCAGCGGTGGCTTGTTCCTCGCCATTGGCGGCACCGCCATGTTCCTGGCCTTGCTGGCGGGCCAAGCATCGTTGCTGTTGTGGATTCAGGCCCAGTGGGATCTGGAGTGGATGCGTGCTCTGTTGAGCCTTGCCGTGGCCAATCTGGTGCTGGCGGGCATCAGTTTGCGCATTGGCGGCCAGGTGCTGAAGGGGCCGTTCCTGCCGCAGACGCTGGAGGGACTGATGAAAACGGTACGGGCAGTCATGGGACGCGTTTGAACGTTTTTGCGAATGCTTAAGGCTGCGTTAATCTCGCTTTAACGTTCGGGCCGTGGATATTTGGGGCTGTTTAAAACTGTTGACGGCTCAGAAACTGGCTCTTTTTTTGGTCGAACAAAAGGAAGCATCGCATCGAGCCTGATGCCGACACATTGATGATTGTTGCCGGTCCTTGTGGATCGGGAAAATCTTCGATCCTTCAAGCGGCTTACAAAGTAAACTTGCCTTTGTTTGGTGCTGAGTATCAGTCTTGCTTTGGAAAATCTTGCAAAGACAAGACCTGCGTTGAATATCCGGATTTCAAGAAAGCTCTTCGGAAGAAGTCATTTTTTCAGGCCAGGCATGTCAAGTCGCTGATGCTTGAGGATTCGTTGCCTCGCCATGTGTTGCTGCATGTGGACCTATATCAGGTGTTGCTTGGTATTGATCCTTCTTGCTATCCACGCTCCTTGAGAATGCGTGAAGCATTGAGGGCAATTCGGCTTGGAAAAAATATTGAAAAAAAACGCATGGCTTCAAAGCGGGGAAAGCGATCGTTTGCCAGTTTGCAGATTGCTTCGGAGAATGATCAGATGATGCGATTTTATCTTCAACGCCGATTTTTCATGCGTTTCAAGCGCATTCTTGTTAACACAGTGAACTGCAATTTTTTCGATACAGCTCGGCAGCTGGCTGTTCGTAAGCAAAAGAGGAGCTCGAACTCGCGAAGGCTTGAGCAGTGTCGAAATAAATACTTTTTGGCTCCAGAGGCCATCGCTCAATCCATTCATCGCGAGCTGTATGCGTCTTGGGAGAGGAATCTTTCGATGCTTGACCCCGCTGCCGTTTTCACCACGCAGGTCTCTGCATCTGGGGATCTTTTGGTTAACGGTTCGCTGATTGTTGCGGATTGGAGCAAGCGTTTTCAGCGAATCTCGTATTGAAGCCAGCGGCAATCGATGCCGCCATTGCTTACAGGAATTCGGCGTGATGCTTTAAGCCGCAGCGCACCGGTGAGCTTTGGATTGCCACTCAGCAGCCACAGTTGCCAGCCGGAAGCTTCCTGCCGAACGAATTGACCCAGGGCGCCATACAGCGCATCAAGCTCCTGTTCGTCACCGATGCGCTGGCCGTAGGGCGGGTTGCACACCAACACCCCCGGGCCGTCAGGTAGCGCTTCGGCTTGGAATGATCCGGTGTAGATGCGGATGACTCCACCCAGCCCGGCGGCCTCCACGTTGGCGCGGGCCTGATCGGCAATGGTGGGATCTGTCTCAATCCCCAAGAGCAGGGGAAGTGTGAGGTCTCCCCTGCGGCGTTGCCGGGCGCGATCGACTTCTTTGTCCCACAGGTCGGGCTGGAAATCGGCCCAGCCCTCTAGGGCAAAGCGGCGCTCCAATCCCGGGGCTTGTTGTAAGGCTGCCAGAGCCGCTTCGATCAGCAGCACACCAGACCCACAGCAGGGGTCCACGAGGGGCTCGCTCCCATCCCAGCCCGTTAAGCGAATCAGCCCAGCGGCCAAGTTCTCCTTCAAGGGTGCGGCACCCATGGCGGCCCTGTAGCCGCGGCGGTGCAGGCTGCCGCCACTGCCATCGAGGCTCAGCTGTGCTTCTCCGCGGCCGAGGTGGAGGTGCAAGGAGAGGTCGGGGTTGTCGAGATCGATCGAGGAACGTTCCCCCCAGAGATCCCGTTGTGCATCCACAAGGGCGTTTTTGACCTGTAAAGCCGTGAAATGGCTGTGGTTCAGCCCTGGTGCCGTTCCGGTTACATCCACGCGGAAGGTCATCGAGGGATGCAGCCAGCGCTCCCAGTTGAGGGCGTGGCGGATTCCGTCGTAGAGGTCATCCCGGCCCTGGCAGGGGAAGCGTGCCACCTGGCGCAACAGCCGGAAGGGCAGTCGAGCCTGGAGGTGCAGCCGGTAGAGACAGGCCATGTCTGCCTGGAAGCTGACGGCACGTCTGCCAGCTTTCACGGTATGGGCGCCAAAGGCGCTGAGTTCTTCGCCAGCGGCTGCTTCCAGGCCTTGTGGCACAACTGCCACAGCGGATAGCCGGTTTGTTCGACCCAAGGCCTTGTGCTCCAGGTCACCACTCCTGTCAGAATGACAGGGTCCGGCTTCGTCGGACTAGGTGATCCACACCAGTGTTTCGGACAGCGGTTCGATTCCGCTCAGCTCCATTCCCCCTCACGGGGCTGCAATGGTTTCGACGGGGCATGAGGAGGGTGACTGAAGCCTGCTCGGTGAGAGCAAACCCGTAACTGCGAACAACATCGTTCGTTTCTCCCGTCAAGCAGCCCCTGTTGCTGCCTGACCCTTTAAGGGAGATGGGGTGAGGTCAGCCTTATCACCCAAATGACTCATGGGGGCTGGAAGGCCCCCTCAACTATTCCAAGGCATGGGTTCTCGCTATCCTTGAATTGTCCTGCTTGCTAATCAGGACAAATTTCAGGACAAATTCATGGGTGCTTTGGCCGCGGCGGAACGGTCTGAGATCAGTGTTTTGGATTACGCGATCCAGCGACTGGATCAAAAGGATTTCCGTGTTCGCTTGAGGTCAGCTCTTGATGAGGTGGACCTGGATTCACACACCTCTAAAGCTCTCAAGCGTGTTCTTCGTCGTCGGGGGCTCCTTTGATGCCGAAGAGGGTCGAGGTCGTTGATCGAGTTCAGGTCGCTCACTCCAAGCTCTTGGAGGGCTTTAGCTGTACTGCTGTTGTGGCGTACCTGGCGGAGACCAAGGGGGTGAGCCGTAGAACAGCGCAAAGAACTGTTCAACAGGCTTACGCCTTGATCAGGGAGGACATCGACAAGGCGAACGTCCAGCGCAGTGATCTTGTGGCTCAGGCCATTCATTTGCTTATGGAGAGTGCACGTCTGGGCTTGGCGCAGAACAACCCTGGTGCGGTTGTCGGTGCAGTGGCCCAACTCGACAAGCTCTGTGGGCTTCAATTTCCCGGGCGGTAATAGCTTTTGATGCTTGATCTGGAATATCTTGAAAGCCTATGTTGTAGAGCTAAAAGACAAATTAGGGACTAGGCGAGGTCTTATTTATTGTGCAGTCCTTCGAGGGGGATGTTCTGTGGGTTGAAACATAAAAAGTCAATGTCTAGCGAGATTCAAATTCTCTGCAATCCTGATGAAATTTATTCAGCAATCAATGATCGGCTCACTGGTCAAGAGAAAGTCAAATAGACTCCTATTGACAGGGACAAAATTAATTTCTCCGGAATTTATTTTCATCAGATCGCTTTTTATTTCCGGAAATAGGGGAATTAGCCTTTCCCGTGGTCTAATCATTTTTACATCATGCCTTACATTAAGACTGCGATGATTTGCAGCAATCCTCAGAAATCTATCGCCTATAGGTGCAACTTGCAACTCGCCATTTTCATACGACTCGTAGCATCTCTCTAGAAATTCAAAGGTATTCATTAATCCTGAAATTGAATTCAAAGATCCTGCATAAAACGAAACGTCTAATTTGAGATCAATGTTTTTCTTGATCGAAGGAGACGTTAGTATTTCATTGTCCTTCTTGGAGAGAGCCTCCCAATCGATGTACTGCCTTTCTTCAAAAAGTATTTCGGACTGCACTCTACAGTACGCATCATATTTATTGTATCTATCGACTACCGCGTTAAACGCTAGTTGGTTTATGTATGATAGGGGAAGAGAGCTTCTCCATGAGCGTTCATTTGCAATAAGACTTTTGGGGACAGCGATTGTGCCGATTTGTGTATGGTAGTCCTCGCAAAAAGGATGTATAATTTCCTCTGCTATAGGAACTTTTTGCGAAATAATATTCAATTCATCTCTTAGCTCTCTATCCTTTTTGAGGTATGTATTAACTCTTGATGCTTCATAGTTCTTGCCTGTTCTGCGCAAGCATTCATGTATTTTAAATTTGTCTACGTTTCCTACGTTATCCCAAATGCAGAAAAGAAAATCGTATTCACAATTATGGAGAAGATTGTCGACCCAGTTACTTATATTGTCTGAACAATTGCGAAGTTGTCCCGTTACAATGACTAGAACTTTTTGCATGGTTTGAAGCACTGGGTAGTTTTTGTGGTACAGATTCGATATTTTTTGCGTCTAAAAATCTCCTCTCTCCGCTCTCAAAGCGCTGACATTTATTCCTGTAGCAATATCCGATATTATTTCACCTTCTTTCCTGATGCTTTCTTTTGCAAGCTCTAAGACAGTTTTAAAGTGCTTTTTTGGTATGCAAATAGTTCCTTCGTTGTCGGCGAACATCATGTCTCCCGGACTAATGAAAACTCCGTCAATACAAATTCGATTGTTCATAGATGAATATACTGCCCTATTTTTTACATCTTGGCATGTGATCCCTTTGGCGAAAACTGGTAGTCCTAGGCTACAAACTGCTTCTTGATCACGCGTCATTCCCCCTATAACTGCACCGATGGCGCCAGATCTGATGGCTAAATTGGCGTTTAATTCACCAAAGTAAGCAAACTCTTGGCAATCATTTTGTACGCAAATAACGTCACCTGGCACGAGAGTTTCATAATGCTTTAATGCATCATAAACTTCGTCGAATCTATCTTCTTTTGATTTTCTGCGAAGATGCATTGTCTTTGCGGGGCCAAAAATCTTTGCGTTGTTTCGGCATTTTTGATTTAATCCTCTTATGATTTGTGATTCAAGACCTAGGCTATCGAGTATATCTGAAATTATTGGACTAGACAGCAAAGAGGACAAATTTCTCAGCAAGTTCCTTTCCTGCTCTCTTTTCCCGGCTGCTAATAATTGCGCCATCTCTAGGTCCTCTTCATAATTAACATCAACTGCTTCAAGCGGTTTCGCTTCTATCAAGCAAGGATTCCTTCCAATTCTTCTTTCAGTGTCTAAAGCAGCTTCCCTGGAACATACATAAAGCCCCATGGTTTCAACAGTAGTGCTTTCAATATCAGCACTATTGGGGATGGAATCAATGCTATACAAAGGAAGGTCATTCTTCCACATATAAAACTTTTCTTTTCTGACTAAAAAACTGGAATCCCAGCAAGATCCATCTTGAGACATTTGGCCGACTTTCGAGAAACAATTTTTTATTGTATTATTTTCAATAAATGGAGATGTGCAAAGATGTTGCGCAATGACTTGGTGATTGCAGCTAAAGACTTCATTGAGGAAAAGCTTATTTCCATCGGTTGCGTTAGTGGCTAAAGCTGGATCACGTATTAAAGGCTTGAATCCTTCTAAGTGACTTGCCATCTTAAATATCTCAGGACATTCACTGTCTAAATATACTTCATAATCATCTCCTAACTGCAATAATTTTTCGAGTGTATGAAGAAACAGGGGTTTTCCATCTAGCAACCTTGTATTCTTGGAAGCAACTCTTTCGCTATTGCCTTTTGCGGGGAGAAATATTGCGTATTTTTTCATTTAATTCTTGATCTAATAACAATTTTAGCCCCCTAAGCATGAATCCGGTCAGTGGCTCCGAATACTTCTTGAATCGTAATAAATCAGGGTGCGATGCTTGTCGCTTTAATCATATTGTTAATTCTTTTGCCTCGTCAGCAATGGCGGAGTTTTCATTGCCGCCTAACTACTTTCCAGCAGCCGTGTCAGCTGTGCCTGCAGCTTCAGAGCACCAACTGCATTGCTGTGTTGCTTGCAGCGGATACTGGCTTCGATGATTTCGTCTAGTAGGACTAGTCCTACAAACGGCTTCTGATGTCTTGCAGCAGCTCCCGTTCATGCCGCTCAATTTCTTGAGCCGCTTTGATCTGTTCAGCATCGATGTGGTTGCTGATGCAGGCGCGAACCATTGAACGCAGAACATCTGGCCTGATGGCATCAACCTCACAGCTGATGTCAGAGCCAAAGTTCTTGGAACGGCTGTCTGTGGCCTTTGTTGGCCGTGTCGGCAACAGCAGCTCTGCAATTTGGTCTTCGTTGACCGCAACCCGCTTGAATGCCAAGGCGTCGGAGTCAACAAACTCCTGAAGGCGTTGCTCAGTGTTCCGGCTGATGTCGACGCCAGAAGGGTCAAAGTCGCCGAAGTAGTAGATGCTGGCTTCACCACCCCACCTTTCTTCAAGTTCCTGCTGGATCGTTGCTGCGGCGCTGTGTAGGTAAGACAACGACGGGTAGCCACGAGTGACCATCAACGGCACGTCGTATTCCCTGGTGACCTCGTACAGAACGCCTGAAAGAGCGTCCTTTTCAAGCCAGACCTCAACGTATTGATCGTTGGTGTTTGGATTCCACAGAGAGCGTCTGTAGGCCCGTTGTGCCTGCTCTAAGCAGTCATCAAGACCGCCATAGGTCATTGGCTTTCTGATCCAACGGGTGTTGTCAGCGAGCCAATGCCAAGGCAACTCACCACCAACGCGCATATTTGCGGTGAGACGACATACGGTCTGTTTGTACTCAGCCTCCGTTTTGTTGATGACGCCAAGGGTGGTCAGTTGATAGAACAGCTGCCTGACGGTCATTGGCTGCATCTCTCTGCACAACTGGTAGATGCGGAGCTTGATGTGATCGATTTCAGCTTTGGTACGTCTTGCCATCAGACGACCTCCGGACGTGGGCCCCATGCCGGATCGTCTTCACCACCTATGTACGGAACTGTTGTTGAAGTGGGGGTGTGCGTGACATGGGAAAAATCGCCAACCCCATATAGGTATTCGGGACGCCCACGCTTGCCAGTTCTCCGCGGATGCCGCTGGAGCCGACCCTGTTCAAACAGGTCAAAGCAAACCAACCGGGCATGTTCTGCGTTTCCACCGAGAGCTATCACCATCTCGTTGATGGACATGTAGCCGTGCTGTTGAACATGCGTAAGGACCCTCGCTCCCAGCCTTTCTGCGTCGGTGGGTAGTTGCTGGTCTTGTTCATCCGCAAGCCACCAGTTGTATGTCTCACGGTCCCGATGAAGAAGCCATTTGGTGCCTTCCACGATGTTTCGCTTGCCGAGGGCATGGAGTGAAAACCGCTCGACCTCAAGGCTTGTCAGTCCCCAGCAGTCTTGAACGGCCGCACTGATCGTGTTGATACCGCTGATGTCTTCCCACTGAATCTCCGTACGCTTTCGTCTGACGCCATTGCCGCCTTGGCGGGTCTTGTTGAGATGGGCAGTCGTTAGAAGCAGTACGTTGTTGTTAACCGCTGCTTTGTTGAGCTTGTACAGAAGGTCGACAATTTCAAAATCAACTGTCCGCTGCCCTTCGCTGCTCAGCACGGTGGTCAAGCTGTCAATCCCGATGACGTACCACTTACGCGACTCAATGGCTTCGAAAAGCTCTTCAAGAGGGAACGGACCTTCGGGGTAGATGACATCGAAGTTGCGTTTCAGCTCCTGTCGCCGGAACTTCCGTTCAGCGAACTTCTCAGGTTCATCTCCTTGGATCAGCAGTGCATTCGCTTGTTCTGTCTTGAACACCCCCAGAAATGGAGTTCCTTCTTGAATTGCCTCTATGCAGAGGTTCATCAAGGTGGTCTTGCCCGTGCCTGAATCGGCAGCCAGTAAAACGATGCCGCTGGCTGCGAACTGGTTAACCCGCCAGATTTTTCCTAGGTCCCGCACACCCCCCTGGGCAGAGTTTGCGATGAGTTCAGCCAAGTGACTTAGGTCTGGTTCAGGCTCCTGGCTCACGAAGGGGTTGTCCTCCTGGACTCCATTGAGCACGTCCTCTATGGATGCACCGTCTGCAATCCAGTCGGCTACGTCCAGCCCGCCATCCTTTGGCATCGCACCATTCCACTCAGGTGTGCCGGGGTAAACCAGTAGCCACCGACAGCCGGGATAGGCGCTCGCCACTTTGCGGGCGTACTTCACCCCCGCCTGATCTTGGTCAGCCACCACAACCACTCTTGTTGGATCGAAGTGGCCGCCATCCCGTTCCGGATTGAAACCCTCACAACCGCCAAGGGTGGCCACAGCGTTCAATCCGAGTCGCCTCAAAGCATCAGCGCATGGCTCTCCTTCAGGGATGAACACGTAGGGCGCTCCATCTATGAGGGCTTGCTTTGCCTCACTTAATCCGTAGGGAACAACCCGATCTGCCAGTTCTCTGGGTCGATAGCCATCAATCAGGCTCTCCTGCCAGATCTTGCGTTTGCCCTTTCCGTCATCTGTCCGGTGAACTTCCAGCGTCGGTTGGCCCTTTTCATCGCAGTAGACCCAGCTGCGGCGACCTTTGGGGCGGATCGATTTCAAGGTTCTGTTCGAACCTTGATTTGGATTTATCGCGGGGGACAGGGCATTTCGGATTGACCGTTTGCCCTTTTCAGTGCTGCTGCAGTTGCAGCCATAAGCAGCCCATTTGCCAGTACTGAGGTTCACCTTGAAGTTTGGGGCTCCACAGCCCGGTACTGGGCAGAGAAAGCTGTGATCTCCATTGGGTGTGTTTGTGCCTCCGTCTGGTTGCAGATTGGCTAAGTGGTCACGAATCTCAAATCCCATTGAGTCCCCCTACATGTTTGGTGATCGATTGACCGCTGATTGATCTCTCAAACATCCCTGCCTCCGTAGGTCTCCACTTCTGCAGGGTCGATGCGCTTGAAGTGAGTAAAGGACTGTTCCGTTGTCTCCAAATGCCACTGCAGAGGTGCACGCGTCGAGGCACCAGCAAAGCGATAGTCGATGCCTTCTTCGAACATCGCTGTCGTGTTCTTCAATCGCTTGAGCGTTTTTGGATGCACGCCCAAATACGCGGCCATGGCGGCCGTATCAATCCACTGAGATTGCATTGTTTTCTCCTTTACTTGTTGCCTTGTCCTGTTCTCTTACTGCCGTGGTGAAATACGGCGAATTCACGCAGATGGTGCTCCAGGGCGTCGTTAAATCGCTCTTTGAGGCAGTTTGGGAGCTGAGTGCCGTTCACAAAGACACGCCCGTCTCCCGGGAAGTGAAAGTGGCTTCCATCGCTTAGGAAAGCTTGGTACAGCTCGTTCAACTGCTGGGTCGCGGGCTTTTTAGTCCCTTTCGGAGTAATGACCCCAGATTTGTTGTGACGTCTAAGAGGTTTGGGCATACCAGTCCTGTGAAATCGTTGACAGGTGCGGCAGACCCCGGTTCGGTTCCTTGCTGGAGGCTCGCAATCCAGTAGGCCCGAATAACTCCTTGTGGAGAGTCAGAGCACGACTGCCCGAAGGAATCGTGACGGTTGTGTGAATTATAGGGTGCTCAATTCCTTCTGTTCCCATTTGCTTGTCGAACGTGCGTTCTTGCGGTGCCTAGCTACCAATAGCCGCTTCAAAAGCTGCTCTTGTTGTTGCGTCCGTCGCTGATTCATAGGCTCTGCTATGGGCGGCAAGTCCGTGTCCCATTGCTCTGCAGATTTGGGCGGTTTCGATGCCATATCGATGGGCTCGCACGCTGTAGCCATCGCGAAATGAATAAGGTCTCAGCCACATGCCTTTGACTTCGTATCGCTGCTTCAACTCAAGCCATTCAGGTTGGCGGTTCAAGTGGTTCAGCACGTATCGCCCGTTTAGTTTCCTGAGGTCGCCATCACGGCCAACCGGTAGCTCCAAGAGACCCGCATCCATGGCCTGGCAGAGATTCCAGGAGACTTGCTCTCCTGATGGTTTCTCTAATGGCAGGGGCAGCAGCCATCTGGGATCGCAACGGTTTGGACCCGAGATCTTCCGGTAGCTGCACCATAGGCCGAGATCGCCTGCTTCTGTTCTCCTTGGAGCGAGGTATTGCAGCTCTACTGGCCTCAGACCAAATAAGACCATCAGCCGGAAGACGTTGCCCCAAGCATTGTTTCGAGCGTCTATCGCTTCGATCAGATGCAACACCTCTGCATCTGTCAGCGTCGCTTTTGTCTTCTTTTCAGCGGGCCGACCACGTAGTTCCTTGATGCTTGTCTGACTGATTCGCCATGACGCGGGCATTTGGTGGCGACTTACCGCATGGTCCATGAGATTTCGCAAGGCAAGGCAGCAAGCGGCTCTGCTCGATGGTTTCCCCGCCCAACGCTTCAGGGTTTGCTTGAGGAGTTCATGGCCATCAGCGGGTGAAGACCGGCTGCGAAGCGCTTTCAGGGCTTCATTGAAGTAGGGCTCGTAGTTGTCTCGGTACGTCGAGTCGAGGATTTGGTTCCGCCCTTCTTGGAGGGTCTCGCGAAAGCTCTCAACTATTGATGGCCACCCTTTGTTGGTCGTTGGCTTGAGCTTGTCGCTCGTGCCGCTCACCTCAGCAATGGCCTGCTTCAGGGAGACATCACCTTGCATCCACAGCGGATAGACCCGGTTGATCAACAGCAGTGCATCGCCGACGGCTTCAGCAGTCCAGGGGAATGGAAGGTTTGCAGAGTCAGTGCGGAGATCCTTCGCCCGGATTTTCAGCCTGACCTTTCCGCTGTTGTTCCCGACAGTCCACCCCTGGCGTCCAGTTTTGACGGCTGCTCGGAAGCCTTCTTCCCATTTGGCAGCTAGGACCAAGGTTCAGGACAAATCTCAGGACAAATTAGCTCCTCTTGCTTCCCCTGTGTAATCCTCTGTTCCTTACAATTCCTGTCTATGACTCGCTTATTGGCTGATGTCTGAGTTCTTCCAGTCAATTGATTAATCCGTATCACCCAATTGACTCACGGGGGCTGGAAGGCCCCCTCAACTATTCCAGGCCAGGGGATCTAAGAGATTCAGGCCGTTGACAGAATCCAGTTCGTTGACAAGGCGTTGACAACGATCCGGGAATTCGGCTCGCGTTGACAACGATTCGGCGTCCAGCCGGTCCAGCACCATCGCCCCCAGCAGTCGCTTGCTGTTCCAGGTCAGGTGGGCCAGCAGCAGGCGCACCGTGGTGGCCGCCACTTCGGGATCGCCGGTGGCCAGGCCATCAAGCCATGGCCCCTCCAGCCTTTCCAAATCCGCCAGACCCTGAAGACACGTCATCTCAACGTTGGTCGTGGCGGTTCCCGGCTTGGGCGTTTGTTGGCAACGCCAGTTTGGCGACGGCGATGGCCAGAATCCACCCCATGGCAAACAAGGACCGCGCCACCAATCCCCCGCCTGAGAAACAGGGTGGTGAGGGTTGGCTTGTGAGTCCTGAACAGCAACTGCTTTGTCAGTTCAAACCTGACTAAGCCACGGTTCACGCCCAGTGGGTGGCGGTGCGCACCTACAGCTGGGTGCCACCTCGCCCACCAGTCCCGCAAACCCGCAGAAGGATGCTTCGGCACAACGCCATCGACGCGTGGGACAAGATGCTCAGAACAGGCTGGCGGCGGTGCTCACCGCCAGTGCGCTGAAGACAATCGTTTTTCGCTAAGACAAACGGACCCAGCAGTTGCCGCTGACATGGGTCCGCGTCCCGCCCGGAGCCCATCCAGAACGGGACGCACCTTAAATACGCCAGTGACGCGAGTCGATTCAGAGCGATTCGATACCAACCTCAGCTTTTTGTTGCCAAGAGAAAAAAAGCTTGCGGCGGTGTCCACCACCCGTCTGATAACGCTGAACTGACTCCCCGACCGGAAAGAGAGGGAGCCAGCTTCTGATCAGCGCCCAATGACAGGGATAGGCCATTGGATGGAAGAAGCTCGACTGAACTTCCGGCGACACCATCGCCTCTGTAATGGGTGCAGTGCCGTTCAGATGAGGCGGCAGCGGCGACCAAATGACTCGCTGAAATGTTGTGGCAACTGAAAACGCTGATCTGACTCCCCGCTCGCCAGAGAGGGAGTCAGGCCGTTGCTTGCTGTGTCGGCGTGAAAAGAACGCTGACACTCAGCGCCCAATGGTTCCTACAAAAACCATGGGATGGAGGTCTTGGGGACTCCGAGGACACCCTCACCCCAGCTGTCGTGCAGTGCCGTTCAGATGACGCGATGGCAGTGTTCAGATGATTACTTCTGCCCGTAAACCTCGATCCAATCAATAGGTATGTGCGAATTTGGAAGAAGCTAACCCACCCAAAGTCCTTGCAAACGCAGGGACTTTTTATTCACATCTCACAACAAGGATCATGCAAATTTCCGGCAAAGCTTTGTTAGCTGTCGCATCAGCATCAATGTTGTGCAGGCATAGCCCGAATCATGGGTTTCTGAGGCTTAACTTCTTGAGTCTTCCATGGCGGAATGTACGAACCAGACTTCACTCCATATGCTCGGCAGTCCTCCATAAGCCTTATACGTTCATTCGCACTTTTTATCATGTATTCAGCCGCTATGGCCGGAGAACTTCCTGATACGGGAGGATGCCACTTAATAATATTCTCCCTTTCCTCTGGGCCAAATCCATTGGCTCCTAAGCATTGTCTGAAGCGATTACGATCAGGTTTCCAGTATAATCCACGTTCATCAGCGTCAGTATTTGATCGCACAAACATGTACGCCGCTGCACATACAATTGAACGCTCGTATCTGAGATTTATTGAAATATATTCTGTATTGTATACCTCGCATTGCGAGCTATCAATATCATCAGTGTCACTTTCTTCTGCTTGGTTTTTATCACTGTCAATTTTTTCTTTAGGGCATTGCCTTGAATCTCGATTGGCTCCAATCCAATTGCCATTTACGTTTATTAAGTCGTTGCCACAGATAATGTCTTGAGCCATGGCTGGCATTGCCAGTAAAAATACGTCAATAACAATGAATCTGGTAAGTGGCTTCATTGGAAACACTTAATTTTAAGAAGCTTTGTTCAGAGTCTAATGCATACAAGCAAATATCAGTAATTTTATTTATTTGAAGGCCAGCGAGGTTGTCTAATTAGTGAATTAAGCTAGCCAAGTGAGCCAAAAGAAGAGAACGCCCCAAGCTTTTTTGGGATGGCCGCTGCTTAAGATAACGTAATAAATCGTGCCAATGAATCGGTCGATTCGTAAAATTACAGCATGGTCAATATTTATTTTTGAATTAGATGAATCTTATCAATCGCTATCTAGGCCTATTTATTTCCAACCTCTTGATAGCTTTTTTGTTGATGGGGTGTAACGAAAAGAATTTTACAGCCGAGCAAGAGAGTCAAGTGAGTAGTCAGGAAGAGGTTGAGGCGAAATCTACCAATACAAAGAAAATTAATCTGAGTAATTTTGTTGAAAGCAATAATCCAGGTAACGAAGAATCTGTCCTAGCGACAGAGCCCTATCGGCTTCAGGGGATTGAAGTATCCCTCCTTGATGTTAAGCGAGCAAGCGGAGACACTTTGAATGTGTACTGGAGGGTGTCAAATCAATCTTCTGCCACCCAGGAGTTAGTTAAGTGTAGTACTGGTTGGTATTGCAAGTATCAATTGGCCGCAGGCAACTGGGGCGATGGAATATACATTATTGATAGTGCAAATCAAAGAAAGCACTTGGTGGTTAGAACGGACAAGAAGCCTGTAGTCAGTACATCAGAAACACCGCTTTCGATTGAACCTGGATCTAGTATAAATCTCTGGGCAAAATTCCCAGCCCCTCCACTTGATGTCAAAAAAGTTTCCATTTATATACCCGGTGTGGCTCCAATGGAAGATATCCCTATATCGGAGTAGATTCTTGAAAAAAAATATTCCCCTTCGGCAAAGCATTATCAGGCCACTACCTCTTATAGCAATTGCTTTAATTTCATACTTGAGTGCTAATAAACTTTTTGCTGGATCTGACAATATTGTAGCTAATACAAGCCGGGAACCTGTTAAGGATATAAAAATTGAAGGAGGGCTTGATTATGTTCCAAGTAATAAGGAAAAGAGTGAATCAATTAAAGAACTTAAGTTTCGTGTTCTGGACCTTGATTACCCGATCATTGATTTGTATACATCGACTAAGTCGCAAGACGAGCTTCTAATTGATATCTCATCCGATATCCTTTTCGATTTCGATAAGTCAAGTCTTAAGCCTTCTGCTTTTCCATCGCTTCGAATTGCTTCAAAGCAAATTACTGAAATGGCTCGTGGTGATGTCCGTATAGAAGGGCATACAGATTCCAAGGGGGCTGATGCGTACAATCAATCTCTTTCTGAAGCAAGAGCGGAATCTGTTCGTAAATGGCTCGTTGAGAATGGTGGATTGACTGATATTAACTTTGTTGTTAGAGGGTTTGGAGAAACCAAGCCTATAGAACCGAATGAAACTGATAAAGGAGAAGATAATCCTGCAGGCAGACAACGCAATCGTCGTGTAGAAATAATCGTCAATACCTCAGAATAATTCAATCTCACTGCTTAAATTATAATAATTTATCCAAATTTGGATGATCTTGTCTAGTTCCCATTCATTTTGTTGTAACTTGGTCCTGAGTGTCCACACTTGGCTTAATAACACTGCCCTCAGTAAATATAATTATTAGGGAGAATCGCGCTGGTATGGCAGGCTCGCTAATGTTCAACAAAAGCACTTTTAAATTGCTGCATTGCCATCTCCCGTTTGTAAGCAGCTCCTTTTTCCTTGCTGGGCATTAAGGAGTGGAGAACGCGCTGCATTTTGAAGCAGATGGTTGATGATATCGGCCAAATCTTCTTATACGGCAACTTGCCTAATTTACTGCAGTCATTTATATCTAGCCAGCAGAATCCACCTCCCCACGGCCCCCGGAAAAAGATGGATCACTGACTCCAGGGAATCCCTATTAAGGAGCGCTCCGCTGGCGTCCAAACTTCTTATCCATTTGCTCTTCTTGTTTCAGGAATGCCTCGCGTTCAGCCTTTCTGGCTTCCTTCATCCGCAGGCTTTTTCCGTGTTTCACATTGGCGGGCGCCAGTAGTTGTGCTTCTGCTTCAGGAATGCCCTTTTTGGCGCAATAGGCGTCATATTCCCGTGATGCTTGCTTGGCGTGAAAATCACGGGCGATAGATCGTGCCTTGGCTGCAGCAGGGTTAGAAGCGCCTGGAAGGTTGAAGTTGATCATTTAATTTCCTCCTCTTTCAAAGCTCTGTGCAACTCGTCCTGCAACCTGCTCACCAACGTCAGCTGGTTGGAGTAATCGATCATTCCACGATTTACATCCCCGGCCCCCCAGTTCACCCAGGTCAATGACCGCAACCTGGCTTTATCATCCTTCAACTGTCCCCTCAGCTCCTCGACGGTGGCCATCAGCTCGGGCCCCCATAAGCCTTGTCCTGAGCGTTCTGGGCATCAGAGCGCAACTGCCTTGTCCTGTCCTTATCAATCCGCTGAGCACCCAAACCCCCGAAGAACAAGAATGTCGGCACCAAAGCTGGCCAAACCGCTGGCTGACTCTGATCTGACATCAGTTCTGGGTGTCATCAGTGCCGCGAAGGCAAAGGGGTCAGCCATCGCAGCGCGTGACTACGTCATGGTCCGCGGGTCGTATTTGCTCGGGTGCCGTGTATCGGAGCTGTGCCGCCTGCGGTGGGAGGACATCGAACCGCTGGATGAGGGTGGCAACGTTCGCCTCCTGGGTAAGGGGAGCAAGCCCCGAACCATACGCGTCAGCACCGACACGCTGAAGCTGTTCGAGTCGTTGGGCCGCGGCGAGCCTGGGGACTGGCTTTTCTCAAGTAATAAAAGGAATGGCCCATTGACCCGTCAGGCGGTGGCCGCTCGCATGGCGATGTGGGGACGGGAGGCAAACGTCCGGCTCCACCCGCACCGTTGCCGCCACACCCATGCGACTCATGCAATTCGGAGGGGCGTGGACGTTTTCACCCTTTCAGCGACGCTCGGCCACAGCTCGACGGGAACCACATCTCACTACGTTCTTGCTGAGCCTGGTGAGAGTTCATCTCTCAAATTGGGTTGATGGCCCGTTTTGACGTAATGCGTGTTGCGACTGCTGTTGCTGCTGCTCAATGACAGCCTCACGCTTTAAGCAAGAGACAACCAATTCGGCGTAAATCGGAAGATACTGCTTAAGCATGCTTGAAATAAGTTAAAGACACAGATTTCCTTAGCGGGGATTTGTGATCCTAAAAGAAGCTCAACAGGGCTAGTATCATTCAAAGTTTACGAAAAGAGCCTTGACCATCTCACCTCAGATGAAGATAAAGCTCGATCGTATCGATGCACTTATCAGCGAAGGGTACACGCTGAATAAAACATGGGGCTATTACCCAGATCTGAAAACATCATCAGGAAAATCTGTCAACATTTTTGGCTCACTATTCCGCCTTTCTGGCCCCGCTGGTTTTTCCTGGATTGCTTTTTTCTTCCCCTGGGCTGTCTGCACGCAGATCAAAGAGTGGTCGTTTTTTTATGTTGTTGCGATTTTTTCAATCTTCGATGTAATTCTAGACATCTTCTCCGAAACACCAACCAGCATCACAAGTTTTCTGGGTTTGCTAATCTGTTATTGGTACGCGTGCATGTTTCCTTATCTACGATACTTGGCCGCTAATCGGGATGTGGATGAGATCTCCAGAACCTATTCCATCTTGATTGGGCTCGCCTTGTGTTTGGCGGCTCTTATTCCAAGTTTCATCCTGGCCTTTGTTTCAAATACAGTTGTGGTTTAAGAGTAATACGCTTACGACTGATGAAAAAAGCACTTCTTTTAATTCCACTTGCCACGGTGACCGGAATCTAGACGACGACAACTAAGGCCACGTCAGGCATTGGTCTTATTCTCTCTGCGTTCACCGTTGCTGCGCCCCCCTCACCGCATCACTAGATCGAGGGATATTTTGCGGGTAAGACTCTCCATCAGTTGAGGGATTGGTATTGCTGCCCTCTTGCGCTGGAAATGTCAGCCGATAGACAGCTTCATCTGCGCATGGGCCGGATGTGATGACCCGGCTTTTTTGTACCTGGTGAAGTGATCATTTGACCACTGCCATGCGCCCGGATAAGGGTGGGGCTGAATAAGCCAAGTAATCCTGACCATAAAGTGAACGCAGTCGAACAAGGATGTTGTTGGTGTGGTGCCCGTGGATGCAGATGATCGACCTGATGATGTTGTCGGTCTCATCGCGTCGATTGAACTGATAGCGGGTCATGCGTATCACTCGCACTGGGATAGTGAGAAGTAATACATATTGACTAATCATGATAATATTCTGCACTTAATTAAGTTTATTCACTTGCCGTGCCAATATAAATTTACACAACTAGAGAATGGTCAATTTATGTCTGATTCTACTAGCCATGAGTTAGATAATTTTATGAAAGGCCTCATAAAGAGAAATCCAGGAGAGCCTGAGTTTCATCAAGCTGTCCATGAAGTTGTTGAAACTCTCATTCCATTCGCCCTTGACAACCGAGTTTATAGAGATGCAAAGATTCTGGAGCGGATGACGGAACCTGACTGAGTCGTCATCTTCCGGGTGTGTTGGGAAGATGATGCAGGCAATATCCGCACAAATCGTGCGTGGCGTGTACAGTTTAATAACTCCATTGGCCCATACAAAGGTGGAATACGTTTTCATCCGAACGTCACCTTAAGTGTCCTCAAATTCTTAGGTTTTGAACAGACCTTCAAAAATAGCCTTACTGGTCTGCCAATGGGTGGAGGCAAGGGTGGATCTAATTTTAATCCTAAAGGTAAAAGTGATCGGGAGGTAATGCGATTCTGTCAATCTCTTATGATTGAACTCCATAGACATATTGGTGAAGATACAGATGTACCTGTTGGTGATATCGGAGTTGGTTCTCGTGAAATTAGTTATATGTTCGGACAGTACAAGCGCCTTGAAAACCGTTTTAGTGGAATCTTAACTGGCAAGGGGATATCGTTCGGTGGAAGCCTTGTTCGTACTGAGGCGACGGGTTATGGATGTATTTATTTCTGTGAAAATATGCTCAATTATATAGAGGACTCTCTTGCTGGAAAAATATGTTGCGTTTCCGGATCAGGGAATGTAGCACTCTACGCAGTTGAAAAGGCCATTGAGTTAGGAGCAAAGGTTGTTACTCTTTCTGACTCAGATGGTTTTGTACACGTTCCAGACGGCACTAATATTGAAATGTTGGCCTTTATAAAGGAGTTGAAGGGGATTCGCCGTGGGCGAATCCATGAGTTTGCTGACCACTATGAAGGTGTTGATTTTTACGCTGGAAAGCGTCCATGGGATGTCCCCTGCGATATTGCCCTCCCTTGTGCCACGCAAAATGAGATCAACCGTGAGGATTCAAAGGTCCTCATTAAAAACGGCGTCAAAGCTGTTATCGAAGGTGCAAATATGCCAACCAATCTTGACGGTATTCATGAATTTCGCCAAGCAAAAGTATTACTTGCTCCTGCCAAAGCTGCCAACGCTGGGGGTGTAGCTGTTTCTGGCCTTGAGCAGAGTCAGAATGCATTGCGCCTGTCGTGGAGTCGCGAAGAGGTCGATCAACGTTTAATATCGATTATGATGGAAATCCACTCTAAATGCGTTCAGAATAGTCAAAGATTTGAAGACTTTACAGACTATATCTTAAGAGCCAACATTGCAGGATTTACAAAAGTCGCTGATGCAATGTTGGCATATGGAGTTGTTTGAGTTTTTAGCAGTGGATATATGATCATGTTGTGCTAGGAGGGGTGGATTCACATAATAAAATCCAATCGACGGTCAGCTTTCTATATTCATGCTCTTCACGTACAGTGCAATCCAGCACCTTGCACAAATAGATATCACCGAAGTCAAGTATTTACCATTGCGACTGACGAAGATAAATTTGTCTTCAGAAAAGCTGCTTTCAGTACGTCTTGGCTTGATATTTTTCTGGCACTGGAAAGTTTCTGCCTATTGCTCTTGAGCGGAGAATTGCCTTGCCTTGGACGATCCATTGGGCGAATGTATTGCTGTTCGGGCCAGGCCAGTATCTGTACTTATTGGTGAATGGATAGGTTTCTGGAGAGGATTCAATTTTCTTGATTATTGAGACAGCCTCTTCATCTATCCATTTTTGAATTAATTGTGATGGCCCGTTGCCAACGCCTTGGTAGGGATCCAGAAGATTCTTATGAAGGTGGCCCCAGCTTGAATCGTTGCAGTGGGCATGTTGCCATATCTCCCATCTATCACATTTCTGAAGCTTGTTGTCCTCACCGGCATGAAATACCAGTAGCCAATAGTGGTCAGCAAAGATTCCTGGAAAGCTGGGGATTTTTGCGGCGCGAAGCTCGACTCTGACCAAGCTTGCCTCCTTATGCAATTGTTCTTTTGCGAAGGCTAATTGCTTAAAGAGTGGTCGTCAGTCGCCTTCAGTTGCTCTTAATGAAGAAGAGGCGATAAAAAGGAGGACGGTTATTCACCAGCCCCCCTTTTTATTGATTGCTCGGGCACCCCTCGCATTCCTATTTTAGTACAGATATGTGCTTAATTTGTTGTCGGTGCCGATGGCTAATAACCTCCCTATCAAGGATCTCGCTCGAGCTGCGAAACGTCGTAAGTGTTCTTGCGTCCACTCACCGGCGCTACCCCGACGTGTTGCCGTTGTTCGTCAGGATCGTACTTATCACCCACCGCGAGCTAATCGCCCACCTGCTGAACACGGAACCTGACTGGCCATGGCAAAAGCCAACGCAGAAGCCACTGCCGAGCGAGTCGATCACCTCCAGGGAATGATCCTGGCGGGTGAGACGAACACCGCTTGTGTCGCATATGCGCGACAAACATGGGGGGTCTCCAGGTCACAGGGCTATCGGCTCATCAAGCGGGCTTGGCGTCAGGTCCTTGACGACATCGAAGGCCCCGATCTCGACCGGCAAGAGATGTTGGCTTGGTGCGTTCAGACCTTGATCGAGACGGCTGGCCAGGCCAAGGCCCTGCGGAACCCAGGAGCGCTGGTGGCTGCCATCCGCCAGCTCGATTTGATGTGCGGTCTGGGTATTAATTTTCAACGTGGCTGCAATGTCCACAGTCGCCCCCGTTGAGTTTTTCAGTTGCTTCCACGCAGAATTTGCGACTTCTCCGGACTGCTCGGCTGGAGATTTCAGATAAGGCGGGTAATGCACGACCCGCCTCTTTTATGGCCTGCAGACCGCACCCTCCCCACCCTTACTTCTCAAAGTGCCAGCTCTTGGCATCTTCTCCAATGGAGTCATCAGATGTGATCTCACTAGCTGTGTAGATCCCGATTTCTTCGAATTTCAGGAGAGGGCCGTTCTCCGGGCGGAACAGCCATGTCAGAAGCTTGTTTTTTCTGTATTCGAGGTTCCACTCAAGAACTTTGTCGAAGTATTTGCATTCCCAGTCCCCCTGGAGAGTCTTGATGAACTGCTCGCACTCAGCTTTGGCTTCTAACCGTGAGCTGCTGTCGATGGCTGGACGCTTAGCGGCTCTGTGGGCGTCAAAGTTTCGAGCGGTAACTAAGCCCGTCCAGAGAAGGCCGGGTGCAATCCCAATCGAGCCAAAGACAACGGGGATAAGCCAGACGCTTATTCCCTTGTTCTCTTGTTGCCCCTTAGAAGTTCCCTGTTTTGGTGCCTGCTTCTCGGGCCTCCGTCTCATCCACCCATCGGCAAACATCCTGCCCAGCTCCTGCTCTTCTTCAGGGGTGAAGAATTCAGAATCACGCCGAGCTTCCTCAACTTTGATGCGGTTGCGGATGCCGACCAATTCCTTACGGGTGCAGAGCTGAATGACGCAGCCAGGAATAAGGGTTTCTTTTTTGCCCTTCAGACCCATGGCAACGGCATAGCTGCCTTGCTTCCACACCACCTTGCTGAACTCGTCGACGGCGTAGGTCGATGGATGCCAGTCGGTTGGGATTTGTGGGCAGGTCATTGGTTAGTTCTTCATTGCTCGGCGGCTGCCGGGAATGACGGTGTCCTTGTCGATGTTGAACAGGCCGCAGGCGATGCCGACGAGGATGCCTGTCTCCCGGGAGGGCAGGGTGAAGGCGTTGAAGAAGGTCATTGACCAGAGGCCACCCCACTCGACCTTGTTCTTCAGCGTCTGGGGCTTCTTTGATGCCGAAGAGGGTCGAGGTTGTTGATCGAGTTCAGGTCGCTCACTCCAAGCTTTTGGAGGGCTTTAGCTGCACTGCTGTCGTGGCGTACCTGGCGGAGACCAAGGGGGTGAGCCGCAGAACAGCGCAACGAATTATTCAACAAGTTTACGCCTCGAACACATACGCAATGGCGTTACCTAGCTTTACGAATAGGTGTAGCTGAGTGACATTTTAAGTCGCTAATTCTCCCCAGTTTCTAGTTTCTGCACATCTAATTTACTAATTCCATGTCTTTTGTATCTTCACGACATCAAAAGCGTATAAATGCTCAACTTGAACATTTGGCGCGTGAAGCAGAGGCCGAAACCAATAGAAGACGGTTGGAAATTATGGAATTAAGGCGACTTGAACACTGGCAGTACGAGGCAGGATCTCAGTCTTGACTTGAGACCCTTAACGGCGATTACGTTGAACGTGAGCTGTTCTGTGCCAGCTCACTCACATTTTGTAGCGTCACCCACTGCAGTCCTGTTGGCGAAGGTGGCCGCCACAGTTCTGTTGCCAACAATCCGTAAGGCGTTTGCAAGGGAAATCGCTAATACAGGCTAGGCAGCCAGCTGATCCTCAAGATCAGAGAGCTCGATCTCTAACTGTTTGATTTTGCTCAAAAGGTTTTCATTGTGTAGGCAGGTTCTGTTTCCTGAAGGAAGGCACTCCTCTCGATAAAGCATGAGTCGATTGATATCGATCTCTCCTTTCAGAAAATCACGATAAGAGCCCACAACATACAAGGCTAGGTCCCGAGATTGTGGCAAGTTCATTTGGTCTTTGCATCATCAAAATCGTCAAATGTTTGGGATTCAGCATCAGCAAGCTTCTTGTCTAATACCTCTACTTTTCTTATAAGGGGCCCATAAAGCTCTTTGGCGCTGGGGCCTGGGGGAAGAAACGCATCCCGATACAGCATCAGTTGAATTATCTCGTTCTCGGCTGATCTGGAATCATTCATGGCACACAAAGGCGTAGAGGGAAAAACAAGGATGTGTGAATTTCAGTCGTACTGGACGTACTTTCGTGAAGGTCTACGAAGCTCGCGTTCCTCCTTTTCATGCTGAATTCTCTGCAAGCGGAGATATGCAGTTGCGCAAAGAGGGCATTCACAGGGAACGCCACAATCTTCAAGCTGCCGCAATGCAACTTGGGCCTGATAATACTCAGGCCAAGAATATGAAGTCACCGCGATTGGGGCGGAGGACGTGTTGACTTTGCACGAATTTCAAAAAACCTTTTGTGCTAGTCGGACAATGTGCTGAACTCAACAACATAAGCTGTGGCTGTAGTTACATGTCATGAGCGGCGAAGCTGATCAAGTTGACGCCCTACAGGGTGACGAGACGGCAACTGCTACGAGCTATCAGGCGAGTATTGGCGGATTGTTAAATGACCTTTGCGCGTAGTCCCCGTGCCGGATCGTCTTCACCACCGATGTACGGAACTGTCTTTAGGGAGGGGGTGTGCGTGACATGGGAAAAATCACCATCCCCGTCTTGGCTGAAAAGCACATCCCCAAGGTGAGGGATGAGGAAAACCGGCGTTGACTGCCCATCAGTCCATCGGTTGAGGGATGCGCCCCCTCAAACCGGGCAAAACAATGGCTCGGTTGATGGAGGTGCTTTCCCCGTGAAACGGCGAGGGTTGGTTCAGAGACAAGAGACCAATGCCTGTCGTTGCCCTATTTGTCGTTGTCTGGATTCCGGTCAGCGTTGCTGCCTGCAAGTGGATTGCTGACGCCTGATGGTTCCCAGTTCACCAACATCTTTCTCATGAGTAAGTTGGAGAACTAATGAACGACGATCTCAACTGGGTCAACGCCGACCTGGGGATCCACATCGTTTCAAGGGTCTGATTTGCACGCTGCCCTGGTATCAAATGACGTGCCCAGAACCTGAAAACGCCATTAGCTTCGCTGGAATGAAGAACCCTCTTGCCTACATCGGTGGCGGCGTGATCGTCGCGGTCATGTTCCTGGCTGTTTTCGTTGGCGGCGCCAACGCTGGTGACTGCACACGCAGCCAGTCAGCTGATGCACCAGCTGCGAAAGGCCACCACTGAGGCACATTGTGCCAAGGGTTTGAATCGCTACCGCCGACATCCTTGCCTCCAGCCTTAATAGGCCAATGAGAAGGCGACACTGGATTCCCTCGGCTCTGCTTGTGACTGTGGGTGGCCTAGGTGCACGGGCCTACTACAGCCATGCGGACGCATTTCTCCCAATAGAGTCGGCTGGAAATGACGCTACTTCTTTTGCCGTAACCGCTAAGCAAGTCAAAGCTCACTTTGATTTCAAAAGCGCAGGGATCATCTCTGACTTCAAGAGGTGCCACTGGACTCGTGGCCAGCTCAACAAGGCTGAACCGGGCACAGGAAACGAATATTTCAAATGCGAAGAGCTCAAGTCTTATGTGGAGCCTGTTGAAAGATTGGAGGCCGCTTCACGTCAGGACTTGGTTCAAAACTGCGAGCAGGCAATCAAAGCTGCTCTCTGGGATCCAGGGAGCTATGTATTCGTAGATCACCTGTACGTCGCCAATGAAATCAACGGTGTCGATGTTCGTTTGACCTACTTGGAAAACGACGGTTATGGCGGTCGTGATCAGTGGCAAGCAACCTGCAGCTATCAGCTGTGATCAAACGTCCATCACGTTGGGCGTCTAGCGATCGTTGCCATCCTTGGTGCATGAGAAAGCTTCTGCTCCTCTTGCCACTGATCGCTCTACTGACTGCCTGACAGAACCCGTTAGAGATGGATTACTGCCTTCGCTGGATGGCAGTTGGCGACAAGGTCGAAGCAGAGACCAAAAAAGCACTCTGCCTAGGCGAAAACGACGATCTAGAGGCTTATTGCAAGGAATACCAGGACATCGCTCTGAGCGGTGGAATGGTTTTTCTTAGACGTCGATAAAGTCGGGCGTTCCGTTCCACCCTCCAGCTGATCTGCCGTCCCACCTAGTTCACCGTTACTGAAAACTCTCAGCCGAACCTCAGAACAAATTAGACGAATGCAACTTAACTGGCAGAGGACGAAGGCACAGCGACCTAACCCAGGAGACATCTCTTCCCTCCTGGGTTTTTCTTTGGGAGGCTGTTACTCCCTCAACTGAGGGATATGAACGCCCCCAGAGCACTCCTATCAGGGTCTTTTTTGTACAGGGGCACCGCTTTTAAGCCACAATTATCTTTGTAGCAAAGGTCAAGATGAGGCTTGGAGTAAGAGCCAACAAACACAAGACGAACCCAATCAAGATGGAAGAGATTTTACAGATTTCATCCACATTCTGCTTGGCAGCCAAATATCTGAGATAAGGAAACATGCATGCCTACCAGTAACAGGTTAGTAAATTTAGCAAGCTTGCGATGCTGGTTGATGCCTCAAAGAAGATGGCTAAGATTGTATCGAAGAGCGAAAAAATGAATAATGAATAATGAATAATGAATAATGAATAATGAATAATGAATAATGAATAATGAATAATGAATAATGAATAATGAATAATGAATAATGAATAATGAATAATGAATAATGAATAAAAAAATGGCCACTCTCTGATTTGCACGCAGACAGCCCAGGGGAAGAAAAAAGCAACCCAGGAAAAACCAGCGGGTCCAGCAAGGCGGAACAGTGAGCCAAAAATATCTACAGATTTCCCTGCCGATGTTTTTAGGTCTGGGTAAAATCCCCATATTTTATTTAGCGTATATCCTTCGCTGATAAGTGCATCGATACGATCCAGCCTGCTCTTCATCTAAGGTGAGATCCTCAAAGTTCTGATCGTGATGGTTGAAGGATATTAAGCCTATTGAGCTTCTTTGGGATCACAAATCCCCGCTGAGGAAGTTTTGGGAGGCCTTTAGAGGTTAGTAGCAGCCAGGTAATTGCTTGGTAGATCCTTTTCTTTCATTATTTCTCATTCAAAAAATAGGGGCGGTGTTTTAAGCCGCTTCACGAGGATGCCCATCACCGACGGAGCATTCGTCTCGTCAGCAAAATCAGGGTTCACCCGCCCTTGCAGTACCTCGCCCTCTCAGGAGACAACGGTGGATCCCAGCCAGTTTTAGGCGTCAACACGCAGATCGCTGAGGGGATGGTCTGAAGCAACAAGCAGAATGCGATCACCAACAGCGCGAAGCCTGTGCCGGGGGCGTGGATGTTGGCTTGGAACCAGGGTTTGTTTGCCATGTCATCAGTTTGGCGCTGATCGTTTCAAGCAACCGTTTACATTCGCTAGGACAGACGGACCCAGCAGTTGCCGCTGACATGGGTCCGCGTCCCGGCCGGAGCCCTCCAGAACGGGACGCATTTTGCATAAGACGGTGATTGCAATCGATTCAGCCAGAATCGATATCGGAGTTGCTGTTTTGTCACAAGCAGAAAGAAGAAGAGTTGATCGCCCATTTCGCTTTTTCAAGATTGGTCTGGCTTGCGATGTGTGGGCGTGAATCGACTCTGTTTGGCAGAGGGGCTGCTCGATGAGCCCGGGCTCCAGTTGGACGTGCTGACCCATGAAGCCATCCACGTGGTTCAGGACTGTCTGGCTGGTTTGGAGACGCCCTCGTCGTCCACGATCAGCCTGATGCTGCAGGCGCAGGGTGGTTTCAGCCCCGCGCATTTTGATCGGTTTTTGTCGCACCATCTCGATCCTTCAACGGCGGACCATGTGCTGACGGTGACTGAGACGTTGGGACCGCTGCAGCGACAGCGTGAAATTGAGGCTTATGCGCTCCAGAGTCAGACCGGCATGGTCGAATCCTTGTTGACAAGGCATTGCTGAAGTCTTTCGAGGGTTGGCATTTCGGCTTGAGATGTTGCTCTAGGACCATCGCTAGCCTTGGCTGATGAGTTGGGGCGATCGGGTGAAGCACCAGTGGATGGCCATGTTGTTGTTCGCTCCAATGGTGTGGCTGGAGGTGCCTCCATCATTCGCCCAATCCTTGTTTGATCGTCCCCCAACGCGGGTGATGATTCATAACCCTGAATCCACCGAAGGATTGCGCAACCGCACCACGATTACGGTTGTGGTTCCTGAGAATGCTGGTAATTCCCTTCGAGAGATTGTCTTGCGGCAGCTGCCCAACCTTGATCAGTGGGATTGGGGGCACCTGGAGCCTCGGGTTTATCTCGGCGACTATTCCCTTCGCAGCAAAGGCACCGGCGGACTGGCATCCGCTGTTGTCTCGGAGTCAGAAGAGGTCTTGAACATCAAGCTCACACCAGGGATTCAGCCGGGACAAACGGTGAATGTTGTCTTTCGCGGCTTTAATCCTCAGTCGAGTATCTATCAATGGTCAACGGAACTCCTCGCAGCTGGCGAGGATCCCGTCCGTTATGTGGGCCCCACACTTCGTTTGAACGTTTACGAGCAGGATCCGTATCGTTAATTGAGGGCTATTAGAGCAAGTTGGGGTAAGCATTGAGCAATCCCCAGATCACCAGTGCGGTAATCGAGGCAAAGATCACGGCTGTCCACGCCGCAAGATCGGCGCTGTTGCTGGACCCCTGCAGAAGCTGTAGAAGGCGTGCCATCAGAAGCAATGCAAGCCCTTCGGTTCTGGCTCAGCTCGCTGGCAAATTCCAGTCTTGTTTGCGAGTCCTCATAGACGGAAAACTGCGCTCAGATTCAAGTTGTTCCGCTTCATCAGCGCGAAGCGCTCCTCGGGATTAGTGGTATTCCCCCGGGTGCTGGATCTTGGTGACGCTCACTCCCGAAGAGCTCTTGCCTGAGAAGCGCAGCAGTTCATCGCCGGAGACTTCGTAGCCCAACTCCTGTGCAATCAGGGCCGCAGCATCGGCACTCACAGCCTGGAGCACCTGCTCTCGCAGCGAAGGATCTTTGGAGATGTGAGCAAAAAATTGCCGGAGTTGGTCCGTGCTCATGCGGCTGGTGAAGTCCTGTTGATTCTGACTGCTCTGCTCCTGTCCCTGCCCTTTGCCTGTTGACTGGTGCGGAGATCAGCTCCGAGGGGATGACGCAACTGGCGGTGTCAGGTGCTTCCGGCAAAACCGGATGGCGTGTGGTTCAGGAAGCGCTCAAGCGCGGTCAATCGGTCCGAGCCATCGTTCGGCCGGGATCTGAGCTGCCTTCAGCTCTGGCCCAGGCCGAGAAGGAAGGACTCCTTGAGGTCCTTCGCCTTGAGCTGGACACGGCGGAAGCGTTGCTCCATGCGCTGCAGGGCTGCACGGCATTGGTGATCGCAACGGGCGCTCGACCGTCGATCAATCTGGCAGGTCCCCTGCAGGTTGATGCCTGGGGCGTGCAGGCGCAGGTGCAGGCTTGTCGTTCTCTGGGATTGAAGCGCGTGGTGCTGGTCAGTTCCCTCTGCGCTGGCCGTTGGCTGCATCCCCTCAACCTGTTCGGCTTGATCCTGATTTGGAAGCGGGCTGGTGAGCGTTGCCTGGAACGCAGCGGTCTGGATTGGACCGTGATCCGACCGGGAGGCCTCAGTGAAGAGGACAGCCGCAGCACAACGGAGGGCATGCTGGTGACAGAGGCCGATCAACAGCAGAGCAACAGCATCCCTCGCCGTCTTGTGGCACAGATGTGCCTGGACGCAATAGAGCAGCCACGTGCTTGTGGCCGCATCCTGGAAATCACCAGTTCCCCTGCCCAGCCCAAGAAGTCGCTTGGACAGTGGTTGGATCAGATCGCTTGATCAACGTCCGAAGCCAAGCTCTCGGAGCCAGTTGGACAGCTTCAAGCCTTTGCTGTGCAGCGTGTTGATTGCCGGTAGGGGCTTGTTCTGAATCAGGTGATCCACAGAAACATCGTTGTAGAACAGGCGCGTATCGTCTCCATAAATCCGCAATGTTTTTTCGATGAGTGCATCGCTGTTGAAGTAATCCTGCAGGCCGCCGCGATCACTGCGTCGGACATTCTTCTGTGGTAACGACTCCATCACCTCGACACCTTGTCGGGCCAGGATGTCGCGTAGTTCAGCCCAATGTTCGTTGATCTGTTCCACGCGTCCAACAAACTTCGGCACGATTTGATTGCCAATGCAAAGCAATTGGCTCTGAGGCAAGATGTGAACGTCATATTGCTTGTAAGGCGTCTCAATTAAGACGTCAAGAAAATCCTCGAACGACATTCCGTGGGTGACGCCCATGTTCTGCATCGGCTGGGGTGGTTCCTCGTTTTCGATCACTTTGTTGTTGTAAGCCGCGATCAGCCTGTCGAAGGGGTTGCGTACGAAGCTGAAGCTGAAATGGCTGCGCCTGTACTTGCGGGCACGGCGAAGCGTGATCAGCTCCGTCTCATGATTTGTTTCTTGCTGCCAGAACTTGTCAGAGGTGGTTTTTGTCCCTTTGGGGGGCATTTCACTGAGCAGACGGCAAAGGGCCGCTTTGATCGAGGAATTCGCCGCTTTGGGAACCCGCCCATAGAGCAGGTTGTAGTGCTTCATCCGGATGAAGTGATGTGGTTGGGCCATCGATTAAGAGCTCTTGCAGAAATTTTTTTCGAGGAATTTGCGAAATAGTTTCCATTCGCTCCGGCTGAACAGGGGGCGCGCCTGCACCGCCAGTTCAAGGCCCCTTTCGCTTAATCCCGGATTGGGGGTTTTGCTCAGCTTGTTATTCTCTGTGCTGGCCTCCAGTTGCTGCTTGAGCAGATCGGCTTGGTTGGGCAGGGCCCACTTCAGCAGATTCCAGAGAAAGATGCTCGGCTCCTGGGGATTGCTGGCTTGGTCATAGTTGAGGGTGACGACGGTTAGGTCGCGTTTGCTGCGGAGTTTGGAGAGGCTCTGCTCGAGTTGTTGGGGATCGCTGTGGGAGAAATCAGCCGTTTGTCGGAACGTGTCGAAGTGACTGGTCTCAGGCGTGTGGTGCCCTTCTTTGATCAGCTGGGTATGGCAGGAGCGGATAAAGGCTTCTGGATTTCTGTTAGCAAACAGCACCGTCCATGCGATTGATCGCAGCCCCAGGCTGTCTTCCAGACCGGTCATCAGGCGTTTGGTGCGAGCTTTGGCGTACCGATACAAACCAGGCTTGTGTTCTTTGTTCGGAACTTTGTTGCGCCCTTCATCGGTCAGGCCGCTGCGCAATGTGCCAAAAATTGCCTCGAAGGAGAGAAAGATGGTGTGGATGGATTCCGGCTTGTCTCCCGCCAGCTCCAGAAGATTGGTTCTGGTTTCTGCTTGAAGAGCTGAGGACGTTCTGCGATCCAAGCGCCCCCATTGCAGATGCCTCCATAACTTTGGGCAACGCTTTTTGAAGGTGTTCGGCCCGAGATAAAGCACTCCCTGTTTCAACAGCAGGTCTTGGTTTCTTTTGAGGTTGCGCTGGACGTAGGTGCTGCCCGTTTTGTGCAGCCCGCAATGCAGAACGATTCGCTTGGGTTGAAGCTGACTCACGCGACATGCCGCTGCTGGCTCAAATCAACACAGCCTTCAAGGCGCTCAAGGGCGAGCCAGGCGCCTTCCCCGTTGTTCTTATGGCCTTGCCAGATTTCGGGGATGAAGCTTGCTTCGGGGGCCAGTTGACCCATCAGGGCAAACAGCTGCACCCAGTCGATCTCACCGTCGTGGATCTGCAGCCCTTCACCATCCACGTCCTTGGCGTCAGCCAGATGCAGGTGGGCTGTGAACGGAAGGATCGCCCTGAGGAAGCCACTGAAGGAGGCATTGAGGTGGGTGCAGGCGAGCTTGGAGTGGGAGGCATCCAGGCAGACGCGCATGCCGGTTCCCTTGCAGAATTCCTCGATGAAGTCGGTGTCGACGAAGAGGTTGTGATATCTCTGCCCCCCGAAGTGCCAGGGGAAGGGGGGCATGGTTTGGGGAATGATTTCCACCTCGTCAGAGGTGTTGATCTGCTGAAGGCTCTCGATCAGGCGTTGCCGTAGCGATTGCAAGTCCGCGCGCTCGAGATGGTGGTGCTCTGAGAATCCCCCGACGTTGGTCACCAGTAGAACGGGATCGGGGCAGTCGAAACGATTTCGCAGGTCACGAGAGATGTCGACCACGCGCTGGAGTTCTGCAATCGAATGGCGGCGGTAGTCGCCATCAGCGCTGCAGAGGTCGAGGGTGTGATCCCCAGCAAACAATTCGGGGGCATGCACCACCAGGCCTATCGGCTGCTTTGTCGGCAGCACTTCATCGAGGTTGATCTCGAGATCCTTGTAGCTGAGATGGATTTCAACAAGGTCGAGATTGCTGCTGGCAGCAAAGCTCTCGATGTCGTGATAACGAACCGGTAGGCCAAAGCGGTGTTGGAATCGGTAGGCGCGCGGCGTAGCGGCCGGGGTTTCAAGGTCTGAGGGAAAGAAAAAATCGCCGGCGGCTTTGCTCACCGGCAGCGTCTTGCCAATGAGGTCGGCAAGACGGTTGGGCTGCAGGCCTTGCCCCGGGCTCTGGATGCCCACCATCGCCTCGGTGATCTCCGTGCCGGCAGGCACGTCGCATCTGGCGACGAGACTCTTGGCCAGCACTTCGCGGTTCATCATTTCGCCCTGGCTGATGCTGCGCTCGCCGCTGCTGCCCATCGACTCTTCCACCCGGCGAATGCCGTGGATCATCTGGGCGAATTCATTGGGCAGGAGGCTCACCTTGTGGTCGTTGCCTTCCATAGAGCGATCGAGGGTGATGTGTTTCTCGATCACCACGGCGCCGAGGGCGGCGGCGGCAATCGGCACTTCAATGCCCCGTTCATGGCCGGAATAGCCCACGGGAGCCTCGGCCAGGTCGCGCAGCCGCTCGAGGTAGCGCAGATTGACGTCCTTGAAGGGGGTGGGATACGTGGAATTGCAGTGCAGCAGCACGTAACCGGCTCCCTCGTTTTGGAGGTGGCGGATGCCGGAGCGGATCTCCACTTCCGAAGCCATGCCGGTTGAGCAGATCAGGGGTTTGCCGGTCTCCGCCAGGCTGGAGAGAAAAGCGTGGTTGGTGAAATCCGCCGACGCCACCTTGAAGCCTTCCATCCCCCAGCGGTTGAGCTTCTCGAGGCTCGTTTCATCCCAAGGGGTGCAGAGAGGTACCAAGCCTTTGCTGGCGGCATGGTCAAAGCAGCGGAACAGCTCATCGTCACTGAGTTGGAAGCGCTCGAGCAGATCCAGGGTGTACTGGGTGCCCAGATCGGAGGCCATGTCGTTGCTATCGCCTGAATTGCGATACAGCCGGCTCATGTCCCGCATCTGGAACTTGGCGCAGTCCGCCCCTGCGGCGTGGGCGGCATCGATCAGTTGAAGAGCGGTGTCGAGATCGCCGTTGTGGTTGTTGCCGATCTCGGCGATCAGAAAGCAGGGGGCGTCATCGCCGATGCGGTGGGAACCGATCTGGAGCCCGTCGGTGGCGCGTCGGGCCACGGCGACGATGCGGCCATGGCTGTCCAGCAGCGGCAGCGCAATGATGCGGGAATTGAGCAGGGCACTCAGATCACTGGCGCTGGTGCCTTCGACGGCCGACCGGCAGTTGGCGTTCATGGCCGCAGTGACCGGCCGGTTCAGATCAATCTCGCCGCATCCGGCAATCCAGCGTCGGAAGTCACCATCGGTGAGAACGCCCTGGAGAATGCCACTTTCCGAGACAACAAAAATCAGGCGGGACTGGTTCGCCGTGATCTTGCTGAGTGCCGAGAGGATGCTGTCTTCCGCGAAGACAACGAACTGGGTGAAATTTCGCTCAATCAGGATGCCTCTCACCGTTCTGTTCGGCCGCCTGGGTTGAGTCCGTTATTCAACTTACTTCAGATCTCTGTACGACATCAGCAGTGAGATCTGTCGTATCAGCGGATTGGCTTGGCGGACGGCCCAATGGCGGCGGGCAACGCCGCGGTGCAGCGGTCGCATCATGGTTGCTTGCCAGAGCAGCTCCCGAGCACTGGTCCAATCTCCACTCGCGATGGCGGCTTCGGCTCCCAAGCGCAACTGGTTGAAGCTGGACTGGGCATTGCCCGGGTATCCAATGCGGCTGGGCGGGGGCTCCGGTGTCCGGTGTTTTTGTTCGTTCAGGGCCTCCAGAAGCGCGGAGGGACTGAACTGCTGGCCATAGCCCATCCATTCCAGCCAGCGCGGATCCGGGGATGGCCCCTCGGCATCAAGGGCATCCAGGTTGGGGATGGCCTCCAGGGAGCGCCACACACCGCTGCCGGCATAAACGTGGCCTCCATAGTTCGGCTGCAGGCCCAAATCACTGATGGCAATCGCCCGGCAGCCGAAGTCGAGGGCGTCGAAAAAAGCGGTTGAGGAGAGAGTGGCCAGCAGCCGGGCCTGCTTCAACAGCACTGGCAGTGGTCGGTAGTCCAGTCGCAGATTGGTGGGAGGCACCCCCAGGGTCTGCTGCAGGGTGGTGCTGATGTGGGTCTCGACATCATGAAACGTGGCATCGCCGGGGGCGATCCGGGGTTTGATCACCACGTCCCAGTTGGGAGAACGTCGGGCCAGATCGCTCAGCAGGCGCACGAGTTGGGCCCGTTCGCTGCTGGTCGCGGGCATGATCACCTGTTCGGCAAACACCAGTCGCCGCGGGCGTTCCGCTAAGGGAGTGCAGTCTGTGCAAGGGGCGTTGCGCCGCAGGCCGGTCAGCACGGTGCGCTGCTGTGCAAACGGGGTTCCGGTTACCAGTTGCTCCAGGGCGTCCCGATCGCGCGGGCCGCTGAGGCATATCAGGTCGTAACCCATTCGCCAGCTCACCCCTTCGATGAAGTGGTCGAGCACCACACCGTTGAACCCACAGAACAGCAAGGGGCGCTGGCGATTCCGTTGCAGGGCGAGACGGATGTCGTTGATCTTGCTGCCCGTCAGGAAAACGCCGATGGCATCAAAGTGCTGCAGCCGCCGATCCCTCAGCAACCGAGCCAGGCTTTGGTGGCGCAGAGTTCCTCGCTCGGCCAGGCGTTTCAACAAAGCCTGGGGTGTTCCGTCCCGTGGAATCACACTGAAAGTCCAATGAACGTTCAGCGCGGTCGGAGCACTGCAAAGGGCCTCACAGGCCAGCAGCTGGCTGTCGCTGTCCGCGATCAGCAGCACATGGAGCGTGGGCTGGCTCGCAGTTGCTGTCATGGTTCCTCGCGGAGCGCCAGGTCGCTCAGGGCCCTGGCCAGACGCTGCGGCCCGTCGGTGATGTCGGCGCCATTGCCATCGAGCCAGGCTTGGTTCGCCATTGGCAGCTCCCTGACGGCATCGAGGTGGGGGATGCTTCGAAGGCGATGCATGGCACCGCAGCCGAAGAACCCAGTTGTGTTCTGTTCATCGTGGATGCCGTAGTCGCCCACGATGATCGGGATCCGGCCCCAGGCCATCGCCGCCAGGCTCCATGGCGAGCTCACCGTGAGGCAGGCGGTGCAGGACCCCAGCAGTGGCAGAAGTTGGCCAGGGGCCGCTTCCAACAGGTTGTCGGCCAAGGGTTCATCGCTGGCCATCAGCGTTGTCGTTGCGCTCCAGCTGTGGTCGTGTTGCACCATCACGGTCCAGTTCGGCCGTTGCCGCGCCCAGCTGTTGAGTTGGCGAAGCAAATGCTCATGGGCTCCCAGATGGGTGGGGATCCGCTCCTGGATCAAGGCCAACAGCAGGGGCTTCTGGGTTGGGGCACATGGTGCGTCCTGAGGGAACCAGAAGCCTGTGCAGATCACAGGGGGAACACGAAGGCTTATGGGCCAGTTGAAGGTGAGCGATCGGAGTTGTCGGCGTTGGTGCTCGCCGCTCACCAGCAGAAGATCACACCCCAGGCGCAGGCTGAGATCCTGAATCAGGGCATCCCCCACCAAAGGCACGAGGGGGCCGCTGAACAACGCCGCTGGCATCCGTCCGACTGCCCTGCAGAGGTTTTGATAGGTCTTGATGAAGCGTGGGATCTCGTCCGGGTTCTGCAGGAAGAGGCCGATGGCTGTGACCTGCTCCAACAAAGGGTGAGCGGGCAGCTGAGCCAGGTCGATGCTCAGCTGAGGTGCGGGTGTGGTCAGAGGTTGGTGTCCCTGCAGCGGAGGCCCTGCCGTGATGCAGCGCAGCCCCTGTTGCTCCAGCGCTTCCGCCATCAGCCAGCAGGCGGAATGCTCCAGCACTCCATCGCTGATCAGCAGGAACGTCATCGTTCCCGCAACAGCTTGGAGAGCCAACCGAATCCCACCACACCGTCACGCAGGCTGCGCACAATGCGACGGGTGCGGTGACGTTTGCGCTGGCTGGAGCGGGCACCACCACTGCTCAGCATCCGCCGGCCTCCGTTCTTCAACGCAGCCTTCTGCCAGGCACTGCTGCCCCAGCTCAGAGGGCCATGATTGAGCACGCCGAGGGGGGCTGCCGGTCTGGTCAGCTTGTCAACCAGAGCCGTGATGAAGCGATCCTCACCGTCGCGCTGCAAGCCCTGCTGTTCGAGCCAATGAACGTCGTGGATAAGCTCGAAGGGGTTTGCTTTGATCGCAGCGAAACTGGCGATGGCGCCCGAACTGGCGAAAAAATGGTTGCCGAGGGTTTCGGTCACCCCCAGATCACCGACAATGCGGGTGCTGATTCCCATCGCCATGGATTCCATGGCAGCTGTGGAAGAGACGGTGATGGCGCAGCCGCACTGGCGCAGAAGTCGAGTGGCGGGCTTGAAACTGAGTTTCAGATTTGGCTGATCGCGCGTCATCTTGTCGATCACGCTGGCCATCTCCCCGTGGCGTCGATGCAGGGTGCTCTCGATGCTCGACGTTCGGGGTTTGAAGATCACGGGGTGATCGGGCCAGGCTTCGGCAAGCTCCTTGATCTGATCACAGAGGAACCTGCGCTGCAGTGGGTGCACCGGAATCGAAGGCTGTTCAAAAAACACGATCGAGGGGGTGTCCGGTGTTTCAGAACGCGGCTTCGTTTGCCAGAGAATCGGCAGTCCAGTGACCACGGCATTGCTGCTATCAAGGCCCAGGGCCTTGCGGCCACGGCCGTAAAGGGCCAAATCGTCTGCACTGTTGAGACAGAGCAGGTCAGCGCCTGAACGATCCATCATTCCCTCGAGGCCGAAGCGGAACAGGATTCCTGGGTAAGCGCCAATCAGGCGTGGGCGTTGGTCCTGATCCACCCAGATGTTTTTCAGTTGCAGCAGCGCATCGCGGCTGCGTTGGCCATCCAGGCCCAGGATCAGAGCGTCGACATTCCCCGGCATGGCGCCGCAGAGCTGACGCAGGTCGTTCCAGCTGTGTTTTTCGATGCGGATTTTCGGGTCGATCCGCCGAATTTCGAGGCGTTGCCGCCTGGAGAGGGCCCGGTTGTTCAGCTCCAGCAGCAGCAAGGTGACATCGGCACCCTCCCGCCGGCAGGACGCCAGCATGGTCATCGCCAGCTTGCCGAAGGAGTCGAAGCAGGCGACGGCCGCAATCTTGCGGCCAACGAGGCGCTTGGATTCTGCGGGCGCCATCGACTCCGAAACCTTGCTGGGCAAAATTACTCGCCTTTCTGGGCCGCGATGCTGCGGCAGAGGGCCAGATCCTCGGGCGTGTCAATTTCTGGTCCCACCTCCTGCAGCACCACTGGGCTTGTTGGTGGGCAGAAGCGGCTGCCACAGCGCCGGAAGGCCGTGATGGCCATGGCGTAGATCGCGCCGGTTTCCAGAAAAGCTGGTTCGAGGTCCTGCCGACGTTGGCGGAGCAACGCAGGGTCGTGGTTGATGCCTCGCCCATCGGCCCGCCAGAGGAAGCCATGCCAAGGCGTGACAGAGAAGCTGCTGTTGCTGCCCCTTCCATGGAGTGCGGCCAGCACGGCATCGATCTGGGCTCCTGTCGTGAAGGGGGATGTGCATTGCAGGAACACCAGCTCGGTTTCGAGAGGGCCCTGCTTTTCCAGAACATCCAGGGCATGCAACAGCGCCGATTCAGAACTGGCGGTGTCGCCGGCGATCTCCGCCGGCCTCCGGATGACCTCGGCCCCTTCGGTTTCGGCTGCGGCTGCAATGGCTTCGTCGTCCGTGCTCACCACCACCCGCCCCACGCCGTTGCTGGCGAGGGCTGCACGGATGCTGCGGCAGACAAGGGGCACCCCTCCCACCGTTAGAAGGTTTTTGCCTGGAATTCCTTTGGATCCACCACGGGCGGGGATCAGGGCCAGCGCGCCACGGGGGACTGCCATCGGTGAGGATTCAGTGCGACCTGTCTTACCCGATGACCAGGCCTGCTGCTCTGCGACTCGGGGTTCCGGCCCGGGGGATGCTCGCGCACCGCACATTGGCGCAGCTGCTGTCACCGGACCGTTTGGTGCCGGGCCGCCGCCGCGATGTGGATGTTTTGTTGGCCTGGGGGCGGCGACCCAGTGCGTTGCGGGTCGAGCGACTGGCTCGACAGTGGGATCTACCGGTGTGGCACCTCGAGGACGGTCTCCTTCGCTCGGTGGCCAAGGGCCGGGAGCATCCACCGCTCGCTCTGCTGGTGGATGAGCTGGGGGTGCATTTCGATGCAACGGCCCCGAGTCGGATCGAGCAGTTGATTGCGGCGCCGATCACGGTGACTGAGGCCAACCGCGCACGCGCTCTGCAACGGCTGTGGTGCGAGCAGCGGCTCAGCAAGGTCAACCCCCCGCGGGAGGCGGAGGCGCCGCAGGAGTCCTACGTGTTGGTGGTGGATCAATCCGCAGGGGATCGATCGATTGCACTTGGCCTGGCGGATGCCAGCTGCTTCCAGCGGATGCTTAAGGCTGCTTTGCAGGACCATCCAGACTGCACGGTGGTGGTGAAGGTGCATCCGGATGTGATCTCCGGGCGTTCCAGGGGCCATTTCACCGCCGAAGATCTGGCTCACCCCCGTGTTCGTCTCAGTGCGGACGGTGGCCATCCGGCCCGTCTGCTCGAGCGGGCACGGGCGGTCTATGTGGTCACCTCCCAGATGGGGTTTGAGGCTTTGCTTTGGGGTCGCCCGGTGCACTGCTTCGGCATGCCGTTTTACGGCGGCTGGGGGCTGACCCATGACCGATGCGACGCCCCGGCCCGGCGACGCCAGGGGGCCAGTCTGGAGGCCCTGGTGCATGCCGTTCTGGTGGGAGCCTGCCGCTGCATCGATCCCCAGCTCCATCAGCCCTGTCGTATCGAAACCTTGATGGGTGCGATCGGCTTGCAGCGGCGCCTCCAGGCCCAACAGCCTCGGCGCTGTGTGGCCTTCGGCTTCACCCCCTGGAAACAGCGCAACCTGCGCCGCTTTCTGGCGGGCAGTCAGCTGCGCTTTCGCGCTCCATGGCGACGGATTCCCCAAGGTGTTGATGCTGTGGTGGTCTGGGGTCGCCGTGCCAAGCCGCGGTTGCTTGAGGCTGCGGCGCGGCGGCAGCTGCCGGTGCTGCAGGTGGAGGACGGCTTTCTGCGCTCGGTTGGACTCGGGGCTGATCTGGTGGATCCGGTGTCCTGGGTGGTGGATCACCAAGGCGTTTATTACGACGCCACCCGGCCGAGCGATCTGGAATCGCTCCTGGCGACGCAGCGGTGGACGTCGGCCCAATGCCAGCGGGCCGCGGCGTTGCGTCAGCGGTTGGTGCAGGAGGCGATCACCAAATACAACCTGCAGGCGGAACCTTGGCTTCGTCCTGCTGGAGCGCACCGGGTGGTGTTGGTGATCGGTCAGGTGGAAAGCGATGCCTCGATCCGCTACGGCGCCCCCGGGCTGCGTACCAACAGGGCGTTGTTGGAAGCGGTGCGGGCAGCGGAGCCTGAGGCCTACCTGGTGTACAAACCGCATCCCGATGTGGTGGCAGGGCTCTGCCGTGCCGGTGCCGGCGAAGACGCCGCCGCTGCGCTCTGCGATGAGGTGCTGCCCCAGGGGTCGATCCAGCAGCTGTTCACCCAGATCGATGCACTGCATGTGCTCACCTCCCTGGCAGGGTTTGAGGCGTTGCTGCGCGGTCTTGAGGTGCATTGCTGGGGCCTGCCGTTCTATGCCGGCTGGGGTCTGACCCACGACTTCGAGCGTTGCGGTCGTCGTCAGCGGCAGCTTTCTTTGGACGAGCTGGTTCATGCCGCCCTGATCGACTATCCCCGTTACGTCAGCCGAAACAGCGGCTGGTTCATCACCCCCGAGCAGGCTATCGATGAACTGGTGGCTTGGCGTGCCGCTCCTCCGCAGCGGCGCACACTTGTGCAGGCCCTCTTCCGCCACTGGGGACGGCTTCGGCGCCGTTGAGCCGTGTCAGGATTTTGTCCATTGATGGGCGGGTTGCAGTTTGGGCAGGGGACGGGCGCCAGCTCTCGTACAGGTGCGAATCGACGGGCCTGTGCTGCTGTTGATGGGCCCCATCGGTCTGTTCTTTGCTCGTTTCTGCCGCTACCTGCAGGGCTGTGGCATCCCGGTGACCAAGGTGGCGTTCCCCCTGAGGGAATTCGGCTTCCCGGCCGATGTTTGTGTGTCTTACAGCAAGGGGATGGACAGCTGGCGTCCCTTCCTGCGTCGGCTGATTGAGGAACGGGGCATTCGCCACATTTTTATGTATGGCGATTTCATCATTCCCCATCGAATCGCCATTGAAGAAGCACGCAACCTTGGGGTTGAGGCCTGGGTGTTTGAGCTGGGTTATCTGCGCCCCAACTATGTGACTCTCGAGCGGGATCGGGTCAATGCCCGCTCCAATCTCAACAAGCCAGCGATTTTTTATCGGGAGCTGCCCCCCTGCGACCAGCTGCCCCAGAACATCGTTCTTGATCCCGGTTGGCGCTGGCGCAAAGCCTGGAAGGCCCCGACGTTCATTCAGCACGCCTTCACCCGCTACCCGATCATCGAGGGTGAGCACAAACTTCAGCCCTCGCCCAGGTTTCTCTGGTGTCAAGTGCGTGGAAGCTGGCGCTACTGGCTTTACCGCTGGCAGGAACAATCGGTGAAGCAGCGGTTGCTTGAACACTGCTCGTTCTTCCTGGCTGTTCTGCAGGTCTCCAGTGATTCCCAGATTCAGATGGGGTCGCCTTACCGGGGCATGCACGACTTCATCGAAGACGTGATTCGATCCTTTGCCGGCCATGCGCACGCCTCCGACCACCTGGCCTTCAAGCACCATCCCCGGGATCGGGGCTACAACAACTACGCCTCTTTAATCCGTCTGCTTGCTAAGCAATACGGCGTCACAGGCCGGGTGCACTACTTCCACGATGGCCCCCTCAGCCGCTATCTGCGCACTTGCCGTGGGGTGATCACGGTGAATAGCACCGTGGGGCTGCAAGCCCTGTTCCATGCGGTGCCCACCAAGACGATGGGGCACACCTTCTACAACCTGGAGGGATTGACGGATCAGAAACCTCTCGACGGCTTTTGGTGTGATCCTCAGCCTAGCAATCGAGCCCTGTTCTATCGCTTCTATAACCATCTGGTGCTCACCACCCAGGTGAATGGCAATTTCGATGGGGACTTCCCCTTCCGCACCACCTTCCCAATCGGTCCGGAGGCCCGTCAGCTCCCCCCCAGCCCACGCCTGCCGGTCTTAATTCCTGAAAATTCAGTTAATGCCTTGCAGTTGTTAGGGAGAATTTTCTGCCGACTTTTCTGTCTCACCTTGGCTCTGGCTTTGTTCGCGCTGATGAATGTATGTGTGTGGATGAAATGGCGTGATTCTGCTGACAAATTATTTTCAATTCTGTCAGCGTTCCTGTTGCGATCCCTTGGCGTCCAGGTGATTGTTGATGACAGTCAGGTTTGTGAGCGTGTTGGATTCAACATTATTCAAGTTTATGATCAATCCAGCTGGTTTGATTTGCTCGTTGCTCGGGGTTCTTTTGGGCTAAACACTTTGTTTGCAGATTCAGGAAATTTGCGTTTCGAGAGATGTTCTGGTGTTGATCTGTCGATTGACGAAAGTAATGAGAATATAAATTCTTATACTGATCTGTGTGTCGGGGGTAGGCAAATTTGCATTCCCTTTGCTGCGAATAATCGAGAGCTTGTGAAGAGTTTTTGGTCCGTTTGTCGTTCATGCAATTTGTTGATCGTTCCTTGGATTTTTGTTTATGAAAACAGCGTTGATTTTAATATTAACACTGTGGATAAATTCTTGAGACTTTTTTGTTCTCGTCTCGCTTCGCCGGTCTTGCTTGTCAGGGCTAGACGAGCTCGTTCGTCTGCTATCAACTGTCCTTCAGGTATGAATGCCGAAGAATTTGTGATGAAAGTTGAGTCGATGTTTTTTAGTTGATGTCGATTAAAGTGTCAATTTTATCGATTGTATGAGACTAATCACTGTCTTTAGTAGGTTGTTTGCACGTCTTTTTTTGCTTCTTAGTGCGTATCTTGCTTATTTGGCTCAGCTCCCGTTGCTGGTGCTGGGCTACAAAAAATCTGCTTCCCTGTTGTCATCAGTTTTTTCACGTCAACTATTAAAATCTTTGGGTGTAAATGTTGTTGTCAAGTCCAATTTTGATTGGTCGGTACCAGCGAGAGGATATGTTCATATCTATAATCATGAAAACCCCTTGGATGTCTTCATTATTCAGGGCTATTTGAGGATTCCTAGTATCACGACAGCAAGTTCGCATCTTGGAAAAATATTGCCTTTTTTTGACCGTTGTGCCAGCAACGCTGGTCATATTCTTCTTGATCATATGGATTCGGAGTCTAGGCGAGCATCTGTTTTGAAGTCTTTCGACGTCATGTCAACGCACGGGCAAATGATTATTGCCCCGAATGGCTCGCTTGTGACATCGATTTATCAGCGTGCCTCAAGAAGCCCACAAGTTCTCGCAAGAAAATTTTCAACACGTATTGCGCCTTGGGTGTTTAGATATGGAGATATTGGCCTTTCGAGAAATGATCTTTACAGTCCTTTTGCGATTTTGGTGAAGCGCTTGATGGCTCCAGAGGCAGAGATAACGTGCTCGCTCTATGAGGAAGATTTAGATTCCATACCAGTCAGTCTGCCAAAGAAGTCATTTGAGCCTGCGGTTATAGATTTTTACTGCTCGAGGAAAGAACAATGCTGATATTGTGACCACCAAATCCAAATGAATTTTTCAGCATAAATTGTTCTTTGCTTGTATTTTTTAATTTGACAGGCTTTTCTGTCGTTACATTGATGTTGATTTCTGGATCTAGAGGGTCTGAATTGATCGTTCTTGGAAGTATTCCTTTGTGAAGGGCTTGAATCCCAATGATTGCCTCAACCGCTCCTGCTGCTCCCAGTAAATGCCCGAGTTGTCCCTTGGGTGCAAACACGGGGAGGTGGTCAGCGGCATGTCCGAGACTCCTTCGGAGGGAGCGTGCTTCAGCGAGGTCACCCAGAACGGTGCCGGTGGCGTGGGCCTGAACGGCGCACAGATCCCGCGGTTCAATTCCGGCACGATTGAGAGCATCTTCAATGGCTCGACTCGCCTGGATCCCTTGGGGTTCTGGTGCCACGATGTGATGGCCGTCGCTGCTGCTGCCGCAGGCGAGTTGCCAGCCAAGAGCTGAACCTCTTGGGGTGTCTTCCTCTCGCATCATCGCTAGGACTCCTGCTCCTTCCGAAAGCACGAACCCGTCACGGTCTTTGCCGTAAGGCCGGGACGCCTGCTCAGGGGCATCGTTTCTGCAGGAGAGAGCCCTCATGGCCGAGAAGCCGACAAGCCCAAGCCGGTTCACGGGTGCTTCGGTGCCGCCGGCCAGCACGAGATCGGCACGCTTGTCGTTGAGCAGCATCTGGGCCAGCATCATTGCCTCAGCTCCCGACGCGCAGGCCGAGACTGGGGTGTGCGCACCTCCGTGAAGGCCTAGGTCGATGGCTACTTGGCCAGAAGCCGCATCAGGGATCAGCATTGGCACGGTGAGTGGATTGACCCGTGCCGGCCCTCCGTGGGTCAGCTGATTGTGCTGTTCATGCATGGTGTGGAGTCCGCCGATCCCGGTCCCCAGCACCACAGCAACTCGGGCTGGGTCAATGCTTCCGATGGCTGCTGAGGCCATGGCCCAGGCCTTTCGAGCAGCCAGCAAACCCAGTTGTGCGCAGCGGTCAGAGCGCCGTTGCAGCAGAGGCTCAAGGGATTGGGTGGCGGCAACGGGCACGCATCCAGAAATGCGTACCGGTAGATCTTTGCTCCAGTCTGCCGTCAGGGAGCTGATGCCGGAGCGCTCCGCCAGGACGCTTTCCCAGGTTGATTCGGCGTCACAGCCCAGGGGTGATACGGAACCCCAGCCCACGATCGAGACCCGCTGGGAGATGTGCTGCCGTACTGCCATGGTTAGGCGGTTTGGGCGTTGGGGGGATCGATATCGAGCGATGCCAGATGGTTCTGAATATCACCCACCGTCTTGAATTGCAGGAGTTGCTCCTCCTGGATACGAATACCGAAACAGGTGTCGGCCTCGATCAGGATTTCGTAAAACCCCAAGGAATCAATTCCGATGTCTTCCATCAGACGGGCATCCGGGGTGATCGCTGCAGGGTCGGCGCCGGAAATGCGATGCAGGATCTCGACGAGGCGGCCCTCTAGCTCTTGCTTATCGGGAGATCCCTCTCTCAACACCACCAACCTTTTGATCCAGCCAAAGTACCAGTGCCGCTTCGTTTATCACTTGCCTCGGTACCAGCTGAATTGCTGGTAGACGGGTTGATGATCAACGTCGATGAAGAAGGCCAGGCGATCCTTCGGCAAGCGTGAGAGATCGGCGGCCATCAAAATTTCCGTGATCTGGTTGAAATCCCGTGCCAAGGAGAGGTCGCAGACCTTGGCTTCCATCAGGTTGAAATACTGGCGCAACAGCACAGGAAGACGGAAGTCTTCGCTGTGGTCCTGTCGGATAGCCAGCTCTAATGCCTGAACGTTGCTGATCGGGTGGGGGGTGTTACGTGGCTGGATGGCGTTGATCGGGTGTCGTGGTGGCGGTAATGCCGGGCTCGTTCTGCGATAAGGAGGGCGCATCAACGCACTGAGAAAGGCTGCATTGACGGCATCGCTGTGGGCGAAGTGGTTGTAAGAGACCAATCCGTGCAGGATGCTGAATCCCGAGTGGGCTGCGATCAGGAGGCCTCCGCGGAACAAAGCCATCAGAGAGTGCGGTTGGCGCTGAAATCGTGGGGCTAGAGCAACCCGACCGATCTCCACGTGATGTGTTTGCTGCGCCAGCGTCGCTTTGATGCCGGGATAGACGTGCTCCAGGTAGGACTGTTGGCTACCAGGGAGCTCCTCGGCGGCCATGAATTGAGGAACGAATTGCAACCGGGCGGACCCGGCGAGGGCTCCGCTGCTGGGCTCCAACAGGATCAGATGGTCATAAGCCGAGTCGCGGCCATCGAGGTCCCGGGTGTTGCCTGACCCGGAGAGCTGTTGGCGGTAGGTGGATTCCCGCAGTGTGCCAACGGCATCTGCGACGACTTTAAATTTTTCTCCGGGGATCAGATGAAGCTCTAGACCGTCGAGGCGGAACAACATGCTGCTCGTGTGATTGGCGTCTCGCCAACCGTGAGGAAGCAGGACGTCACTCTGCGCTGATGGTCCGGTCTGCGTCATGGTCCATATCCCTGGATCGCATTATGCGGGAAGATTGTCGTCCATTTGGCTGCTGACTGAGTTCCACCCATGGTTATGCCCCTTACAAAGACAGGTCTCACCGCAGGTGTTGCAGCAGCAGTTCTTTGTTCGATCTCAGGGGTTTTTGGTGAAGGCCTTCGGGCTGAAGAGCGGATCAACTGGCTTAAGACGAACGAATCGATTGCAAGGAACTGGCCCAAGCGCAATCGGAAGTCGAAGTTGACCGCCCCAATGGAGTGGGAGGTGGAGGCCCAGCCCACCTTGGCGCTGCAGGCACCGCCCCCGCTCCCAACCACTCCTGGCCTGCCTCCGAGGGGTTACCGCTATCGCCTTGCTCCTGGGGATCAGCTGGTGACCTCAGTGTTCAAGATCGATGGTTACGAGGCTGAGGTTCAGGTGTTGAGCGATGGCACCATCAACCTGCCGCGACTGGGAACGGTTGAAGTTTGGGGATTGACGCTTGAGGAAGCGCGTCAACGTATTACTGACGGTTACAGCCGATTTCTGCGGCGACCGTTGGTCTACCTGGACCTTGTGAAACAGCGTCCGGTTCGGGTCACGGTCACGGGCGAGGTCGCTCGCCCAGGTGTTTTCACTTTGCCTGTCAACGGTGATGCATCCCTGGGTTCGACGAGCGATCTCTCTGATGTAAGTGTTGGAAGCGATGGCGGCGGCTGGCCGACCATGGTGGATGTGATTCAAAAAGCTGGCGGACTTTCAGCGACTGGTGATCTGGGCCGATTGGAACTGCTGCGCCCCTCTCCCGCCCCTGGTGGTCAAACTCAGAGCTTCATTTTCGACTATCTGACCGTTTTGAAGGAGGGAGGTTTTGCCCCGAATCCTCTGATCTATGACGGCGACAGCATCAGAGTGCACAAGGCGAAAACAGCTACCAATCTGGACTTGTTGACAGCTTCTGCTTCGAACTTCGCCCCGGCGGCAATCAATGTGCAAGTTGTTGGTGAGGTTTTAGCCCCAGGCGTGGTCCAAATCGGTTCGAATGCACCTTTATCTAGCGCGATCCTTGCCTCCGGAGGAGTCACCCGACGCGGCAGTGTGAAGCGCGTGAACCTGATCCGCATTGATCGAAAGGGACGCCCCACGGTGAAGCAGTTGCGCTACGAGCCCAATGCTGTCCTCAGTAGTGCCAACAATCCGCCCCTGCGCAATGGCGACGTCGTGGTGGTGGACCGCAACACCTTCACCAAGGTCACCGACACGATGACCGACGCCATGCTGCCGTTTGAGCCGGTTGTGGATGCGGTCTCGGTGTACCGCTTACTTGGTTTGCCAATGCCGTCGAATGTCGGCCGTTGATTAAATCCCCAGTCGGTCCCAGATCACGCCCAGATTCTCCTGGTGCAATGCGGTGCTGAAGCAGTCGGCCAGTTCGGCTGCCGACAACCGGCTGGTGACATCGCCATCCGCTTCAAGGTTGGCGCGGAAGTCGCCGCCGGCGGTGTTCCAGGCCGTGTGGGCGTTGCGTTGAACGACTCGGTAAGCCTCCTCTCGGCTCATGCCGGTGCCCACAAGAGCGAGTAACACCCGCTGGCTGAACACCACGCCGCCATACACATTCATGTTGCGTCGCATGTTCTCGGGGTAGATCCCAAGACCCTTCACCACGCTGGTCATTTCCCGCAGCATGAAGTGCAGGGTGACTGAGCAATCGGGAAGCATCATTCGCTCCGTGGAGCTGTGGCTGATGTCGCGCTCGTGCCAGAGGGCCACGTTCTCAAGGGCAGCAATGGTGTAGCTGCGCAGAACCCGGGCCAGACCGCTGATCCGTTCACTGCGGATCGGATTTCGTTTGTGGGGCATGGCGGAGCTGCCCTTCTGGCCCTTGGCGAAGTTTTCCTCCACTTCCAGCACGTCGGTGCGCTGGAGGTTGCGGATCTCGGTGGAGAAGCGCTCCAGGGAGGCGCCCACCAGGGCGAGGGTCTGCACGTAGTCGGCATGGCGATCGCGGGAGATCACTTGGGTGCTGGCGGTATCGGGGGTGAGACCGAGGATCTCGCAGGCAATGGCTTCCACCTGGGGATCGGTGTTGGCATAGGTGCCCATGGCACCGCTCACCTGGCCCACCGCCACATCCTGCTCGAGCCGATCCAATCGAATCCGGTTGCGTTCGGTTTCCGCCAGCCAGCCAGCCACCTTGAACCCGAAGGTGATCGGTTCGCCGTGGATGGCATGGGAGCGGCCGATCATTTCGGTGCCTTTGTGGGCTCGGGCCAGGTCGCGCAGAGCCTCGGCCAGGGCATCGAGTTCGGTGCGCAGCAGGGCCACGGAACGCTTCAGCTGCAGGGCCACGCCGGTGTCCAGCACGTCGCTGCTGGTCATGCCCACATGGATGTGGCGCCCGGCATCACCCACCTGCTCACTCACGTTGGTGAGGAAGGCGATCACGTCGTGGCGCACCTCGGCTTCGATTTCGAGGATGCGCTCCACCTCGAAGCTGGCCTTCGACTTGATGGTGTCGAGGGCCTCTTGGGGCACGCGGCCGAGCCTGCAGTTGGCTTCGGTGGCAGCGATCTCCACATCAAGCCAGCTCTGGAATTTCGCCTGCTCACTCCAGACGGCTCCCATCTCAGGAAGGGTGTAACGCTCAATCACCGGCGCGCTCGGTTGAACAACCCAACAAATCTATGGGGCCGCCTCCGCGCGCCTGAGAGAGCCCCTGTGCTGTCGTTCGACCTCTGGATTGTCGCCATCCTTGGGCCATGACCCCGACGCTCTACCTGCACTGGACTGCAACGCCCTACGACTGGATCCGCCCTGGGCACTATCACTCGATCATCAGCGGTGATGGCCGTGTGCACCGGTTGCATGATTACAACGTGGATCTGCTGGCTCACACCTACGGCCGCAACCGCAACAGCGTTGCGCTCTCCTGTGCCTGCATGGGCGGTGTGCCCGATCCATGGACACAGCCCCTAACGGATTCCCAACTCAACAGCCTCTGTGCCGAGGCCGCTGCCGTTGCCCGCAGCTGGGGCTGGGGCGCGGATCAGATCACGGTGGAGCGGGTGATGACCAATGCCGAAGCAGCCACCAACCGCGATGGTCGTTGGATGCACGACAACTACGGACCGGTGATCTGGGGCGGGACGGGGGAGCGCTGGGATCTGCTTCAGCTGTCCAAGAACGGTGCCACCGACGGAGGAGAGCAGCTGCGGCATCGCATTCAGGCCCTGATGCGGAAGTCGGATGCGCTGTTTTGTTTGAGCAGGACCTGCTTGCCTTCCGGGGCACCACCACCATTCAGGCCCGAGGCCGTGAGCTCTCGGTTCAGTTGGATGCCTTGGCCGCTCCTGGGCCTTGGCGTCCAATCTGCTGGAGCGTTATGAGCTGCCGTTCGCCTGGGATGCAAGCCACCGCAGGGTTCTCATCGGAGCCATGGATGTTAGCCCCACCTTTCGTAAGGAAGGTGTTCAGGCTGAGGTGGGTTGGCCGCTGTTTGAGATGTCGCTCCAGAGCGGCTCAGCCCCGGTGATTCTTCGGGGAATTCTTCGGCCCGGAACTGATGGGGACCGGGCCTGGTGTCGGGTGGTGGAATTCGCCGAGGAATTCGGCATCTCCATTGGTTTCAATCCGCTCAGGCTTGGAGAACGTCGCGGCGGATAGGGCTGTTCTGGCGTTACAGACTCAGAGTGCCGTGCTGTCGCGGTCGCCGGTGCGGATGCGAACCACCGATTCCACGGGGCTGATGAAGATCTTGCCGTCACCGATTTCACCGGTGCGGGCGGCATCAGCGATCGACTCGACCACCTCTTCGACGCGGTCGTCCTCGACCACCACTTCAATCTTCAGTTTCTGCAGAAATTCAACGGTGAATTCCGAGCCGCGGTAGCGCTCCACCTGGCCTTTCTGGCGGCCGAATCCCCGCACTTCGCTTACGGTCATCCCGATGATGCCAGCCTCAACCAGCGCCACCTTGACGTCTTCCAGCTTGAAAGGACGAATGATTGCTTCGACCTTTTTCATGGGGGGAGTACGGATCTGGTATCAAGGATGCCCCGGTTCTCGGAGCCGTGCGTGGCGGCTGTTACAGAACGCTGCCGAAGCTTGACTTCCTAGGGTCGCGGATCAGAACTGGATCCCTCAGCCCTTTGACCCAGACCCCCCTCTACGGCGAACGCGCCATCGCAGAAGCCGAGCTGATCTGCTTCGACAACCCCCGGCCTGGGCGCCCCTATGAGGTGTCGATCGAGCTGCCGGAATTCACCTGCAAATGCCCCTTCTCCGGCTATCCCGATTTCGCGGTGCTGCGCATGATTTATCAACCCGGGCCGCGGGTGGTGGAGCTGAAGGCGATCAAGCTGTATGTGAACAGCTACCGCGATCAGTCAATCTCCCATGAGGAGGTCACCAACCGTATCCTTGACGATCTGGTGGCGGCTACTGATCCGGTGTGGATGCAGCTGGAAGCCGATTTCAACCCCCGCGGCAACGTGCACACCGTGGTACGAGTGAGTCACGGCACCCGTCAGCCCTGCTGATCGACCACCACCTGCTGCAGCAACTGAGGCAATTCAGTGGCGAAGGCGGCAAGGTTGCGGTTGCAGAGGCCACCCACGCTGAGGGTTCCATCGGCAGCTATGGCCCACAGCTGCCGGGTGGCCACGAGGCTCAACCCACCGCCCACAAGCAGCACTGCGAAGCCCAGGTACACCAGCGGGACCCCAGGATCCCGTTTGAGCAGCAGCCCGCTCGCCGGCAGCACCGCATCGACCCGCATCGGCAAGCCTTTGACTTCTGCTGAGGGTCCACCCGGTCGCAGCCGGGCGAGCTGCTGGCCGTCGGCATCGAACACTGTGGCGGGACCCTGTTCGCTCTCCAGGCTTAGAAACACTGGTTCTGTTCCATCGGGGCGGGTCGGCAGCACCAGACCCCAGATCTGATCGCCCAGCTCCGGATAGGTCTGCAAGGGCAGCTCCAGCACGGGGCTGCGTCCGATCTGCAGGCTGATTGTCGCGAGCGACCAATCGGCCTGGTAAACGGTAATGCCCCGGTGCCGCAGCGGGTGATTGACGCTGATTTCAGCATCCAAGCTTTGGTTGGGTCCCTGCAGCTTCAGAGCTGAGCGGAACTGTTCCGTTCGGCCCGCCGGGTCCCGATCAATGGCGAAGCGGTCCAGGGTGATCGTCAGCTGACTGGTGCCATCACGATCCAGCAGATCGAGGCTGCGGCCGGGGGCCAGGAATCGCTCAAGGCGGTTCCCCGCCAGGGCGCCCCAGGCGGCGCCCAGCATCAGCAGCACCAGGCCGGTGTGCACCAAGAGGGGCCCCACCCGGCCGATGGCGCCTCGTCGGGCCGCCAACCGCTGGGGCTTGCGTTGCACCTGCCAGCCGCTGGCCCGCAGCACCGTCTCCAGCTGCGTCAGCCCCTGGCTCGTGTCGGGGCAGGGCTGGCTTTCGGCGATGGCCAATTTGCTCAGCTGGCGTGTGGTGCGGTAGTCGATCCAGCGCCGGGCCGCCATCAGTGCTGGCCACTGACGGCGCCAACTGCAGAGGATCAGGGCGAGCCCCAGCCAGGCCAGTAGGGCCAGAAACCAGCCGCTGGAATACACATGATCGAGCTGCAACTGCAGCACCTGCTCGCCGTGGAGCAGCCCCAGCCAGGGGGTATCGGAGTAGGCATCGATGTAGCTCGAGGGTGGATCCCCCTGGGGGATGCCGGTGCCCACGGCACTGGCCAGAGCAATCAGCAGCAGAAGCACGATGGCCAGCCGCAGATCGCTGAACCAGGCGGCCAGGCGTTTCAGTGGGCCCATCCCGCTCGCCATCCCCATCAGCTCCAGCGGGCCAGCAGGGTGAGCAGACCGCTGGTGAGCAGCACCACTCCGCTGGCTGGCGGCACCCAGCGACTGATGCCCCGCAGGGCGAGCAGTTTGGGAATGGCTGCTGCAAAGGTGCCCGCCAGCAACAGGGGCAGCACCTGGCCGATGCCGAAGCTGCTGAGCAGGGCTACCCCTGCCAGGGGACGTCCGCTCTGGGCAATCCAGCCCAGCAGGACCGCCAACACGGGGGTGGTGCAGGGTGAGGCCGCCAGCCCGAAAGCCAGTCCTGCCGCCACCGGCGCCAGCGGGGCCGGCACCTTCTGACGCCATTGCTCCGGATCCGGGCCGCTGGGCAGTGGAATCCGCAGCACTCCCAGCAGGTTGAGCCCCATCGCTATCGCCAGGATCGCCACCAATGTGGGGATCAGTGCTGGCACCTGGCCGTAGATCCGGCCCAGCAGTCCGCTGATGCTTCCCAGCACCACCAAGGCACCGACGATGCCGCCGCAGAAGGCGAGGCTGCGCTGCCAGGCCGGTTGGCCATCGTCAAAGCCCGCCAGGTAGGCCAGCGTCACCGGCAGCAATGACAGGGAACAGGGCCCAAGGCTGGTGAGGGCGCCGCCACCAAACACCAGTGCCAGCGTCAGTGGACCTGGATCCGCGAGTGCGCTCTGCAGCAGCTTTTCGCTGCTCTGAGCCATATCGGAGAGCAGCAGCAGATCCACAGGTGCCCCTAAGTGTGCAAAGCCTATCCAGGCAAGCCTGTCACCAGACCAGGCTCAGCGTCGACCCAGCGACCGTTGTAGCCCATGGGATCGCCCGCCGATCAAGCCGGTGGATTCCAGTGAACAGCGGATCAGCAGGCCCAGGATCACCAGGCTCGATATCAGCGAGTTGCCGCCGTAGCTGATCAAGGGCAGTGGCAGACCGGTGGTGGGCATCGCCCCAGAGGCGACCGCGATGTTCAGGATCGACTGGCCCACCAGGATCGTGCTGCAGCCGATGGCCACAAGCCGTGCCTGGTTGCTTCGGCAGCGCAGGGTCACCCGCAGCCCCACCCAGGCCACCAGCATCAGGAACAGCAGCAGCAGCACCGAGCCCACGAATCCAAATTCCTCGGCGAATACCGCGTAGATGAAATCGGTGCTCTGGATCGGCAGGTATTGGAGCTTTTGGGTGGAGAGGCCATAGCCCTGCCCCATCCAACCGCCCGATCCGATCGCCAGCAGGCTCTGCACCAGCTGATAGCCATCTCCCATCGGATCGTTCCAGGGATCCAGAAACGACACCACCCGGATCCGCTGATATTCATTGATCAAAATGCTGGAGGTGCCCAGCAGCGATCCCGCAAGGGCGGTGCCCAGCAGGCTGCGCCAGCGCAGGCCGGCCGCTATGGCCACCATCCAGAGGGTGAGTCCCATCAGGGCCGCTGTGGAGAGGTTGGGTTGCTTGAGGATCAGCAGCAACAGCCCGCCGAAGCTCCCCAGCCAAAGCAGCTTTTGGTCGAGGCTCATGCGGTTCCAGGGAGCGAACAGGTTGGCGGCCTGCAGCACCACAAAGGGTTTCACCAGCTCCGAGGGCTGCATCTGCAGTGGGCCCAGCACCAGCCAACGGCTGGCGCCGTTCACTGTGGTGCCCATCACCAGTGTGGCGGCGATCAACAGGCAGCCAATCCATAGCCCCGGGCCTGACCAGCGCAGCCAGCGCCGAAGGTTGGTGGAGATCGTGATGCCCAGCAAACTCCAACTGGCCATTAGCCAGATGGCCTGCCGCTTGAGGTAAAAGCCGCCGTCGCCCATTTCTCGCAGGGCCACCCACCAACTTGCGGACGCGAGCACCACCAGCCCTGCCACACTCCAGAATCCGGCCAGCCCCATCAGTAGGCGAGCTTCCGCAGGCCAGAGCTGCCAAGGCAGGGGCAGCAGCCGCTGGATCAAAGTCGACTTCTGAGCCTCTTGTTGTCCCCGTCGTCCCGAGGCTCTTTGGAGGGTTGTCGCTTGACCCAAACGTTTGCTCAAACAGCGTCAATGCTCCATTGAGCCGTGAAATGGTTGCCTTGCCAAGGCACTGATTGAACAGAATTGTTGGCTAGGAGTCTTTGCAGGCGTTGGTAAGCAGTGGTTTCGTTTATGCAGCGTTCAAGCGCTCATGCTCAACTTCCCATTGCACTTGGGATCCCCAGGATTGCTGGCGCACCCAGCAGCGTCCCCCGCGGCAGTGAAGAACTTGAAAGGGCGGCAGGTCGGAGGGCTGGTTATCGAGCCGCACAAAGCTGCCCGGCCGCAACAGCGGCACCACCTTGGCGGGTTTAGGGCGGTGGTTGGACACGTCGCTCGACGAGAATTAAAAATCCTCCAGGCAGAACACGTTCCAGCCGCTGGATCGCCGGATTTCTTCGGAATCGGTCTGCTTTTATGTCGCAATGGCGTCCAAACAGCGTCTTGATCTGGAACTCCTGACCCGTGGATTGGTCAGTTCACGCCAACAGGCGCAGCAATTGATTCGTGCTGGAAAGGTGCGGGATGGTTCCGGGAACCTGTTGGATAAGCCCGGAACAGAGGTGACGCCGGAGCGAGAACTTGTGGTGGAGCAGCCCCCCCGCTTTGTCTCTCGAGGGGGCGAAAAACTGCTAGAGGGCTTGAGGGCTTTCCCTGTGCCGGTGAAGGAGCGTGTCTGCCTGGACGGCGGCATCTCCACAGGGGGATTTACCGATTGCCTGCTGCAGCACGGCGCTTCTCGTGTTTATGGCGTTGATGTGGGTTACGGCCAGACGGCCTGGAGCTTGCGGACTGACGAACGGGTGGTGCTGCGGGAACGCACCAACCTGCGCCATCTGCAGCCCGACGATCTCTATGGAGCTGGCGATCCCTGGCCCAGTTTGGCCGTCACCGATGTGTCGTTCATTTCTCTGCGGCTGATTCTTCCAGCCTTGCGCCGGCTGTTGCGGGGCCCAGAGACCGATGCTCTGGTGCTGGTGAAGCCGCAGTTTGAGGTGGGCAAGAGCCGGGTCGGAAAAGGGGGCGTGGTGCGTGACCCTGCGGCCCACAGGGATGCCATTGAATCGGTGATTGCAGCAGCAGCAGAATCGGGTTGGCAGCCCCAGGGCTTGGTGGCTTCACCCATCACCGGGCCTGCCGGCAACCACGAGTATGTGCTCTGGTTGGGGGAGGGAGATGCCGCTGTTTTTCCGGATCTCGATGTTTTGGTGGCGCAGACCCTCCACGGTTGATGGCCAAAAAAAAGCCCGGTAGTGAACCGGGCTTGGGATTTGCTTTGGAGCGGAGTTCAGTTGCCGACGTTGACCTGCTGACCCCCGGTGCAGAGCTCCACCTTGATGATGCGGCCGCCCTGCTTTTGGATGCGCTGTTGTTCAGCGAACCAGCTGTCGTAGGGCACCCACTTGGTGAAGAAGGTGTTCTGCAATTCGCGCTGCGTCCGAACCTTTTCAGGGCTGGGGATGCAGGCGGTGACTTTGAACAACCGCATGGGGCTCAGTTGCCGAGACCGGAGCAGATGTAGTCGAAGTAAACACCCATTTCCTTGCCGGCATCAGGGCCGACAAGTCCGGCGGTGACTTCCTTCATGGCTTGGATGGCCTGAACGGTGGCGCCGATGGGAACGCCCAGGGAGTTGTAGGTCTCCTTGAGGCCGTTCAGAACACGCTCGTCGAGGATCGAGGTATCTCCGGCCAGCATGGCGTAGGTGGAATACCGCAGGTAATAGTCCAGGTCGCGAATGCAGGCGGCGTAGCGGCGAGTGGTGTACATGTTGCCGCCGGGACGGGTAATGTCCGAGTACAGCAGGGCTTTGGCAACGGCATCACGGATGATGGCCGAAGCGTTAGCGCTGATGGTGGCAGCAGCGCGCACACGTAGTTCACCACTGGCGAAATACGACTCGAGGCTGCCCATCGAAGCCGTGTCCAGGTAAAGCCCCTGGACGTCCGACTTGTTGATGACGTTGGTGATGGCGTCTTGCATGGATCGGTGAGGAGGCGAGAGGGAAAATCAGCGTGCGGTTCAGGCGAGGGAGCCAACCACGTAGTCGAAGTAGGTGCCGGCTTCCTCTGCGTCGGCTCCGGTGAGGAGGCCCATGGCGACAATTTTCATTTCGCGCACGGATTCAGCCAATGCTTCCAGGGGTGTGCCCAGGGAGCGGTAGAGCTCTTTGGCGCCAATCACACCGATCTCTTCGATCGGGGTCACGTCACCGGCAACGATGCCGTAGGTGACGAGGCGGAGGTAATAATCCATGTCACGCAGACATGTGGCGGTCATCTCTTCGCCGTAGGCGTTGCCGCCGGGGGAGATGACATCGGGACGCTTCTGGAAAAGCTGACCACCAGCCTGCTTGACGATGCGCTCGCGGCTCTCGCACAGGACCTGGGCCACGCGCAGACGGCGTTGACCGCCGGTGACGAAGGCTTTGATCTGGTCGAGTTCGCCAGGGCTGAGGTAGCGGGCTTCGGCGTCCGCGTTGATGATCGAGTTGGAGACGATGCTCATGCAGTTCTGCCTCGAAACAAGCGGCCGCCCGTAGGAGACCGGTATCCGGTGAATAAGGGGTGATCCCGAGGGATCGTGTCCCAGACTAAAGGCTGGGACAGGGGGTCGAAGCGTTGGGAGCGAGACTTGTTCACATCGGTCAACACTGACCGGGGTGAGCTCGCTCCCTTGGATTCGGCTGTTGCATTCTGCGCTGGCGATGGCCAGGGAAATTTGGCCGGGTAACAGTTCTTCACGGCGCGTTTGTTCTGCAAAGAAGCCTTGGCATCACTGCGATCTGCGAGATCGAACCTGATGTGGTCACGACGCACAAAAATGATCCCGATGAAGCCTTACTTCACCGGGATCAGATCACACAAACCACCGTGATTTGTGGAGGCTGTTTGTCAGGGAAATGGAGACCTGAGGATCAGATCGCGTCGCCCTTGGGGGGATTCAGGCCGGCATTGCCGCGGTAGAGCGAGGCCGTGCGCTGGATGGTGGCTTGGTTGACCCCTGATGTGGTCGCCATGCCGTCGATGCGGGGCACCGTCGTGCTGATCCGTTCCGCCAAAAGTTCAGTCACGGCAGCGCCATGACCCGCTTGAGCGCGGGTGATCAGGAAGCGGCTGGTCTCCGCTGGGGTGGTGGCGCGTCCCAGCAGAGCCAAACCTGCCGCAGACGCGGCTCGAAGGGGTGCCATTGTGGCGATTCGGTTCTGAAACGCTTCGCTCATCGCTACCTCAGCAATGAACTCGGTCAGGTCAATGTCCTGATTGCGCAGCCGTGATTCCGCGCTGATCAGACGCTCATTCCCTGTGGGGACACGGTTGAGAAGCTGCTTGTAAGTTGCATTCACAGCAGTCTCGAGCTCATCTTCGCTGTACGGCTGTTTCAGCTCCAGCGTCGCGGGAAGTCCACCCCGCAAGCGGAATCCTTCAGCGCCTTCTGTGACAAGAGCCATGCCCATGCGTGGGAGTGCTTGCCCGCTCCGCGCGTTGGAAGAAATCAGCTCAACGCTCCATGACCGGCCACCAATGCTGGTTGGCGTTGAGTTGCTGGCTCGCCGCATAGGGAAGCCAGTCCTGTTGGACGCAAGACGTTGTTGACGCACTACCGAGAGCCAACTGGGCGCAGCGGCATTTCCGCTCGTCTTTGTCGTGAAGTCTTGGGTGGCTGTCTTTTGCGTGTCGGGCAGGTTGCGTGGCGTCACATCGCCACTACTGCGGAATGCCTCGGACCGCTGTGTTTCGGGACGGCTGCTGAGGGTGAGGTCAGCGGCAGCCTCAAGATTGAGAGCACGTGACCAGCCTGGAGTTCGGCGTGCAGTTACATCACCGGGTGTAATGAAACGTTCGTAGGGAACTGTGTCGGCCCCAAAAGCTTCGCTGTAGTCCTTGCTGTCGATTAGTGCGTCCACCACGCCGAAGAAGCCCTGTCTTGCGGCTGTATCGAAGAGCGCATCGATTTCCCAGCGGCCGAAGGTGGGTCGGCCCAGCAAACGCCGATGCATCACTTCGATCGCCTTCACGATGTAAAGACCGCTCCAGTAGCGGCGTCGGAAAGCATCGGATTTGGCAACTGCCCGAACAAAATCCCTTAGTGAGATGTCTCCGTTTTCGAGGCGGGCTTCATCAGAGCTCATGCGCTCTCCCGCATAGCCACCATTGCCGAGCACTTGCACGTAAACAGCCTTGATAACGGCTTGGGTGCTGGCTTCAGTGGTGCGAACGCTGGGCTGACCACCTCGACCTGGATTCACAGTGCCACCCGTGGCGATCTGCTGAAGTCGCATCACACGCGGACCACCCTTGCGGGGGCGGCTCTTGCGGAAACTGTCGCTGTCCAGTTGGCCAGGGCTGTTGAGGCCGTTGCTCACGAGCAATCGGCGACTGTCGTAGCCGTAGGGGGCTGGTCGGGTGGCCACCGAGGCCGTTCCGCTCGGGAAGATGGCGCCGAATTTGTTCGCCACCGGATCATTGCCACCGCCGTAGACGTGCTGGTCGGCAAAGGGCTGGCGGTAGGAGGCGTAGAGGGTGACGTACTGCGGTGCGCCATCGAACGGGGCGCTGAAGTTGAACAGCTTGCGGTTGGAGCCCCAGCCGGCACTTTCCTGAGCTTCCGTGCCGAGATCCCGCAGATAGGGAACGGTTTCCTCTCCGAAGGCCTGGGCGTATTCCGAAGAGTTCACCAGCACATCCACCAGGCCATTGAGGCCCTGGTCGCTGAGGATCGCGAATGACTTGCGGAATTCCTCGAGGGAGCTGATGCCCCGGCCGAGGAAGTGGCGGTAAGCCAGTTCCACCACGCGGCTGTTGACGAAACCGTCGTGGAACTGCTGGCGGTATTCCTTGCTACGGCCGAGGGCACGAACGAATTCGCGCATTGAGATCTGGCCCTGGGCGACTGCGCTGGCTTTGTCTGAACAGGGGGTCTGGGAGTAGCCCTTGGCGATGTCTCGCTCAAAAACCTGGCGGTAAGCGGCACGGATGATTTCTGCTTTTTCGGCACCCGACAGACCCGGCCGCATTTCAAACAGCTGGCGTCCTTCGGATGCCAGGGCATAGATCGCGGGCAGCTGCAGGCCCTGTTGCACCGCACTCCCCTGGCGTTGCTTGGTGCTGGGGGTGGGGATGGCCAGCTCTTGCAACAGAACGTTGAAGCAGTCGATGGTCATCTGACGGGCTTCAGGACGATCCCGCAGTAGTTCCGCTGAGGCGGCACGCATTTCCTGAAGGGCCACATTGGTGGCGGCCAGGGAGCAGTTTTCGAGAAGGATGTCCCGCAGCCCGCGGGTGTTCACCGCAAGGATGCTGGGGTCTCCGGCGACCAGTGCGTAACCCACATAGCGCAGGAACCAACCCATGTCACGCACTGACTTGCGCATGAAGGCCGGGCCGTATTTGGCCACGCTGATGGCGTTGAAGCCTGTGGGAAGCACCACACGAATATCAGCATCCCCACCGGCCCCTTCGAGAAGACGCGTCAGGAAGTTGCCTCTTTTTTTTGTGCCGCTATCGCCAGTGAACGTGCGCACCGACTGCTCAAACGCGGCTTGGTCAGCTGCCAGCGGAGTGCCTTCCTGACCGGTTGAACGGCCGGTTTCTCCTGTTGTAAGTGGGGCTTCAAGGAAGGAGAGGGGCGTGCCTCCCACAAAAATTCTGTTGGCGGCGCGGGCCACGATGGCCTCGGCGTTGGCCGCAATGATCCGGGACGCTTCGATCCGGTCCTGACCGGTGCGGAAGAAGGTCACAAGACTGTCCAGTTCCCCAATGTCAGGGAATCGATCCTGCTGCTCTGCCTGACGGACGCTGGAGAGCGGCAGCGTGTCGAACAGTTGGGGAGACACGCGCGGGCTGCCGCTGCTGGCGGTCACTGTCATCGACGAAAGCAAGCCGGATCGCGCCACGTTACGGCTGCTGGGATGGCCCTCCGTGGCCCCATGAACAAATGTTTGCAGGCCTTGCGGTGCTGCAGGGGATCCACGGGTGTGGCGTGAAAAGCTCGCAGGCGCGAAATCAGCGCTGCATGACCCACCCCAAGCCCAGTGATGCTGCGACTCCCGTGGTGAGTGCGTTTTATGACCGCTTTCCCTTCCCGGGGGATCCACTGCAGGACGGGCCGCCACCTGGATACAACTGGCGTTGGTGTCACCGCAGTGTTCTGGCTGCCGTGTACGGATCGATCCCTGCAGGGATGGAGGCGCCGCGGATCCTCGATGCCGGCTGTGGCACGGGGGTGAGCACCGATTACCTCTGCCATCTCAACCCGGGGGCTGATGTGCTCGGGGTGGACATCAGTGATGGGGCTCTTGCTGTGGCGCGGGAACGCTGCCGGCGCTCCGGGGCGGCCGAGCAAGTGACCTCCCTGCGTCAGGAGCAGCGCAGTCTTCTTGATCTGAGTGACGAAGGGTCGTTCGACTACATCAATTCGGTGGGGGTGTTGCATCACCTGGATCAGCCGGAAGCGGGGTTGCGCTCTCTGGCGGATCGCCTGGCTCCGTCGGGTCTGCTGCATCTCTTTCTTTACGCCGATGCCGGTCGCTGGGAGATCCATCGCACCCAGAAAGCGCTAAGTCTTCTCAATGCCGGCACAGGCTCGGAGGGCCTGCGTCTGGGGCGGGAGCTGTTCGAAACCCTGCCCGAGGGCAACCGCCTTGCCCGTCATCACCGGGAACGCTGGGCCGTGGACTGCGCCCCTGACGCGAATTTCGCGGACATGTATCTGCACCCGCAGGAAACCAGTTACAACCTCGAGCTTCTCTTCGCGTTCATCGAAAGGGCAGGTCTGCATTTCGCCGGCTTCTCCAATCCGGAGGTTTGGGATCCATCCCGTCTTCTTCAGGGAGAACTGCTGGAGCGAGCCCAGGCCTTGCCACCGCGTCAGCAGTGGGAGCTTGTGGAGCAGCTGGATCCCGACATCAGCCACTTCGAGTTCTTTCTCTCCGCGGCACCGGTGGAGCGACCTCGCTGGAGTGATGAGGCCCTTGGCCTGGCCAGCGGTTTGGTTCAGCCCTGCCTCTGGGGGGAACCCGATCCGATTCTTGGTCGCAACATGGAGCCCATTCAGCTCAGTGATGCCGACCGCGCCCTGCTGAGGATTGTCGCTGAGCAGCCGGAACAGAGGCTGGGGGCCCTTGCGTCTCCCGATCAGATCCGCGACCTTGTGGATCGCCAGCTGCTTCTGTTGGAGGAATAACAGCAGCGAACGCGTGATAGATTCCGCGCGCCAATTCAGGCAGCGCTTGGAAGATTTTTACCGTCTTCAACGTCGCCTGCTGTTGGCCACCGTTCTGGTGTCACTCGTCACGGTTCCGATCGTGGCTCTCATCATGAATCTCTCGGTGGCCGGCAGTGTTCTTGTGGGCTCCTGCGCCGGACTTCTGTACGTGCGCTTGCTTGCTCGCAGTGTGGCCCGGCTCAGTGACCAGTCCCGTGGACTGGGGCGTTTTCAGCTCATCGTTCCAACCCTGCTTGTGGTTGGTTCGGCCAAGCTGCCTCAGCTCGATCTGCTGCCGGCCTTCCTGGGATTCCTTCTCTACAAGCCCGCCCTGATTCTTCAGCACGTCTTCGACGACCGCTGAGTCTGAGCACTTTTCTCTGCACCCATGGCTTTGTTGCCCTTACCACTCCCGTTCGCTGAACTGGAAGTGGGTCATCACCTGTACTGGCAGATCGGCGATCTGTATCTGCACGGCCAGGTGTTCCTGAGCTCCTGGATCCTGATCGGCATCCTCCTAGCTGTTGTGCTTGTCGGCACCCGCGGGATGAAGCGTGACCCGATCGGTCTGCAGAACCTGCTCGAATTCCTCTGGAATTTCATCCGCGACATCGCCCGCGACAACATCGGCGAGAAGTACTACCGCGACTGGCTGCCGTTCATCGGCACCTTGTTCTTGTTCATCTTCGTGAGCAACTGGGGCGGAGCTCTGATCCCCTGGAAGATCTTCGAACTCCCCGAGGGTGAGCTCGGCGCTCCCACCGCAGACATCAACACCACCGTGGCGATGGCTCTGCTGGTGTCACTGGCGTATTTCTATGCCGGCCTGAGCCGAAAGGGTCTGCGCTTCTTCGAGCTGTACGTGGAGCCGACCCCGATCATGCTCCCGTTCAAGATCATCGAGGAATTCACCAAGCCTCTCTCCCTCTCCTTCCGTCTGTTCGGAAACATCCTTGCCGACGAATTGGCTGTAGGCGTGCTGGTGTACCTGGTTCCGCTGATCGTGCCCCTGCCTGTGATGCTCCTGGGTCTGTTCACCAGTGCCATTCAAGCTCTGATCTTCGCGACCCTGGCGTCCTTCTACATCGGTGAAGGCCTCCACGAGGCTCACTAAAAACCGATCTCCTCTATCGCCTGAGAACGGCGATCTGCTAAACACATCCGCGCGCAGGTCCGGCATTGCACCCGGGCCCGTTCCTTCGGGAATGTCCCTGCGCGGGGGGAACCGATCCCCAAGTCCATTCCGTACAGCGCTCCCCTGCGCTTCCCCTTACACCACCCAACATGGATTCCATCACCTCCGCCGCTTCCGTTGTGGCTGCTGGCCTGGCAGTCGGCCTCGCCGCCATCGGCCCTGGTATCGGTCAGGGCACCGCGTCCGGCGGCGCTGTTGAGGGCATCGCCCGTCAGCCCGAAGCCGAAGGCAAGATCCGCGGCACCCTGCTGCTGTCCCTGGCGTTCATGGAATCGCTGACCATCTACGGCCTGGTGGTGGCTCTGGTGCTTCTGTTCGCCAACCCCTTCGCCGGCTGATCAGTGCAGGGGGATCGCTGATCCCCCTCCTGAGCTTCTTGTTTCGATTCCTTCCCAGCGCACCCTTCCATGACCTGGCTTCTGCTCGCTGAAGCAGGTGTTCCGGAGGGAGGTCTTTTTGACCTCGATGCCACCCTTCCGCTGATGGCGGTTCAGGTGGTTCTCCTCACCTTCCTGCTCAATGTCCTCTTCTTCCGTCCGGTCGGCAAGGTCGTGGAAGATCGCGAGGGCTACATCTCCACCAGTCGTGCTGATGCCAAGCAGAAGCTTGCTCAGGTTGAACGCCTGGAAGCTGATTTGGCTGAACAGCTGAAAGGTGCCCGCCAGTCCGCTCAGGCCGTGATCGTTGAGGCGGAACAAGAAGTTGATCGGCTTTACCGCGAAGCACTGGCCCAGGCGGAAGCTGAAGCCAATCGCACCAAAGAGGAAAGCCGTCGTGCCATCGAGGCCGAGCGTGAGTCTGCCCGCACCCAGCTCAAGGGTCAGGTGGATCAGCTAAGCACCACGATCATCAACCGTTTGCTGGCCGCGTGATGACCCTCAATCTCAATCCGCTCGAGACCAATCTGGTCAACCTGGTCATCGTGATCGGGCTCCTGTTTTGGTTCCTGCGCGGTTTCCTGGGAGGAATCCTGGAACGCCGCCGCGCCGCCATCCTTCAGGAATTGCAGGACGCAGAGTCCCGCCTGAAGACCGCCACCGAAAACCTGAGCCAGGCCCAGTCCGAGTTGGCTGCTGCCCAGCAGAAAGCCGAGAAGATTCGTGCTGATGGTCAGGCCCGTGCCGCAGGCATCCGTGCTGAAGGCGAGAAGCGCACCATTTCCGTGATGGCTGCGATCAAGGCCGGTGCCGATGCCGATGCCGAGGCTGATGCTGCTCGGATCAAGGACAGCCTGCGACGTGAGGCTGCCCTGGCGGCAATCGACAAGGCCCTCGCCGTACTTCCGGCTCGTCTCGATGCCAGTGCTCAGGCCAAGTTGATCGATTCCACCATCAAAAACCTGGAGAACGCCTGATGCCTCTCCTCAACTCTCTGGCTACCCCCTACGCCGAAGCATTGCTTCAGGTCACTGAGGCCCGTGGCGAGTCTGAAACAGTTGCTGATCAATGCAAGCAACTGCTTGCGATCTGGAACGACTCTGAAGATTTCCGCGACGCCATGGTGTCCCCGGTGCTTGAGCCGGACGCCAAGAAGCAAGCACTCAAGGCGCTTGTGGGTGAGGATGTAACTCCTTCAGTTTTCAATTTGCTGAAGGTGTTGGCTGACCGTCAACGCCTCATTGCTTTCGATGCGGTGATGCTTCGCTACCTCGAGCTTTATCGGGAACAGCAGGGCATCACGCTGGCCCAAGTCCGTTCTGCTCAAAGCCTCACTGAGGATCAACAGGCGGCACTGTCCAAAAAGGTGCAGGCCATGGCCGGCACCAACAAGGTCGACATCGACCTCAGTGTGGATCCGTCCCTAATCGGCGGTTTCGTCGTGAGTCTCGGATCTCAGGTGATCGACGCCAGCCTGTCTGGCCAGGTTCGTCGCCTCGGTCTGGCACTCGCCAAGGCGAGCTGACCTCACTCTTTCCTCCACCGCTCCTTCCTCCCCAACTCCCAGCAGGGATCACACGCCATGGTTTCCATCCGTCCCGACGAGATCAGCGCCATCCTCAAGAAGCAGATTGAGGACTACGACAAGTCGGTTTCCGTCAGCAATGTCGGCACCGTTCTGACCGTGGGCGACGGCATCGCCCGCGTTTACGGCCTGCAGCAAGCCATGGCCGGCGAACTTATTGAATTTGAGGACGGCACTGAAGGCATCGCCCTGAACCTCGAAGACGACAACGTCGGCGCGGTGCTGATGGGTGAGGGCTACGGCATTCAGGAAGGCAGCACGGTGAAGGCCACCGGCAAAATCGCTGCTGTGCCCGTGGGTGAAGCCATGTTGGGCCGGGTGGTGAACTCCCTGGGCCGCGCCATCGACGGCAAGGGCGAAATCGCCACCAGCGAGACGCGCCTGATCGAATCCATGGCTCCCGGCATCATTCAGCGCAAATCGGTGCACGAGCCGATGCAGACCGGCATCACCGCCATCGACGCGATGATCCCTGTCGGCCGTGGCCAGCGTGAGCTGATCATTGGTGACCGCCAGACCGGCAAGACCGCCATCGCGATCGACACGATCCTGAATCAGGCGGATCAGGACATGATCTGCGTCTACGTCGCTGTGGGTCAGAAGGCTGCTTCAGTGGCCAACGTCGTTGAAGTGCTGCGTGAGCGCGGCGCCCTCGACTACACCGTGATCGTGGCAGCCAACGCCTCCGAGCCCGCTGCGCTGCAGTACCTGGCTCCCTACACCGGCGCCACCATTGCCGAGTACTTCATGTACAAGGGCAAGGCCACCTTGGTGATCTACGACGATCTCTCCAAGCAGGCTGCTGCTTACCGCCAGATGTCGCTCCTGCTGCGTCGTCCGCCCGGTCGTGAGGCCTACCCCGGCGACGTCTTCTACTGCCACAGCCGTCTGCTCGAGCGTGCAGCCAAGCTGTCTGACGCCATGGGCAAGGGTTCCATGACTGCCCTGCCGATCATCGAGACCCAGGCCGGTGATGTGTCGGCTTACATCCCCACCAACGTGATTTCGATCACGGATGGTCAGATCTTCCTCAGCTCCGACCTGTTCAACTCCGGTCTGCGTCCTGCGATCAACGTGGGTATCTCCGTGAGCCGGGTGGGTGGTGCTGCCCAGACCAAGGCCATCAAGAAGATTGCCGGCACCTTGAAACTGGAGCTGGCCCAGTTCGACGAGCTGGCCGCCTTCTCCCAGTTCGCTTCTGACCTGGACGCCTCCACTCAGCAGCAACTGGAGCGCGGCAAGCGCCTGCGTGAGCTGCTCAAACAGCCTCAGTTCAGCCCCCTGATCCTGGCTGAGCAGGTTGCCATCGTTTACGCCGGTGTGAAGGGCCTAATCGACGACGTTCCCGTTGACAAGGTTGTCGACTTCTCCCGTGAACTGCGTGAGTACCTCAAGTCCAACAAGGCTGAGTTCATTACCGAAATCCAAGAGAAGAAAGTGATGAGCCCTGAGGCTGAGGCGATCCTCAAGGACGCCATCACCGAAGTTGTGTCCACCATGGTCGCCTCTGCGGCCTGAAGGAGCTGCCGACATGGCGAATCTCAAGGAAATCCGAGACCGAATTAAGTCGGTCAAAAACACCCGCAAGATCACCGAGGCCATGCGCCTCGTGGCTGCGGCCAAGGTGCGCCGCGCACAGGAGCAAGTGCTCCGTAGCCGTCCCTTCGCGGATCGGCTGGCCCGGATCCTGGAAAACCTCCAGTCCCGCATGGGCTTCGAAGATGCTGCATCACCTCTGATGCAGCAGCGCAATGTGGAGACCATCACCCTGGTGGCGGTCACCGGTGATCGCGGCCTGTGCGGTGGCTACAACGCCAACATCATCAAGCGCACGGAACAGCGTTTTGCTGAGCTGAAGGGCAAGGGCTTCGATGTGAAGCTTCTGCTGATCGGCACCAAAGCCATCGGCTACTTCACCCGTCGTGACTACCCGATACAAGCCACCTTCTCTGGTTTGGAACAGGTTCCCACCGCCGATGAGGCCAACACGATCTCCACGGATCTGCTGGCTGAGTTCCTGGCCGAAAGCACCGACCGCGTTGAGCTGATCTTCACCAAGTTCATCAATCTGGTGAGCTGCAAGCCCGTGGTTCAGACCCTCCTGCCCTTGGATCCTCAGGACATCGCTGATCCTGAGGATGAGATCTTCCGTCTCACCACCAAGGACGGCCTTCTGACGGTGGAGCCTGGTGCAGGCCCTGCCAACACTGAGCCGAAGATTCCTTCGGACATCGTGTTTGAGCAGACTCCCGAGCAGCTGCTCAATGCGCTTCTCCCCCTGTATCTGCAGAACCAGTTGCTGCGTTCCCTGCAGGAATCGGCTGCTTCTGAGCTGGCTAGCCGGATGACGGCCATGAACAACGCCAGCGATAACGCCAAGGAATTGGCCAAGACCCTCACCCTTGACTACAACAAGGCCCGTCAGGCTGCGATTACTCAGGAGATCCTTGAAGTTGCAGGCGGTGCTGCCGCTGTCGGTTAACCATTTCGGCTGATCCTTTCGGTCGATCGATTCATTAGTTGCCGGTCCTTCGGGGCCGGCTTTTTTGTGCTGTGTTATCGGTGAAGCGCAGCGGTTGGAGGGTGTGGGCGTGCTTCAGCTTCATCAGCTCTTTCCCACTGTGGTTGCAACAACTCAACTGCCTCTCGACCCCCTGCAGCAGGCCTCCTGCATGCAGGCTCTGCTGGCGCTTCGCGGTGAAGCCGACGGCAACTCCAGCGAGGGCTGTGCCTGGACGGGGGACCTGCACGGGGTGTGGCAGCTGCATCAACAGGAGCCCTTTCAGGACATGGCCCAGTTGGTGGTGGATCAGGCCTGGAGCTATCTCGATTCGCTTGGGTTTGAGCGAAGCCAAGTGGCTCTGCATCTGCAGCGTTGCTGGCCGGTTATCAGTAATTGGGATCAAGCGGTTGGTCGCCACCATCACCCCAATGCCCATCTCAGCGCTGTTCTTTACCTCACGGGTAACGGCTCTGGTGAGGAGGGCGTGTTGCGGCTGTATGCGTCACATAAAACCAATGAGTTGGTGGCGGGTTTGGCGGTGGGTTATGGCGGCCCGATTGCTGAAGGCCACCCGTTGAATCTGGCCTACTGGGACCTGGCACCACGCCCGGGTTTGCTGGTGCTGTTTCCGTCGAGCCTGCAGCACAGCGTTCTGCCCAACGATGCCCCAGACGAGCTGCGCTGTTCGATCAGTTTTGATTTCGTGCTTACAGCACCAGTGCAGGGTGGTTCGCCGGAATATCTGGCGCCCCACCCCCGCCTTTGGGACTCGCTGGACGAGCCCATTGCCTGAGAGAATGCGGCCTCTTCCTGATTGAGCCCGGCATGTCCGACGTGGCCACTTACACCGTCCGCGCCGAGTTCGAAGGCGAAACCCACAGCTTTTCCTGTCGCTCTGACCAGACGGTGCTGAACGCTGCTGAGGCCGCTGGCATTACCCTTCCCAGCTCCTGCTGCTCCGGGGTGTGCACCACCTGTGCTGCAGTGATCAGCGAGGGCAGCGTTGAACAGCCCGATGCCATGGGTGTGAAGGGTGAGCTTCAGCAGCAGGGCTACAGCCTGCTGTGTGTGGCTTTTCCGCGGGCCGATCTCACCCTTAAGGCGGGGCAAGAGGATGCGCTCTACGAAGCCCAGTTCGGTCAATATCAGAAGTGAGGCTCACCAGCCTGCAACGCCAATTCCTCTGGCCCGCTGATGTGCCTCTGGTTGAGCTGCGCAGTTGGACTCGTCAGCAGTTGGCGAAGGAGGGTGATGTGCTGCGTTGGGCCCTCACTGCAGTTCGAACCAGCGCCGATGGTGCTCGAACACTTCAAGTGGAGGCAGTGATCAGCGCGTGAGCTCGGCACCAATGCCAACGCTGATGCTGGTGCCCACTGGCATCGGTTGTGACATCGGTGGCTACGCCGGTGACGCCTTGCCGTCTGCACGGTTGCTGGCTGCAGCGAGCGGCTGCTTGATCACCCATCCCAATGTGATGAACGGGGCTTCGCTGTATTGGAGAGATTCCCGCGTGCTCTATGTGGAGGGCTATGGCCTCGATCGGTTTGCCGTGGGTGAGTGGGCCCTGCGGCCGGTGCGGAAGCAACGGATCGGTTTGCTGCTCGACGCCGGGATCAATCCCGAGCTGGCCCAGCGCCAGATACAGGTGGTTGAGGGCTGCCGCGCCAGCCTGGGTTTGGAGATTGGCCCAGTCATTACAACGGATGCGCCGCTCGAGGTGACACTCGAGCGCGGTGCCAGTGGCGCCAGCTGGGGGCGATTGGGGTGTCCCGACGCCCTGTTGCGGGCTGGCGATCGCTTGAAGCAAGCCGGGGCGACGGCGATTGCGGTGGTGGCCCGCTTCCCCGAGGATCCAGAGAGTGAGGAGTTGGCGGCCTATCGCCAGGGCAGTGGCGTGGATGCGTTGGCCGGTGCTGAAGCGGTGATCAGTCACCTGCTGGTGAAGCATCTGCAGATCCCCTGTGCCCATGCCCCCGCTTTGGACCCTTTGCCCCTGGATCCGCAGCTGGATCCAAGGGCGGCGGGTGAGGAGCTCGGCTACACCTTCCTAGCCTGCGTGTTGGTGGGGCTCAGTCGGGCACCGGATCTGGTGAGCGGCGATCGGCAGTGCGGTGACGTTGACGCGTCGCAATTGGGGGCCGTTGTCGTTCCCGAGGGTGCCCTGGGGGGGGAGGCGGTGTTGGCCTGCGTGGAGCGCAATCTGCCCGTGGTCTGCGTGGCCAATCCATCGGTGCTGTCGGTCACGGCCGACGCCCTTGGCTTGAGCCAGGGGGTTCTCCATGCCAGCAGTTACAGCGAGGCAGCAGGGTTGGTGCTGGCGCTGCGGGAGGGATTGAGTCCGGCGTCCCTGGGCCGGCCCCTGCCAGCGCTGCAACGGTTAGATTGATGCCTGGCGGTTTTGGTGCAGCCTCCGATCAGAGCCCTTGCCCCTGTGGGGGTGGTGTTTATCGCAACTGCTGCGGGCCCTTGCATCGCGGCGATCAGCGTGCCGATACGGCTGAACAGCTGATGCGTTCCAGATATTCAGCCTTTGCGCGCGGCGAGATCGACTATCTGCTGGCCACCAATCCCGAGCCGGATGTTCCAGAACAGCAGCGGCGCCGTTCCCTGGAGCGGAGTTGCCGGCAGACCCGTTGGCTCGGCTTGACCGTGCTTGCGATAAGCGCGGGCGGCCCGAGGGATCTGGAGGGTACGGTGCAGTTCGAAGCCCATTATCGCGGTGGGGTGTTGAAGGAAACCTCCCTGTTTCAGCGTCGCGATGGCGCGGACGATGGCCCTTGGCTCTATCTGGGTGCACTCCACTTGGAGGGCTAACGGAGGCAGGCCATCGGATGCCGCGGCGGTACCCCGAGTGCCTTGGCCACGCCGGGATGGCACACCGATCCCTGCACCGTGTTCAGGCCGGAGATGAGTTCCGGTCGTTCCGTCACCGCCTCCTCCAGGCCCCGCCCGGCGATGCCCAGGATGTAGGGGAGGGTCACGCTCACCAGGGCTTCAGTGGAGGTGAACGGCACCGCCCCCGGCATGTTGCCCACGGCGTAGTGCTGCACGCCGTGGATGGTCACGGTGGGATCGCGGTGGGTCGTCTCCTGGCTTGTGGCGATGCAGCCGCCTTGGTCGATAGCCACATCCACGATCACCGAACCGGGTCGCATCTGCTTCACCATCTCCGCGTCCACCAGGGTGGGGGCCCGTCCGCCGGGGGTGAGCACGGCTCCGATCACCAGATCCGCCGTCGGCACCAACCGTTCCAGCAGTCCGCGGCTGCTCACCACACTCATCAAGCGACCGCGCCGGTCGGCCTCCAGGCTGCGCAACCGCTGGGGTGAGCGGTCGAGCAGCAATACCTCGGCATCCATGGCGGCGGCCGTTCGTGCGGCATTCCAGCCAACGGTGCCGGCGCCAAGCACCACCACACGGGCCGGCTGCACGCCGGTGCAGCCCCCCATCAGCACACCGCGGCCGCCGTGGGGTTTCTCCAGCAGGTGAGCTCCCACCTGGGCTGCCAAGCGCCCCGCGATTTCGCTCATCGGTGCCAGCAACGGCAGGCTGCCGTTCTCCAGCTGCACGGTTTCGTATGCGATGGCGGCAGTTCCCGCCTCCAGCAGGGCTTCGCCAACGCTGGGATAGGCGGCCAGGTGCAGGTAGGTGAACAGCACCATGTCCTTCCGCAGGTAGGCAAATTCCTCCGCCTGCGGTTCCTTCACTTTCACCACCAGATGGGCGCCCCAGGCCTCGTCGCGGCTCACCATTTGGGCACCGGCGGCGGCGAAGGCTTCGTCACCGATTCCTGCTCCAGCCCCGGCTCCGGTTTCGATGCGCACCTCCAAGCCTTGGCTGACCAGCTCCCGCACCGCATCGGGAGTCAGCGCCACGCGCTGCTCATCGAGCTTGATCTCCTTCGGCACACCGATGCTGGCCATCGGTGCCGAGAGGACGGAGGCTGCCATGGCGGCTTAAGGGGGTCCCTTCAATCTGGCTCCGCTGCGCGTAACCCGCCACTTCTCCAGGGTTGGACTGCGCTAGGCCGCGGCAATGGGCAACCGCCAACCGCTGCCGAAGGCCTGGGGACTCACCTTGAGCAAAGGTGCCGCTTGGCGTCGCTTGAACTCGGCCCGTTTCAGCAGCCGTTCCACCCGTTCAACAAGAGCGGGATCGTGGCCGGCCGCCACCAGGGTTGGTCCGGACTGGCGCTCCTGGATCAGGGCTTTGAGCAGTGCATCCAGGGCGTCGTAGTCGGGCAGGGAGTCGCTGTCTTTCTGGTTGGGCCTGAGCTCGGCGCTGGGGGGTTTACGGCGGATTGCTTCCCCCACCAGCTCCCCGTGCGTCGGTAGTCCCAGCGCCTGGCGGCAGCCCCGGGCTGCGTCGCTGTCAAGCCAGTCGCAAAGGGCAAACACGCTGGTTTTGTAGAGATCGCCAATCACCGCAAGCCCACCGTTCATGTCGCCGTAGAGGGTGCAGTACCCCACCGCCAGCTCGGATTTGTTGCCGGTGGTGAGGAGCAGTTGGCCCTGCTGGTTGGCCACGGCCATCAGTAGGGAGCCGCGAATGCGTGATTGCAGATTTTCCGCCGTCACGCCCTGGGGCTTTGCCCCCAGCGGTGCTGTCAGGGCCTGGTCGTAGCCCTCCATCAGGCCGGCGATGGGCACTGTGTTGGTCTGCAGCCCCAACCGTTCGGCCAAGGCCAAGGCGTCGTCGATGGATCCAGACGAGCTCCAGGGGGAGGGCATCAACAGCGCTGAAACCGCTTCGTTCCCAAGAGCTGCTGTGGCGATCACCGCCACCAGCGCTGAGTCGATGCCGCCGCTCAACCCCAGCAAGGCTTGTTTGAACCCGCATTTCCGGGCGTAGTCACGCACCCCAAGCACCAGGGCGCGGAACAGTCGCTCAATGGGATCCATGGGTTGGATCTGGCCGTGGGACCGCACAGTGGTGGGATGGCCGCTGTCCCAGACCGCCAGGTGCTCCTCGCAGACGGGGAGTTCCAGCTGCACGGCGCCATCGGCTCCCACCACAAAACTGGCCCCGTCGAACACCAGCTCATCGTTCCCCCCCACTTGATTGAGGTAGATCAGTGGGCAATTGAGGCGTTGCGCCGCTGCCGCCGCCAGCTGTTGGCGCAAGGCTGGCTTGGCGGCATCGAAGGGGGAGGCCGCCAGATTGATCACCAGATCCGGCTGTTCGGGGACCAGTTGATCGATGGGATCCGGTCCGTCCAGGCGCTCGCGCTGCAGGCCGTCATCCACCCAGAGGTCTTCGCAGATGGTGAGGCCTAATCGCTTCCCGTTGGGCAGGCTGAGCAGGCAGGGCCCATGGCCCGGGCGGAAGTAGCGCCGCTCATCAAAGACGTCGTAACTGGGCAGCAGCTGTTTCTGGGCAATCGGCCGCCAGCCCAGGCGATTCACCAGCACCACACCGTTGTGCAGCCGTGGACTGCGGGCATCGGATGCGGGCAGCGCAGCTCCCACCAACAGGGTGACGCTGCTGTTGAGTTGGTTCACCAGCCACTGCAGCATCGTGTCTTGCTGCTGGATGCGGCTGGGTTCGAGCAACTGGTCCCGGGGGGGATACCCCCAAAGGGAGAGTTCAGGGGTGAGCACCAGCTCAACAGCCTGCTCTTCTGCCCTGCGCACGGCCTCCAGAATCCGCTTCGCGTTGCCCTCGAAGTCGCCGACCACGGGGTTGAGTTGCGCCAGGGCGATGCGCATCAGCAGAGGCTCCCCGAAAGGCCATAAAGATTGTGCTGGAGCAGTAGCGGCCACACCGCTTCAGGGATTTGCGCTTCGTTCGGTTGTTGGCGCAGTTGCGAACTGGCGGTGGCGGGAACCTCAAGATCCAGCAGATCCACCTGTCCGCCCAGATCGCGCAGGGCCTGCAGCGTCGCGTCCTCGAGGGGCCAACCCTTGCGGGGGGCGATGGCCAGGCGGCACTGCGGCAGCCAGCAATTGCTCTGTTTCCAGCGGGGAATCTGTCCGGCGAGATCGCTGCCCACCACAAACACCAGCTCCCGATCAGGCCAATGCTGGGCGGCCCGTTGCAGGGTGATCAAGGAGTAAGGGCTGCTCAGATGCTGGGCCAGCTCCAGCCGTTCATCCTGCAGTTGCTGCACCAGCTGGCCGAGCAGCATCGCTCGCAACTCCAAGGGGGCATCGTGCTGTTTCAGGGGATTGTCACTGGCCCAGGTCGCCACGTGGCCGTAGCGGTTCAAGAGCCCCTCCAGCAGCACCTGATGGCCGCGGGTGGGTGGATCGGCGCTGGTGCCCAGCAAGGCGATGGCAGCAGCGGTCATCTCAGGGCAGCAGTGGTTGCAGATCCTGCTCCAGGACTTTGGGCCAGCGCAACAGCCAGTGGTGCACCACGGGATCACGTTCGGCCAGCCGGCGCAGCAGCGCACCGGGTTGTCCACCGCGTCGGCGCAGCAACTGCTGAGCTACGAGACGCCCGGTTCGGCGGCTGGCGTGCACCGCAAGGGCGGCTTGGGCCAGGGCCACCGGGGCTGCAGGGGCCAAGCTGCCGCCGCCGCTCACCGGCACCAGCAGAAGCAGTGCCTGCTTGAGGGCCGCCAGCCCCAACTGCACCCCGCCCAACAAGGCGTTGTGGCTGGAGAGTCGGGTGAGCAGCAGCCGTGCCGCCGTTGGTGTCATCGGCAGGTTGTAGAGACGGCTGAGCTGCAGCACCAGGGCGGTGTCGCAGGCCATGCCTCCCGCCATATCCAGGGCCATCACTGGGTTGACGGCCACGCCCGTGGCCTTGGCGGCTGCATAACGACCGATCAGGCTCTGGGCCGTGCGGCGGTGCTGTTGCAGCCTTAGTTCTTGGCAGGCCTTCTGGAAGTGGTCGGCCTGGCGCAGCGACTGGATCGCCAGCAGCAGGGTGCCTTCGTTCTCCAGCTGTTGGCAGAGCTGCTTCTGCAGATCCTGCACCTGTGGCGTCGTGATCCTGCTGCGCACCCGCCCATCGGCCTGGATCTGGGGGCTGCGGGGTGCTGCCGCTGCCGCGGTGATCGGCAGATCCACCGGCAGCCTTGCGCGAATGCTGCGCAGCAGGGTGGCACGTTCCTGCTTCGGCCAGCGGTCGCTCCGGTTCAGCACCAGCTGCAGGGGCTTGCCGCTCTCCAGCAGCGTGCGTAAGGCCTCCAGGTCGGCCCGGGTCAGGTCGCTGTCCACCACTAGCAGCACCAGATCGGCCCCCATGGCCACGCGGGAGGCCAAGCGCGCCCGCCCGGCGGCATCGATTTCATCAATGCCGGGGGTGTCCACCAGTTCCACCCTGGTCAGCCCGGCAATCTCCACGGGCCAGTCCACCGCCTGCTGACGGCGGGTGCTGCCGTGGGCGACATCCGTTGCCAGCAGTGGGCGGCGGATCAAGGCATTGATCAGGCTGGATTTGCCAACCCCCACCCGACCAAATAGCGCAATGCGCAGGTGTCGTTGCTGCAGCCGTTGCAGCTGACGATCCAGTAGCTGCAATTGGCCCCCCAGCAGTCCCTGGTCCCGTGGGCTCAGCTGAAGCTGACTGTGCCACTGCTCCAGCAGCAGCTGGCAGCGCTCAATGGTGTGGGGCGGGGTGGGTTGCATTCCGTTCATGCTGCCGGCTTGCGCCACCAGCCGGCCAGCACGGCCAGCACGGATTCGGCACCGATCACGCCGACAAAGCCACCGAATTCATCCACCACAACGCGTACGCCACCGCTGTCGCGCCGGAAGCCCGTCAGCAGCCGATCGGCCCGGATCATCTCGGGCACGTATTCCACCGGTTCGCAGAGGTCAACGGGTGTGAGCAGGCCGCGGTTCTCCAACAGGGCGGTGAGCACCCGCTCGCGGCTGGCCACCCCGAGCACCTTGTCCACTTGGTCGCCCAGCACCACCCACCAGGGATCGTTGGTGCTCATCAGCTTGGCCCGCTGGGCTTCGATGCTGAGGCTGCCGTCCAGGGTGGGCGCCGCCACCCGCGGCGTCATCAGGTCGCGGGCGGTGAGGTCGTTCAGCTGAAACACCTTGCCGATCATCGCGGCTTCATCGGCTTCGATTTCTCCTTTCTGGGAGCCCAGGCGGGCCAGCAGACGGATCTCCTCCTCATTGGTGCTGAGTTCCGCTTCGGCAGTGATGGCCGGCAGCATCCGTTCCAGCAGCAGCACCAGCGGCCGCAGCGCCAGGCCGAGCCAATGCAACAGGGGTGCGCTGGCCAGGGCCACCGGCAGGGCCAGACGGCTTCCGAGGGCTTTGGGCAGGATTTCCCCCAGCAGGATCACCAGGACAGTCAGCCCGACCGAGAACACCGGCAGGGCCACACCGCTGATCTTGCGCTGCTCAAACACCCAGGCGGCATAACCGCCCAGCATCAGGCTGCCGAAAATGTTGAAGCCGTTGTTAGCGATCACCAGAGCCGACAGGGTGCGCCCCAGCCGTTGACGCAATTGCGCCAGCCGCCTGGCCCCGGCCACGGGGCGTTCCCGGGCCGCCAGCTCGTGCACCCGGATCGGACTCACGGTCAGCAGGGCAGCTTCCACTCCGGAGCAGAGGGCCGAACCCAGCAGCACCACCAAAACCAGCAGCAACAGCACCAGGAGATCGGAGCTCATTGCCGTCTGAGACTGCCTGCATCGTAGAGGCCCTGGCCAGTTCGGCCTTGCCAACTGCCATCCTGTTCTACTGAACGCTCTGCTGCTGTGAACGGTTTCGACTCCGGCATCCACGCGCGTCGTCGCGCCCTGTTCATGGAGCAACTCGGCGCTGCCGCGGCGGTGATTCCGGCCGCGGCATTGGCGACCCATCACGCCGACTGCGAGTGGCCCTTCCGACAGGACAGCGACTTCTTTTATCTCACCGGTTTTGATGAACCGGATGCGGTGGCTCTGCTGCTGCCGAATCGACCGGAGGGCGAGCGCTATGTGCTGTTCGTGCAGCCCAAGGATCCTGCCGCCGAGGTGTGGACCGGCTTCCGCTGGGGCATCGAAGGAGCTTTGGAGCGCTACGGCGCGGACCTGGCCCATTCGTTGGATCAGCTGAGCGAAAAACTGCCCGAGTACCTCGCCGGTGCCGAAGCCATCGCCTTCCGGGTGGGCCGCCACACATCGGTGGAGTCGATGGTGCTCTCGGCCTGGGGGCGGCAACTCGATACCTATGCCCGCACGGGGACGGCGGCCCTGGGCCTGGTGGCGCCAACACCGATCCTGCATCGACTGCGCCTGCGCAAGGAGCCCCATGAGTTGGAGCGTCTGAGGGAGGCCTGTCGCATCTCCTCAGAAGCCCACGAGCTGGCCCGATCGATCACCCGCCCGGGCATGAATGAAGCCGAGGTGCAGGCGGCGATGGAGGCCCACTTCCGCAGCAACGGGGCTCGCGGTCCTGCCTACGGATCCATCGTCGCTGGCGGTGATAACGCCTGCGTGCTGCACTACACCGCCAACACGGCCACGCTCCAGGACGGCGACTTGCTGCTAATCGATGCCGGGTGTTCCCTGGAGGATTACTACAACGGCGACATCACCCGCACCTTCCCGGTGAATGGCCGCTTCACGGCGGAACAGCGGGAGCTCTACAGCCTGGTGCTGGAGGCCCAGGAAGCTGCGGTGGCTGTTGTGGCTCCCGGCGGCACCGCGGAGGCGGTGCACAACACAGCCCTGCGAATTCTGGTTGAGGGCCTGGTGGACCTTGGCCTGCTGATCGGGGACGTGGACGGCATCATCGAGCGAGGAAATTACCGTCACCTGTACATGCACCGCACCGGCCATTGGCTGGGTCTGGATGTGCATGACGTGGGGGCCTACCGGCTCGGTGAGCAACCTGCGCCGCTCGAGCAAGGCATGGTGCTCACCGTTGAGCCCGGCCTTTACGTCAGCGATCGCCTCAGCGTGCCGGAAGGACAGCCTGAGATCGACGATCGCTGGAAAGGCATCGGCATCCGCATCGAAGACGACGTTGCCGTCACCGAGACCGGCCATGAGGTGCTCACCGCGGGCGCCCTCAAGAGCGTTGCTGCGATGGAGCGTTCCTAGGCCACCTGCAGCAAAATCCAGAACAGAAAAATCACCAGCTTCATCAGGCCTTCAATGCCGGTGAGCCGAGCGTGGGGATAGCTGAGGATCAGCGTCAGAGCCAGGAGAACCATCTCAAAGGGTTCGAGTCCCAGGATCACATCGGTCCCGGTGATTCCCCCAAGCACCAGCACGGCTGGAACGGTGAGGCTCACTGTGGCCACGACCGACCCGTACAACGTGTTGATCGATCGCTGCACTTCGCCAGCGGAAGCGGCCTGAATGGCGTTGAGAGCCTCTGGCGCCAGGATCAGCATCGCCACCAGCACCCCCGCCAGAGAACTCGGCAGGCCGAGATCGGTAATGCCGGTTTCGATCAGCTGCCCCATCGATTCGGCAATCAGGCACACCACCAGCAGTCCTGCCACAAGCAGTGACGCTGCTTTCCACAGCGGCAGGTCGTTGTCGTTGTTCTCGGCTTCCAGGGTTTCCAGCGCTTCGCCACCCCCGCCAACAGCGACGATCAGGCTCTCCCGTTCGGTATAAAGACTGCGGTAACGCCCCATTTGGGCGGTTAAGAAGATGGCGTAAACGCCAAAGGCCACCACGGAGAGCACCGCATTCACAGGAGTGCTGAAATTGGCCTCCGTGGTGCTACGGCTGAAGTTAGGAATCACCAGTGCCAGCACGCACATGGTGCTGATCAGGTCCCAGTACGTGAGGGCCCCCAACAGGTTGGGAGCGGCCATTTGGCTGGTGTCCACCTGCCCATCGCTTCCCAGCGTCCCGCGTCGCACGGCCGCCAAAACGTTGCAGATTCCGGTGACGCCGGTGAGGGCGATCATCACCACTGAGAACATCGAATCCCTCGCCAGAGTTGGGTTGCTCTCGCCTGTGAGCATGGTGCTGGCCACCAGGGCGAGTTCGATGGTCATCACCGCGGCTGTAAGCACCAAAGCTCCATAGGGCTGGCCGATCAGCTCTGAGACGCGATCGGCCTGGTTGGCCACGCTTTTCGAGAGCACAAGAACCACTCCGCTCAGCAAAGCCAGGCCGGCGAGAACGATGCTGGTGGGTTGCACCAGAAGCCACGCCATCACGCCGCTGAATTCAATCGAAACGAGGGCGACGAGGCCGATCAGGATCGGCAGAAGCAGGCGCACCATCGAGTCATTGCAACAGAGCCGGGATTAACTCCCGTGTCGCTCCCACAATGCAGTCTGCGCCGGCATTGCGCAGCTTCTGGTGATACGCCATCACGTCTGCCACATGGGGAGGTGCCACGGCAAGGCTGCGCCATCTCAGCTCAGGTCGCCGCTCCCGGGCGTTGATCACCGTTTGCACATCCGCCACGGTGTCGCCGATGTAGGCGACCCACTCCGGTGTCTCTCCATCCGCCAAGGTCTCCGCCATCCGTAACAGCCCTGTGGGGTCGGGTTTGTCTGGTGCATCCCCCATGGCAATCAGGGATGGTTTGTTGAGTCTCAGGCGCTGCTCCAGAACGAATCGTGCTGAGGGGGGTTCAGCTCCGCTGACGAATCCCCAGCGGATGCCTCGGCTGGATAGCTCTTCAAAGAAAGCGGAATCCACCAGCAGCGGTTCATCGCCGATGAAGCCCGTCCAGTCGCTGGGATCACCCTGAGGATCGCCGCCGAAGTAGTAGCCACTGAAAACATCGATCAATGCTGTGCGATCCGGAAGCTCAGTCCCGTGGCGTCGCAGCAGTTCCATGCTGGCGTCCCAGTCGTTGTTCCACCGGCCTTCTCCCTTCAGGTTGTCGATGTCCTCGGGTGTGGGACGCCAGCCGCTGTAGTGCTGGACTGTTTCCTGAAGAGCACGGCGGTAGCTGCCAGCCACATCGCGGATCACACCATCGATATCGAACAGCAGGATGGTTGGGGATCCCAGAACATCTCGTGGGGAGCGGCTGGTAGGTTAGTTGTTTGTATTTCTGTCTTGAGCGCTGACACCATGACGGTCACCGAAGGCGCTGCCCCTACCGACCAGGAGGTCGCGACTCCGTCCGCCGACGCGGCTGAAGGCGCCACCCAGGCAGCTGAAACCACTGAAAAGCCTGCAGCCAGCGAAGGCGAAGGCCGTCCTGTGCTGAAGGGCGCAGCCGCGGCTCTGGCCACGGCCACCATCGATGCCGATGGTGTTCCTTCCGGTTACACCCCCAAGGCTGATGAAGGCCGCTTCCTGCTGAAGATCCTCTGGCTTCCCGACAACGTGGCCCTCGCGGTTGACCAGATCGTTGGTGGTGGCCCCAGCCCCCTCACCTCCTACTTCTTCTGGCCCCGTGAGGATGCCTGGGAAAGCCTGAAGACCGAGCTGGAAGGCAAGAGCTGGATCACCGACAATGAGCGGATTGAAGTGCTCAACCAGGCCACTGAGGTGATCAACTACTGGCAGGAGGAAGGCAAAGGCAAGAGCCTCGAAGAGGCCAAGGCCAAGTTCCCTGACGTCACCTTCTGCGGTACCGCCTGATTTCCATCCTTCAGGTTGTTGCTTCAAACCTGCCCTAGGGCAGGTTTTTTAATGCCTCCCCGTTGCGCGTGGGGTGACTGGATGATGCACAACGAACGACACCAATAAAAAAGCCAGGGGCGGAAACCCCTGGCGCATTGAATGTCATCCGTGGATCAGGTGGATGAATCAGTCGGCAGTTTTGCTGGCCTGAAGGCGAGCGCGAGCTTCATTGAGCTGTTGCTGGGCTTTGAGCTTTTCCGGAGAAGACGGTTGACCTTCCATGCCAGCCACCATGATGGTTGCCTTTTGGAAAGCGGTCTCGGCTGCAGCGGCATCGATGGAGCTGCCCAGTTCGGCCTTGTTCACCAGAACGGTGACTTCATCGGCGTCCACTTCGGCGAAACCACCCATCAGAGCGATGGAGTTCCAGGCACCGTTGGCACGCACCCGCAGCACACCGATATCGATGGCGGTGAGCAGGGAGATGTGGCCAGGCAGGATACCGAGTTGACCGGTGGTACTGGGCAGGATCACCTCATCGGCGCTGCCATCAAAGACGTTCTGGTCTGTTGCCAGCACGCGGAGGGTGAGGGACATGAACCTTGGTTCGAAAAGAGAACGGACTGACGAGAAACACGTGATCGGGGGTGTGATTCACACCCCCGCAGGGATCACTTGGTTTCGGCGGCGATCTTCTCGGCCTTGGCTTTCACTTCCTCGATGTTGCCCACCAGGTAGAAGGCAGCTTCGGGGAGGCTGTCCAGCTCACCGGCAAGGATCTGGTTGAAACCAGCGATGGTTTCCTCCAGCTTCACGTACTTGCCGGGCATGCCGGTGAAGATCTCGGCCACGAAGAAAGGCTGGGAGAGGAACTTCTCTACCTTGCGGGCACGATCCACGGTGCGACGGTCGTCTTCCGACAGTTCGTCGAGACCCAGAATCGCGATGATGTCCTGCAGTTCCTTGTAGCGCTGCAGGGTGGACTGCACGGCACGGGCGGTGCGGTAGTGCTCGTCACCCACCACGGCTGGCTGAAGCATGGTGCTGGTGGAATCGAGTGGATCCACAGCGGGGTAGATGCCCTTGGAGGCCAGGGCACGGTTCAGCACCGTGGTGGCGTCGAGGTGAGCAAAGGTGGTGGCCGGAGCAGGGTCGGTCAGGTCGTCAGCAGGCACGTAAACGGCCTGGATCGAGGTGATCGAACCTTCAACGGTGGAAGCAACACGCTCCTGCAGTGCACCCACGTCGGTGCCCAGGGTGGGCTGGTAGCCCACAGCGGAAGGCATGCGGCCCAGAAGTGCGGACACCTCGGAACCGGCCTGCACGAAGCGGAAGATGTTATCCACGAACAGCAGAACGTCCTGCTTGTTCACGTCGCGGAAGTGCTCCGCCATGGTCAGAGCGGAGAGACCAACGCGCATGCGGGCACCGGGGGGCTCGTTCATCTGGCCGTAGCACAGGGCCACCTTCGACTTGGAAAGGTCGTCGGCGTTGATCACGCCGGACTCCTTGAATTCCTCGTAGAGATCGTTGCCCTCACGGGTGCGCTCACCCACACCACCGAACACGGACACACCGCCGTGCTCCTTGGCGATGTTGTTGATCAGCTCCTGAATCAACACGGTCTTGCCCACGCCGGCGCCGCCGAACAGGCCGACCTTGCCCCCCTGGCGATAGGGAGCCAGCAGGTCGATCACCTTGATGCCGGTCTCGAACACCTTGGGCTTGGTCTCAAGCTCGGTGATGTTGGGGGCATCCCGGTGGATGGGAGCGGTGGCCGTGGTGTTGACGGGTCCCTGCTCGTCGACGGGCTCGCCCAGCACGTTGAAGATACGGCCGAGGGTGCCTTCACCCACAGGCACGGAAATCGGTGCACCGGTGTCAACGGCTTCCATGCCGCGGACCAGACCGTCGGTGCCACTCATGGCAACGGCGCGAACCCGGTGATCCCCCAGAAGCTGTTGAACCTCAGCGGTCAGGGCGACGTCATCGCCCGCGGGGTTTTTCCCCTCGATGCGAAGAGCGTTATAGATCTTGGGCAGTTTCCCGGCGGGGAATTCAACGTCCAGAACCGGGCCGATCACCTGACGGATCACACCCTTGGTGCCAGCAGATGCAGGAGCAGAAGCGACCATAGGAAGGAGAGTTGCGGGAACAGGCGCTGCGCGCTCGGACCCATTCAGAGCGGCGCAACCCTACCACCGCTGTGGTTTCCCCTCACCGGTTCGGTCACCCGCACAGCTTGGGGTATGGCCCGAGGGGTGGTCGCTTGCATACGTTGGCACTCATCGGCATCGAGTGCCAACTCGCGTCGATGCGTGGCGCATTGCGCCCTGTCCCTGCTCCTGCAAGTACCCATGGCTGCTGTTTCTCTCAGCGTCTCCACCGTCAAACCCCTCGGCGACCGCGTGTTCGTCAAGGTCTCTGAATCCGAAGAGAAGACCGCCGGCGGCATCCTTCTGCCTGACACCGCCAAAGAAAAGCCCCAGGTGGGTGAAGTGGTTCAGGTGGGCCCCGGCAAGCGCAACGACGACGGCAGCCGTCAGGCTCCCGAAGTTGGTGTGGGCGACAATGTCCTCTACAGCAAGTACGCCGGCACCGACATCAAACTCGGCAGCGATGAATACGTGCTGCTGTCCGAGAAGGACATCCTGGCTGTCGTCAACTGAGATCAGCCCCGCTGCATTGCGGCTTGAGTCTCAGCTCAGCCTTCCTTAATCATCCTCTTCATTAGGAAACGCCTTCCATGGCAAAGCGCATCATCTACAACGAGAACGCCCGTCGCGCTCTCGAAAAAGGCATCGACATCCTCTGCGAAGCCGTCGCCGTGACCCTGGGCCCCAAAGGCCGCAACGTGGTGCTCGAGAAAAAGTTCGGTGCACCCCAGATCATCAATGACGGCGTCACCATCGCCAAGGAGATCGAGCTCGAAGACCACATCGAGAACACCGGTGTTGCTCTGATTCGTCAGGCCGCCTCCAAAACCAACGACGCTGCCGGTGACGGCACCACCACCGCTACCGTTTTGGCCCATGCCATGGTCAAGGCAGGTCTGCGCAACGTGGCTGCCGGTGCCAATGCCATCACCCTGAAGAAGGGCATCGACAAGGCGTCCGATTTCCTGGTCAGCAAGATCAAGGAAATGGCCAAGCCCATCGCTGACAGCAATGCCATCGCCCAGGTGGGCACCATCTCCGCTGGCAACGACGAGGAAGTCGGCAAGATGATCGCCGACGCCATGGACAAGGTTGGCAAGGAAGGTGTGATTTCCCTCGAAGAGGGCAAGTCCATGGAGACCGAACTCGAGGTCACCGAGGGCATGCGCTTCGACAAGGGCTACATCTCCCCTTATTTCGCCACCGACACCGAGCGGATGGAAGCCGTCCTCGACGAGCCCTACATCCTGCTCACCGACAAGAAGATCGGTCTGGTGCAGGATCTGGTGCCCGTGCTGGAGCAAATCGCCCGCACCGGCAAGCCTCTGCTGATCATTGCAGAGGACATCGAGAAGGAAGCCCTCGCCACTCTGGTGGTGAACCGCCTGCGCGGTGTGCTGAACGTGGCCGCCGTGAAGGCCCCTGGTTTCGGTGATCGCCGTAAGGCCATGTTGGAAGACATGGCAGTACTGACCAACGGTCAGCTGATCACCGAGGACGCTGGTCTCAAGCTGGAGAACGCCAAGCTGGAGATGCTGGGCACCGCCCGTCGCATCACAATCAACAAGGACACCACCACCATCGTTGCCGAGGGCAACGAGGCGGCTGTCGGCGCCCGCTGCGAACAGATCAAGAAGCAGATGGACGAGACCGACTCCACCTACGACAAGGAGAAGCTGCAGGAGCGTCTGGCCAAGCTGGCCGGTGGCGTGGCTGTGGTGAAGGTGGGTGCGGCCACCGAAACCGAGATGAAGGACAAGAAACTCCGTCTCGAGGACGCCATCAACGCCACCAAGGCGGCTGTTGAGGAAGGCATCGTTCCTGGTGGCGGCACCACCCTGGCGCACCTGGCTCCGGCCCTGGAGCAGTGGGCAGCCTCCAGCCTGTCCGGCGAAGAACTGATCGGCGCCAACATCGTGGCTGCTGCTCTCACCGCTCCGCTGATGCGGATCGCTGAAAACGCTGGTGCCAACGGTGCTGTTGTGGCTGAGAACGTCAAGGCTCGCGCTGGTGCCGAAGGCTTCAACGCTGCCTCCGGTGAGTACGTCGACATGCTGGCTGCCGGCATCGTCGATCCCGCCAAGGTGACCCGCTCCGGTCTGCAAAATGCCGCATCCATCGCTGGCATGGTGCTAACCACCGAGTGCATCGTGGCTGATTTGCCTGAGAAGAAGGAAGCAGCTCCTGCCGGCGGCGGCATGGGCGGCGGCGACTTCGACTACTGATCGCTGATCGGGTGGCCGAGAGACCACCCGATCACCCCAATTCAAGTCATACCGAGAGGTCCTGCGGGGCCTTTTTTATTGCCTGGACCGTCTTGTGATGTCTAGGGTTTTCAAGACATGTGCTTTGCGGAGTTTGCTCTCGGCTGCAGTCCATGAATCTATGAGGGTTCAGGAGTGCTCAGGCTGATGTATTGTTTAGTATTGTCGAGTCGGGACAAATGCCCCAGCGACCCGGAGCTTTTGCTGCTCAGTTTGCCCCTGAGACGCTGCAGCGTTTCAAGGACCTTTGTCGAGAGCAAGACAAGGCCTATTCCAAAGTCTTGGAGCGTCTTGCCCGGTTGTACGTCGAAACGGATGGAAGAATTCTTTCGGCAGTTGATTCAGGAGGAGTTCCCTCAAAAGGGGTGCAGAAAAGGCAGGTTCAGGTTGAGTCTCTTCAAAACAAGTTGTTGGAAGATCTGTTGAAGCGCGTTGAGATTCTTGAAAAAAAGGAGACCAAAACGTTGTATGAGTTGGATCGCGTTCACAAGGAACTTGCCTTTTTTAAATCAGGCTTGCAGGCCCCATAGCCTAATAAATGCATTCAGAAGAAAGTCTTGAATGCTTGCTTGTTGACTGGCAAGATGGCTTAATCGTCGAGATCTAGCATGTCTGTGACCATGTTAATAACAATTTCTGTCTTAATACTATAGCTAATAAGTCCGGCACCCAGATTTTTGTTTGATGTCCCTTTTGCAAATAAATTGCCTACGTCCTTGACCAGAGATTTATCGACTATTTTGACGGTAGTGTTGTTAATTCCTGTTGGAAAAACGCAATGTTTTTCATTGGAGTGCAAAATACCTGGTTTTTTGCAGAAGCGATGTGGAACAAGTTGGCCGGCGCCCGCATTGGCAATAAAGAAATCAACATCTTGACAGCGTTGTATTTTCTCTCGGTACGTTTGTCCCACCAGGCTTACGACCGACACATTGGGAAAAGGTAATAATTTTTGCCTAATCGAAGTGACAACTTCAAGATCTTGATTGACTGGGGTTGCTTTGCTTCCACTCAGGCGAGCATGATTTGAATTCTCGTATTCGGTAAAACCATCAACCATAAACACAAACGAATCAAACCAAGGCGTTAGTTGTTGTACAAAAGCGGGGAGAAAGTCTTCTTGTTCGATCCATATCCTTTTCTGCCCAGAAATACCAAACCAAAGAGTGAGGGTATTGCTTTTATTAAATACTTTTCTGATTTGGTTGAATACTTGATTCAATCGATTCCATATGATGTTGTTGTACCAGCCTTTGGAACTGTCTAGGTAGACAACTTTCTCCATTTTTTCGGAATATTGATCAAGCTTCATTTTCAACTGATTCGAGCCGATGACCAATGGAAAGAGGGAAAATGTGGGCTGTTTTTTTTGGGTTACTGAGAGCTTCTTGTAATGTCTAGGGATGAAAAAAGAGTTGTTGCTAATGATTGGCTTGTCAGTCTCTAGCCAGACAAGCCATTTAAGTTGATCGTAGAAGTGATGGTATGGTCTTTTTTGATCGAGGAGGTAGCCGGAAAATGTTGCCTTTTTCGTGCCATACCTTCTCGAGCTTATCTTATTCTTGCCATTGAAAAGTCTTTTGATTGCATTTAAAATTACATCGTCGTTAACAGAAGACTTATGTTTGCCTGAATATGACTCTGTAAAGATTGCATCAACAAATGATGTGCATTGGCATAGGATCCATTGATTTTGGTTGTTTGAGTCGCTAAAGAAAATAAAGTTACACATGCCTTGCCGGATATTTTTAGTAACAAAAGTATCTAAATTTTCTAGGAATGGATGAGGTAAGTAAATTGCTTCCTGCTTCTTGTCAATTGATTTGACTAATGCTTGAATTGTTTCAACGTTGCCGGTTTCAATTGAATGAATTATATTTTTCCATAGTGGACTACAGATCTTTTGAGCAAGAGAGCTGGGAAGCTTTTTAGAAGGAATATGAAATTTGTACTTTATTGGTTTTTTAGAACTCAAATTTTTATTCACTGTGTTCCTCTCTTCATCCAACGACTATACATGGTTTCTCTTCGTCAGCCTGCTCATGCTTGTGTTGTTCAAAACGTTTATGGTATCAATGTAAGTTTAATGTTGTTGGTTTTGAATTTAGATTAAATAATTGTGCTTGTACTTTGCTGAGAGATTTTTGCTTTAAATTTCTTTAGTATTTTGGCTTCTGTGTATGAGTCTTGGGTTGAAAAGTTTATTTGGATGTATTGACATTATTTTAATTCTTCTGATTGTTTGAAAGTTGTTTCCTTGCGCGTTCTAGGAGTTTGGTCAGTTTCTGTCCTTGCGGCCGGTTTTCTTTGGCGACCTCTAGCAACTCAACCTCTGTCGTTTTAGAGACTTTCCCGGATTGGCTTAATTTAATAATCGCATCTACAGTGTCATTGGAGAGTTTTTTTTGAGACTTTTCGGCAAAAAATTGTTGGAGTGTGTCTCCAATAAGATCCATAGATATGGATTCTTCGATGCGGATTTTCTCGGCTTCTTCTGGTGCCAGTGGATCTGCACTTTCATGGCAGAAACTTGAGGGCAGGGTCAACTTTTCGTTTGGTTCGAGGCGTGAATTAATGGTTTGAAGGTATATATTATTTTTGTCGTAGACTTTCTTGAGCTGTTGCTGAGTGATTTTACATTTCTGGGCTTTAAGCTTGGGTTGATTTTTAATCAATGCATCTGAAATTCTTGTGCTAATCAATGGGAATTTCCCGTAAAAAAGCGCATTGATGGTGATTAAAGTCTCAAGTTCTTTCTTGCTGAGGCTTCTATTAATAATCGCTCCGTTTATATTGTCTGCAGGATAGAGCTCTTCTGCTCCTATTGATTTAAAGACCTGCTGCGTAATATCATGTTTGTGAGCTGAGTAATTGATGATCGTATTTTCGATGCTCGATTGAGACATCAGGTCGATAATTTCGGCCGCCTTGGCGTGATGTGACGAGATGAAAAACCTTGCTCTTATGAATTGCTCTAGCGGCATAGAATCTCCATGTCGTTTTACGCGTTGTTGGTACTCAGAGGAAAGCATCTCGTCGACATCTCTTACTGCAAGGATGATGTGCAAATCAATGAAATTTTCCCAGCTACTTTTTCTTTGAATTAAATCTGGAATGAGCCAAAAAAGTGATTCCGAGCTTAAAATTATTTTTGAGTTGTTTTGATTCTTTTTTGCGATCTCTAGCAATTGATCGCTCAAGCTTATCTCGGGGTTCGGCTGCCAATTGCCAGATGTGATTTCAAGCCGAGAAGCTCGATCTCGCAGAGATGGCTGGATGGGATAACTGATGCCTCGTTTGGCTAGCTCCTCTGAGGCAATTGCCAGTGCTGACTGAATCGCAGAAGTTCCTGTTTTTCCGTGGCCAATGTGCAGGAAAAGTTTGGTTTTTTTCACTGCACTCCATCAATTCTAGGTGACTTTAGCATTGGCTCCGTCTTTGTCGTTCTCCTATTTGTGTGAGTGTCAGATCACCGTCTGTTCCTGCGACTTGTTTTTAGCCTTTAATGTGAATATGGAATTCATATTTTAAACCGTGTCCTGGTTGATTGGTCGTGTGGAGGTTGTGATTGTGCGTTGGCTTTGATTTACTGCTTTTGATAAGCATTTTGTGAGAAAGCTGGGGCCTAGTGTTCGATTTGGTGGCTGATCTGGAGTAAGTTTATAGTGCTTTTCTATATTCTTGTTGGTGTGTTATTGTTCGCCGATGGCCGGGTTATTGGTAAGATCAGTTCATGGGATTTCAGGCCGCACTTTGAGCAAGAATCTTTTTTATAGTGTTTTATTATTGCGTGGTTAAAAATTGCTGCTGAGGCTTCAGAGTTTGTGTGCTGTTAATGGTGTTTCGGAGGAGGGGTGAGATTATTATTGGCCAGGATGACTTCTCGATTTATTATTTGAATTAATAAAAATTGACAGCGCTGGAATGTGCTTTGCCTTCTTTCCGGCAGGGGTACCGTGACTGGTTTGCAGGTTGCCAGGTTATTTGTAGGGTCTTGAGGGTTTTGGTGGATCTGTCTGTGTTGTGAGAGATGCCTTATGCCAGTTCGATCACACCGTTTTAATAATCTGATCCAAAAAATAAACGGATGAAATAATCCGCTCTGAAGTCGTTGCTGCTTGATCTGAATTACTCAGCTCAACCAACCAGCACTCAAGATCACGGCCAAAGTCAAAAACAATGCAAGGCAGGTCCAAGTCAGCCGGTTCAACGTTGCTTCGGCGCTGCTGGCGCTACTGAACATGGAGCTGCCGCTGGCGGCCAAGCCACCCATGCCATCACCCTTGGGGCTGTGCAGGAGCACCAAGACGATTAACAAAAGGCCGGTACCGATCCAGCTCCAGGACAAAATTGAGGTCAGCATCAGACGGAAAGAGGCAGGCGAGCGGTTTTGGGGGTGGGGTCCATGTTGGACATCGGTGCAATCAGACTTTCGCCGGTCATGGCCGTCGGTTGTGGTAGGTCGAGAATCTGCAGCAAGGTTGGAGCGATATCGGCCAGCCCCCCGTTATCGCGGAGAGTGATCGAGTTGCCATGGCCAGGCAGCTTGCGCCGTTCTCCTTCAATCAGGATCGCAGGCACAGGATTCGTGGTGTGGGCTGTCCAGGCTTGCCCGTCTGCACCCTGCATCAACTCGGCATTGCCGTGATCAGCTGTGATCAGCATGGTTCCGCCCTGACGACCTACCGCATCCAACAACCGCCCAATGCAGCAATCCACGGTTTGGATCGCCTCCTTGGCGGCATCCATTACGCCGGTGTGGCCCACCATGTCGGGGTTGGCGTAATTGATCACGATCAGCGAATACTCCGCCCTTTCAATGGCTGAAATACAGCTGTCTGTGAGTTGCTCAGCCGACATCGCTGGTGAAAGGTCATAGGTGGCGACCCTCGGCGAGGGCACCAAGTGGCGGTCTTCTCCCGAAAGTGGCTGTTCAATCCCACCGTTCATGAAGTACGTGACGTGGGGATACTTCTCCGTTTCGGCGGTGCGGTACTGCTTCAGACCAGCGTCTGCAACCACCTGCCCCAATAGTTGGTCGAGTGGTTCTGGAGGGAAGGCAACTTGAACGGGGAGGTCCTGTTCCACCTGCGTGAAGGTGACCACATCCAACTCAAGCGTGTGGCTGCGTTCGAAGCCATCGAAATCGGGAAGGCAGAGCGCCTGCACAATCTGGCGGGCGCGATCGGGCCGGAAGTTGAACACCAGAACGCTGTCGCCATCCTTCATGACGCTGTTCTGCAGTCGCACCGGTTCGAGGAATTCATCGGTGATCTCTTCGGCATAGCTGTCCGTCAGCACCTGGCCTGCCGTCCGGTTGTCGACGGAGAAGTTCGGATCGGTGTAGAGGTTGTAAGCCTTTTCGATTCGCTCCCAGCGCTGGTCCCGGTCCATGGCCCAGTACCGGCCACACAGGCTGGCGAGCTGGCCCACGCCGCTTCGGCTCAGGGCTGCTTCCACCTGGCTGATGTATCCGGGTGCGCTCTGGGTGGGTGTGTCGCGACCATCGGTGATGGCATGCACGGCGAGATCGGTGATGCCGCTGTCGGCAGCCCACTGGATCAGCCCACAGATATGATTTATATGGCTATGAACGCCCCCATCGGAGCAGAGGCCAAGCAGGTGCAAGGTCCCGCCCCGCTTCTGGGTGCGTTCCACCAGTTCCTTGAGTGCTTGGGTTTCGCCCAGTTGATTGCTGCGCACCGTGTCGCTGATCCGCACCAACTCCTGACGAATGATGCGGCCTGCACCGATGGTCAGGTGGCCCACTTCAGAGTTGCCCATCTGTTGATCGGGCAGACCCACATGGGAGCCACTGGCCTCAATCAAGGTGTGTGGATAGGTATGCCAAAGGGCATCCATTACCGGAGTGCCGCCTTGCTGGATTGCGTTGTGCTCGCTTGCGTTCCTATAACCCCAGCCATCAAGAATGGCGAGAACGACCGGTGCGACTGTCCCGGTGCGTCCTGAAACGTTGGTAATGCTTTTCCCCACGTTCACCCGCGACCGACGGTTCTTAAGGACTCTTGCAGAATCAACCTAACGCCACGCCAGCCCTCAAGCTGCAATTTCACCCAATCCCCACACCCTTGCACTGCTCAACCCTCCATGGCCGACCCTGACCGGATCGAAATTCTTTCGGAGCGTGAGCTTGGTTTGACCCTGGCGCGGTTGGCGTCTCAGGTGCTTGAAAGTGCCGAAGACAGCCGTCGATTGATGCTGTTGGGGATCCCCACCCGTGGTGTTCAGCTGTCCAGGGTGTTGGCACGTGAATTGGAGCGGTTGACAGGCCATGCCATCTCCCAGGGGTCCATTGATCCCACGTTCCATCGCGATGATCTGGAGCGCATCGGCACCCGTCTGCCCCAGCTCACGACTCTGCCCACCAGCATTGAAGATCGTCAGGTGATCTTGGTTGACGATGTGATCTTCACGGGGCGTACGGTGCGTGCCGCGTTGGAAGCGATGCAGAGCTGGGGGCGGCCGCAACGGGTGATGCTGTTGGCAATGATGGATCGAGGCCATCGGGAGCTTCCGATTCAGCCTGATTTCTGTGGCCGTGTTGTTCCCACCCGGCGCAGCGAGACTATCGAGCTGCGCCTGAGGGATGTTGATGGTGAGGAGGGGGTTTTCCTTAGCCGAATCAGTCGGCAGCCTTGAGTTCGTCGGCGCGGAAATGGGCCTTGTAACGGCCGAAGGCAACGATTACGGGCAGCGTTGGGCTGATTACCCGACCCTTCCAATCATTGAGAACGTTCGCCACCTCACCGGTCTGGCCTTTCATATCAAAGGCTTTGCCCCGGTGTTCGGGATGGTTGAACACAACGACGGATGCCTCCACCGTCACCCTGTCGCCCGCCTGCATCGCACCTGAATCATCCACAGGTTCATTTTGTCACGGGCTTGGGGACGAGCGTCGACAGAAACTTTCAGGGCCGTCCTCTTCGACGCGACCGCCCAGGTGACTGCAGCCCACGGAAAAGGCCGTCCAGGGGTCCAGGCCTCGGAGCAACTGGTCCTTGACGGCGGCATCCAGCCTGTCACCGCTGATCACGTCGGCATGCACCGCGGGATGTTGCTGGTGTTGCCGGGCTTCATCGAGGGCCTGAATGGCGTTCTCCACCTGTTGACGGGTGATGCTTGCCTGCTTTTGCCACCAGGGATGGTCGAGTTTGTTGAGGCTGTCCAAGGCCTCCCACCAACGTTCTTGCTCCACCAGCTGGACCAGCCGACCCTGTTCCAACCGATTGCGGTTCCAGATCTCCCTCAGCGTTGCACTGAGTTGGCTGATCGAACTGCGCGTGGGGCCTTTGAGGGGATCCAGCAACTCGAGTGCCTGCTGCAGGTCTCCCTCGCGAAACAGAGCAATCGCCTGATCCATCAGGGCCTGGTGCCAGCGTTCAAGGGTCTTGCGATGGAGGGCGAGATCGCCATAGCCCGAGGCGACCAGTTGCTGCTGCAGCGTGAGGGCAGCGATCTGATCGCCTTGGTCCCAGAGAGATTCGGCGTGCTTCTGGCGGCAGAAGGCCTGTTCTTCCGGTGCTCCTTCGCCTAACCATCGCAGGGATGAGAGTTGCTCACTCGTGCGGATGCAGGCCTCGTAGTCGTTGGCGTCGAGGGCGCTCTGGAGCCGCTCCGGCAGTTGTCGTTCCCACCAGTAAGCACCTGTCGCAATCGCCAGCACCAGTCCCAGGGTTCCAACACCCCAAAGCCGTAGCAGCAGTTGGTGCGGTGCCGCCACGAAGGGTGGAACTGAACATTGGTTCTGTTTTATGGAGTGACAGCTCCCGTTCCAGGGGCCTGTGGACGGACGTCTTATCGGACGGTCTTATCGAACAGCCCCCAGCGTTGGATGGGACCACGACGCCCCGGAGCGCAGATCGTTGATCTCCAGCTGAAGCTGCGCATCTTGATCAATGCTCCAGCACAGCCGCAGGCAGTCTTCGCCCTGTTCTCCGGCGGGCTCCAGGGGCAGCACCAGCTCGGTGCCCGGCCAGGGCTGGTGGGAGACCTCCCCGGCGGTCTGCTCCTGGAGCGTTGGCAAACCATCGACAAAGACCACGCTGTGGCTCCCTTGGGGGATGGGCTCCCCCAACACCAGCTCCAAGCTGCGTTGGCCGGTCCGGCTGGCGGCCAGCACAAGCTCCAGGGGGGCTTGGCTCGGCCAGGGTTGACCGGTCACGAAGAGGGGATGCCAGCGGTGGCTGTTGCTGCGCTGATCCCAGAAGCGGAGGGAAACGCCGTGTTGCAGCACATCCCGGATGGCGACCCCTGGCGTGAGTTGAAGCGCGCCCAGGGCGACGGCTTCCACCGGTGGCGGGGTGAGCAAGGGTGCTGGTGCTGTGTGCTCGCTGAGCCACTGGCGCAAGAGGGGCAGCTGGGCACCGCCTCCGACGGCCACCACGCCCTCGAGATCTTCAAGGCTGCAGTTGTTGCGGCGACCGCCGGCGAGACAGGTCTCCAGCAATTGTTCGAGTGCGTCTCCGAAGCCGCGCTCCAGCAGAAGCGCGTTGAGTTCGCTGCGCGACAGGCGGAGCACATGCTCCTGCTCATCCACCGCCAATTCCATCAGGGGCTCGCGTTCGGCCAACGCGGTGTCGCTCAGCCGGCATTTAAGCCTTTCGGCGGCATTGAGCAGGGGGGCGCTGGCGGCTTGACCCGGGCAACAGCGGTCCACAATCCAGCGATCGATGTCACGGCCGCCGAGGCGCAGCCCTGCCTTGCCCAGAACCTTCGCTGTGCGCAGCATCTGCCGGCTGTTGTCCCCCAGGTTGCGCCCCCCCAGCCGCAGCAGTTGGGCGATCGGTGCGGCACGACCTTCTCCTCCCTCCAGAGCCACCAGGGCCAGATCCAGGGTGCTTCCGCCCAGGTCCACCACCAGCAGAGTGGAACCAGCCGGAAGCCCTGCACCCATGGCGGCTGCTGTGGGTTCATCCACCAGGGCGATCTCGGCCACCGGCAGCGTGGTGCAGGCCTCCAGCAACCAGCTGCGATAGGCCCGGTAACACTCCACCGGGGCGGTCAGCACCAGCCGCTCGACCGGGAGATCGCTGGGGAGCCGGCTCCAGATCTGTCGAAGCAACTGTTCTCCAGCCCAGCGGGCTGCTTCCTGTTCTGGGGCATCCGCTTGACCGATGCGGCCTTTGAAGTCGCGATGCAGACGGCTGTCCACGGAGTCATTGAGGCCTGACTCGAGCACCTGCCGGCCAATCAGGGGCCGTTGCGATGCCTCCCACACCAGGCTGGGAATTTCACCGGCCCGGCTGCAGATGGCGGGCAGGTTCAGCAGATCGGCAGTTGTGGATGTCGCTCCCTGATAAGCCACCACCGTGGTGGTGCTGCCCAAATCGATGGCGAGGGTTACGCCCCGTTGGTCTGAATGCTGAAGCTTTTCTTCGCCCACGCGATCTCTGACCGTGCTCAGGGCACGGTGAAGTCAGGATGAGACTAGGGGGACTGGCGGCGATGGATCGATTGCAACAGCTGATCTTCTCCTTCTACCGGGAAGAGCCTGACCTGCAGGACAGGCTGGAGCCGCTGCGGAGCTGTCGCATGCGTCGCAGCTGGGGCAGCATCCGCATCGAGTGCATCGACGATGCGCATCTCGAGGAATTGAGTGGTTTGGTCGCTGATCTGCGCTTGCCCCTGGCGGCCTTGGGGATGGGGCGCCAAATCGTGTTGCGGGTTCCTGGCTCCCGTCAACGGGCATACCCCATGCACGTGCCTTTTCACACCGACCAGCTGGCCTGAGACGGCCACCACTTAGTATCAAGAAGTTTGACCTAGAAGTCTGTGCTTTCGGCCGGAGTCGATTCCAAGGATCTTTCCAAGCGTGGCGAAAGCTTGATTCGCCAATCAAGCAACCGTTATCTGACAACGGTGCGGATCGCCTTCCGGGCCAAGCAGCGCCGCTTCGACGACTTTGACGGTCTTCTGGAGGAGTCCAGCGTTAAGCCGGTTCAGCGGGCCATCGTCGAATTGAGCGACGAGCAAGACCAGCCCGATCTGCTGCCTGGTTGATCCATCGGTGTGATCCAGCAGGAGGGGGACGGTTGGCGGGTATCGCACGACCCCTCCCGCGGCGAATATTGCGTTCTTATCGGAGGAGAACGCTGGGCATTTGAGTTGACCGAGCCGGAGTGGCGGGATCTGGTGGATCTCGTGGCAACCCTGGAGCAGCAGCACAGGGGTCTGGTTGATCAATTGATTCCCGAGGAGTCGATTGAGCTGGAGCTGGATCGAGGCGTGTGGTGGGGATGCTTGAGCGGTGATCGCAACCAATGGGAGTTGCGCATCCTGCTTACCCCGCTGCAAGGACGTGCGGCCGAGGGGGAGTGGCCGGCCCCGGCGGCGGCGGCGGCCGTTGCTGCCTTGAGAACGTTGTGGGACTCGCAGCATTGATTAATCCAGCTAATCGTTTTTGAGTCATTGATTTCTCCCGCCCTTTCCCTGCTGCTCTGCACAGCTTTTCCACAGGTCATGGGCCGTAAATGTCGTTCTGGTGGGTTTCTGTGGAAATCCCCCGTTTTTTGTTGTTTTTGCTTGACGATGGCGGCGGGCTGCGCAGTTCCGCCTAGGCCGGCGCTTCGACCAGTGCAGGAGTGGCTTTCTGGCAGGGATCTCGCCTGGAGATTCATGAGAATGGCCCCGTGTTGGTGGCCCTTGACGGTGGCGCCGTGGTGTGGAGAACTAGTGTTCGTTTCGAAGTGAAAAGATGCCGGAAGGCCTTGAGCAAGCCGCGGCTGAAACCAGTGTTGTGAGTTTCCAATCGGAAGTGCCGCAGCCCCTTCAGCAAGCCATGACCCAGTTCATTGAGGGGCATCCGAACTGGGATCAATACCGTTTGGTTCAGGCGGCGCTTGCCGGTTTTCTGGTGCAGAACGGCCAGGCATCGCGGGAGATCACCCGGGTTTACGTCGGAAACATGTTCCGCCGGGAATCGCTGATCAATGGGGTCTGAGGCCGGCAGCAGGCCATCAGCACCAGGGCGCTGAAAGGGAGGCTGAGCAGCAGTCCCAGGGTGGCTCCGATCAGCCCCAGAAGATTGAGGCCAAGCAGCATTCCCAGCAAAGCCAGCACCTTGAGCCCATTGCGGTGCACCAGTTGGCGGCTGTGATCCATCGCCTGGAGGGCGCGGCAGCGCTCGTGCACGAGCAGCGGCAGGGCCAGGGTTTGGCTGAACAGCCAGCTCAGCAGCACCACTCCCCCCAGCAGCACGCTGAGGCCTGCCAAGGCCGTGCTCCAGCGTCCGAGCGCCCAGCTCAACGACTGAATCAATCCGACGCCACCCAGCACGAGCACCAGCTCAAGCAGCACCAGGGTGAAGGCCTGGCGCAGCAGCTGTCTCCAGCTCTGCTGGGGTCGGTCGTCGCGTCTATCGGGGAGCAGGCCATCCGTCAGCTGCAGTAGGGCCAGGAGAGGCAGCAGTGGAAGCACCAGGCTGATCAACACCGACATGTCCCCCAGTCGATTCAGCCATGGGGATCCCGCCAGGCGCAGGTCGTGGCCGATCACCGCAGGGCCACTGGCACTGATCAACACCAGTGCCGCCAAGCCAACACAGCGCCAGGGCCCCCGGCTGAAGCCGATCCAGGCCCTCGGCAACAGGGTGACCAGTGGGATCTCAGTGGAGATGGCCAAGCCGTGCAAGGAGGTCGTTGGCGGTGTTGGTTGGCACCGGAAGGATCGAGAGCCTGTTGCCGCGTTTGATTACGGGCAGCTGCTCTTCGCTGTAGAGCTCCCTCAGTTGGTCGAGACTGAGCAGGGCGTCGAATTCGCCAAGGAATCGCAGGCGTGCGCAGTCCCAGCGTGGTTTCTCGGGGCTTGACTTTGGGTCGTAATACTTGGCCGAGGGATCAAACTGAGTGGGGTCCACCAGGCCGGTCTCCATCACCTCCATCAGCCCGATTATCCCGGGTGGTTTGCAATTCGAGTGGTAAAAGAAGGCCTGGTCGCCCACGTCCATGCTGCGCATGAAATTGCGGGCCTGGTAGTTGCGGATGCCGTCCCACAGTGTGGTGCCCTCGTGACGCAGATCATCGATCCCATAGGCGTCGGGTTCGCTTTTCATCAACCAGAAGGTCACGTCACAACGCTTGTTTCACACCATCATCGGACCGTTAGGCCAAGATGCATCCCATTGCGTTCGTTTGGTCTCAGGCTTCGTCAAGCAGGGGGTTGATCAGGGTGCGGAAGTGTTCCCCTCTGGCCTCGAAATCCCGATATTGATCAAAGCTGGCGCAGGCCGGTGACAGCAGCAGCGATGAGGCCTGATGCCGCTGCACGGCCCCTTCAGCCAGGTTCACAGCGCTTTCGAGCTCGGGGCATTGCAGCAGTTCGCCGGGGTATCCAGCCGCTTTGGCCAGGCTGGCTAGCTCATCGGCCCCCGCACCGAACAGGATCAGGCTGCAGGCCTTGCTTTGCAGCTGCTTCAGCCAGCCACTGGCGTCGCCCTGTTTGGTCTGCCCCCCGGCCAGCACCACGACGGGGCCCTGCACGGCTCGCAAGCCAACCTCGGCTGCGTCGTAATTGGTGGCTTTGCTGTCGTTGAACACGCTGGCTCCCGCCAATGTGCCCAGCTGCTCAAGGCGGTGCGGTACGCCCGGAAACGTGCGCAAGGCGTCGGCGATCTGCTGCGGGGATAGGCCGGCCTCCAGGGCGGCAGCGGTCACCAGCAACAGGTTTTGGCGGTTGTGGCGGCCTGGCATCGCCAGGACATCAGCCGCAAACAATCGGGTGGTGTTGTTGCGCACCATGCCCTCGTCATCAATCCAGAGGTCGGCGGGCTGGTTGTCCGGATGCGCGCCCTCACTGCTGACCCAGGTGCCGCGGTTCCAGCTGCTGCGTTGCTGGCGCAGGTCTGGATCATCGGCATTGAAGAGGGCGCACTCCGAGCGTTCGAGCAGCCCACGTTTGATGGCCCGGTAGGCCTCCAGGCTGCCGTGGCGCTCGAGATGGTCTGGGGTCAGTGTGGTCCAGATGCCGATCTTGGGGGCTACGGCGGGTGCTGCCTCGATCTGGTAGCTGCTTAGTTCCATCACGAGCCAATCCGGCCGCGGCTTGGCCCCTGAGCCGATCTGGCAGGCCAGCTCTGCCGCGGAGAGGCCTATGTTTCCCCCCATCGGCGCCGTGAGGCCTGCGGCCTCCAGTACGTGGCTAAGCAGATGGGTGACCGTGGTTTTGCCGTTGGTTCCTGTGATGCCGATCCAGGGGATCTGCTGAAGGGCATCCCAGGCCGTATCCATCTCGCCGCGCACCTGGACGCCCTCGGATCGCAGCTGGACCAGGGTTGGGTGATCCCAGGGAATGCCAGGGCCGATCACCACGGCGTCCAGGTTGTCGCGCCAGGCGTCAAAGCTCTGCAGGGTCAGGGGCTGCCCTAGCACAACCTGAATGCCCTCTTCGGCGAGGGTTTTCGAGGTGTGTTGGAGGGCTTCGTTATTGCCCCGTTCGAACACAACAACGTCGTGATTCTGCTGCTTGAGCAGACGCGCAGCACCCAAACCTGAACGACCCAAGCCAACGACAATCGTGCGTGTCATCGCGAGGTCTGAAGTTCGGGAACGCAGTCCCTACAGGGAAAGTGGGCGATACTGGATTTGAACCAGTGACTCCTACAATGTCAATGTAGTGCTCTACCCCTGAGCTAATCGCCCGACATCGATCAATATGAAATCTTGTGATTTCATCGACCGAGGATGAACAGTAGCAGCTGGTGGGCAGCTCAACTCAATTGCGGCGCAGTTCAACGCGCCAGCGCTCCCGTTTGGTGCGGGTGAGTGAGAGCACCTCCACCGAGCCACGATCCTGCAGCTGCAGCCGGTCGCCCACCACCAGTTCACGGCTGGCTTGACGCACGTTGCCCCAATTGAGCCGTAGGCGCCCGGCTTTGACGTGGGTCACGATCTTGGCCCGGGACAGCCCGAATCCTGCCGATGCAATCGCATCCAGACGACAGGAGGCCTCCACCGTTTGCAGGGTGCGGACGCTGCGTTGCACAGGCTGTTGCAACTGCTCCAACGGGCGGGATTCGCAGCGAATCTCGACCTCGCGCACGGCACCCAGGCGGCCATGCAGGGCTTTGGCTGCGCTGGGGGTGCAAATCCCTTGCCCGCCGCGATCGCCCCGTACCCAGAGATCGCCGATGTTGTCTGCATCGACGCCCATGGTCTGCAACGCTTCACGCAGGTCCTCGGGGGAAAGCGGGTCGAAGAGGAAATTGCCTTCGATCAGCAGGCCTTGAATGGGGGGCTCTGCATCGGGGCTGTCGTCGCGACGGTGGCAGAGCAGCCGTTGGCGTTCGGCTCCTGGGTAACCGCCATCACTCATCCAGGTCAATTCACTGAGGCTTCCCAGGCGAGCCATGGCTTCCTCCCGCAGCGGTGCGCTGAGGAAGGGACTCCAGGCCGGTTGCCAGGTGCGCAACACCTGCTCCGCGAGATCGACCAGCAGCGTCAATTCCTCCGGGTTCTGGGTCCCCGCCTTTAGCTCCTCTCGGGGCAGCATCACAGGTCGTTCAGGCGAACCACCTGCTGCGGCAGCGACTTTTGAATCACCTGCCAGGGGGCCTCGATGCCATTGGGGGTTTCCAGCAGCACCAGCCAGCGTCCTTCGTCGCGGCGGTTGCGCAGGATCCGCACGCCTGCATCATTGTCTGAATCCACGCTGGCGGCTGCGGCGTAGCTCCCCATCAGGCCGGAGCCCATGCCCAGCAGGCCGCCGATCAGGGTTTCACCCCAGGGGCCAAAGCTGGCGAAGGTGGTGAGGGTGGTGATCTTGGTGAAGGTGACCCCTGCCATGAAACCGAAGGGCATCAGCCAGCGGGCCATGCCGCGCTGCCGCTGTTGGCGCGTGAGGTTGGGGTTCAACAGGGCAACCTTGTCGATGGCATCCCCATTTGGGGGGATCGTCAGACACTTCAGCAGCGGCAGATCGGTGTCCCGGAGCCGCTGGGTCAGGCCTTCCGCCGCGGGGGCATCGGCCATCACCATCACACAGACGGGCATGGGGGCATTCAGATCCAATGCGCTGAATTCTGAACCCTGTGCTTCGAACTGGAGGGGTTGGTGGATGTCGATCTCTACAGTTCACCGCGGCAGTTCTGCGCCTTTCGATGACGAAAGTTCTTGTCTCCGATCCGATCGACCAGGCCGGGGTCGACATCCTTGACCAAGTGGCGCAGGTGGATCAGCGCACCGGCCTCTCTGAGGAGGAGCTGATCGGGATCATCGGTGAGTACGACGGATTGATGATCCGATCCGGCACCCAGGTGACCGCAGCGGTGATCGCGGCGGCGAGCCGGCTCAAGATCATCGGCCGCGCCGGCGTCGGCGTCGACAACGTTGATGTGCCTGCGGCCACCCAGCGGGGTGTGCTGGTGGTGAACTCGCCGGAGGGCAACACCATCGCTGCAGCGGAGCACGCTCTGGCGATGATGCTGACCCTCTCGCGGCACATTCCTCAGGCCCATGGCGGCATGCGGGCCGGCAAGTGGGATCGCAAGAAATTCGTCGGCAACGAGCTCTACAAAAAGACCCTGGGGGTGGTCGGTCTTGGCAAGATCGGATCCCACGTCGCCAGGGTTGCCCAGGCCATGGGCATGGAGGTGATCGCCTACGACCCCTTCATTGCCGCTGACCGGGCTCAACGGATGCAGGTGAAGCTGCTGGAGCTGGATGAGTTGTTCCGCACCGCCGACTACGTCACTCTGCACATCCCGCGCACCAAGGACACCGAGAACCTGGTGAATGCAGAACTGCTGCGCACGATGAAGCCCACGGCGCGGATCGTGAACTGCGCCCGTGGCGGTGTGGTGGATGAGGCGGCGATCGCTGAAGCGATCAACAACGGTGTGATCGCCGGCGCTGGCCTTGATGTGTACGCCAGTGAGCCTCTGGCGGAAGACTCCCCCCTGCGGGCGGTGGAGCGTGGTCTGGTGCTGACGCCTCACCTCGGTGCGTCGACGGAAGAGGCCCAGGAGAATGTGGCGATTGATGTGGCAGAGCAGATCCGCGATGTGCTGCTGGGTCTGCCGGCCCGTAGTGCGGTCAACATTCCCGGCCTCAGCGCAGAGATCATGGAGCGGCTCAAGCCCCATCTCCAGCTCGCTGAGACGGTTGGTCTGCTCGTTAGTCAGCTGGCTGGTGGTCATGTGCAGGAGATGGAACTGCGGTTGCAGGGTGAATTCGCCAGCCATCCCTCTCAGCCTCTGGTGATTGCTGCTCTGAAGGGTCTGCTCAGTGCTGGCCTTGGCGACAGCATCAACTTCGTGAATGCCTCGCTTGAGGCCAAGGCCCGCGGCATTCAGGTGCTGGAGGTGAAGGATGAGAGCAGCCGCGACTTCGCCGGTGGTTCACTGCAAATCACTACCCGTGGTGACCAGGGCAGCCGCAGTGTCACCGGTGCCGTCTTTGCCGATGGCGATCTGCGCATCACCAGCATCGATGCCTTCCCGGTGAATGTGACCCCCAGCAGCCACATGCTGTTCACCCGACACCGGGACATGCCCGGAATCATTGGTCACCTGGGCTCTCTGCTGGGCGAACACAACGTCAACATCGCCTCCATGCAGGTGGGCCGCAAAATCGTGCGCGGCGATGCGGTGATGGTGCTCAGCATCGATGATCCGATCCCAGCAGATCTGCTGCAGACGATCACGGCCATCGATGGCATCCAGGAAGCGCATCCGGTCACGCTCTGATGTGGTGGCGTCTCACACTCCCGTGTCCTCCGGAGCTGGAGGAATCGCTGGTGTGGAAACTGATGGATCTTGGGCTGCATCGCCATGCGGTGCAGCATGCGCCAGAAACGCCTGATCGCAAGACGCTGTTGGTCTGGCTCCCGAAGCCGGAGTGGCCGGAGCCGCAGCGGCAGGAGCTGGTCGCCAGCTTGCAGCCGCTGGCGGAGCCCTTTGGACTCAGCCTGCCCGATGGTCACTGGGACGATGTGGCGGACGAGGATTGGAGCCTCAGCTGGAAACAGCACTGGCAGGCCGATCCCGTCGGTACGGGGCTGTTGATCCTTCCGGCCTGGCTGGAGGTTCCGCCGGAGCATGCCGACCGGCTGGTGATCAAGATGGACCCCGGCAGTGCCTTTGGTACCGGAAGCCACCCCACCACCCGGCTCTGCCTGAAAGCTTTGGAGCAGTCGCCTCCGGTAGGGTCGCTCGTGGCCGATCTGGGCTGCGGCAGCGGGGTGCTGGGCCTTGCTGCGCTGGGCCTGGGGGCGGAGTCGGTGGTGGCCGCTGACACCGATTCTTTGGCGGTTCGTGCCACAACGGACAACCGCGGCCTCAACGGCCGATCGGAGGCGGAGCTTCAGGTGGCTCTTGGTTCTGTGGAGACCCTGAACGAGCTGCTCGCCCCCCGCCGCGCTGATCTGCTGCTCTGCAACATCCTGGCTCCGGTCATTGAAGCCCTCTCCCCGGGGTTTGAGGGGCTGCTTCAGCCCGATGGATGCGCACTGCTCAGTGGGCTCTTAGTGGATCAGGCGCCGCGCCTGAAGGAGGTCCTCGGGGGCTTGGGCTGGTTGGTCACCGCCGAGGCGGCGCAGGGCCGCTGGGGGCTGTTGGAGATCCGCCGCCGCTAGGCCGGGCCCTATAAGCCAGGCTTATCAGAGTGGGGTCTCCGATTGGTCCTCCTCCCCAGTGGCCCCGGAATCGTCAGGTTGAGCACCTATTTGAAGTAAAAATATGACGTTCTGCAGGACCGGGTTTTCCGGAACCCTGTACGCATTCATCAATCATGGCTTCCTACAAGGTCACCCTGGTCTCCGAGAGCGAAGGTCTGAACAAGACCATCGAAGTGCCTGACGACCAGTACATCCTCGACGCTGCTGAAGAGCAGGGCATCGACCTCCCCTACTCCTGCCGCGCTGGAGCTTGCTCCACCTGCGCCGGCAAGATCACCGCTGGCACCGTCGATCAGTCTGACCAGAGCTTCCTGGACGACGACCAGATCGAAGCCGGCTTCGTGCTGACCTGCGTCGCCTACCCCACCAGCGACTGCACCATCAAAACCCACGCTGAAGAAGAGCTCTATTGAGCCTCTTTCCTACAACTGGACGTGTCCTCAACCACCCCTTCGGGGGTGGTTTTTTTTGGTCTGGTCGTCTTCCATGCGTGTCCCTTGTCTTCTCCTGCCGTGAGCCGCCCCGAAGTCGACGATCTTCTGGAGCCCGGCAGCGTTCACACCAGTCCCGGCGGGCAGTACAGCTTCCGCGTCATCGGGCCCTGTTGCCGATTGTTTGATCGTGAAGAACTGCCCTGGCCCTGCTGTCGTCTGGCCTGGCGCAGCAAGGAGCCAAGCTGGCGACGGATCGGACGGCGGTTTGTTCCCGATCTGGCGGCGCGGCGTTGCCCCTCCTACGCCGTGGAACTGCTGCAGCCAGGGGGCCGGCCCACACCCACCGTGCTGACCCTGTTCTCCGTTCGTTTCAGCCGAGATCTGCAGGAGTGGTGGTACAGCCGCCATCCCAACTCCATGGCCCCTGAGCAGGTGAGTCCCCAAAAAAAAGACCCGGACGACCTGAGGCCGCCGGGGACAGACAATTCTGATCGGAGTTGATCGGCGGAAACTGATCAGAAGTAGATCTTGCCGCCACCCCAGGCGCTGCCTTGGACTTTGGGGGACACCAGGATGTAACCGGCCATCAGGCGCAGATCCTCGTCATCAAGATCGCGCATGGCGGGATAGAGCTCAGCGTCGCGCATGCTCGGGTGGAGGTCAGCAATGCTGTATTCACCGTCGTAGGAGGTGGGGTCCTTCATGTAATCAACCAGTGCCTCAACGTTGTCGCGGGCCGGGGTGGCCAGGGCCAAAGTCTCAGGATCCAAGCCCACGTTGTGGTTGGTCTTGGTGATGCCACCGGCGTGGCAGGTGCCGCAGCTGGTGTTGAACACCTTGCGGCCAGAATCGATTTCGCGATCGCTGAAGGTCACCTCTGTGCCGGAGGGATCTGCTGGAACCGTCAGGGTCTCAGCGTCCCACTGGGCCGCCTGAGCCGGAGAGGTAACGGCCAAACCGATCAGCACCGGGATGAGGACCAGAAGGCCCTTCAGGGACCGACGCAAGGAAGAGAACACAGAGGCCATGAAGGTAAGGGGGTGTGACGCATTCACCGCACCAAGCTCTTGTATCACGGGGAAGTGACCCTCTGTGGCCGGATCACGAACTGTTGCAGCGTGGTTTGACATCAATGCTGAGGAAGTCCTTGGCCAGCAGGGTGTTGGGGAAGATCGCCTTGGCCTCGTTCAACAGGTCCTGGGGCGTGACCGGGTTGCCCAGCACGTAGCGCGGGCTGAGGTGGGTGAGCACCAGCTGCCCCACACCCGCTTCGGCGGCCGTCTGGGCAGCCATGGTGCTGGTGGAGTGCTGTTTCTGGAACGCCATCTCCGCCTCGCCATGGGCAAAGGTGGATTCATGGATCAGCAGATCCGCGCCGCGGGCAAGCTCGATGGCCGCCTCGCAGAACACGGTGTCGGTGCAATAGACGACGCTTACACCGGGCCGTTCCTCACCGCAGAGGCTGGTGCCGTCGATGCTGCGACCGTCCTCCAGGGTCACCGTTTCGCCCCGCTTCAACTGGGCGTACACGGGGCCGGGCGGGATGTTCAGTTCCCGTGCTTTCTCAATGTCGAAGCGACCGGCCAGGGGCTTCTGTTCGATGCGATAGGCGTAGGCCGGCACACGGTGGGTGAGCAGGGTGCAGCGCACCGTGAAGTCGTCGTCCTCGAACAGAAGCGTGCCCTGCTCGGCTGCATCCCTGACCCGGTGGACGGCGAGGGGATAGCCGATCCGGGTGGAGCTGGTGCGCAGCACACCATTGAGGTAGCTCTCCAGCGGGTCCGGCCCGTAGAGATCCACCCCTGCGGAGCTGCTGCCGGCGAGGCCGAGGCTGGCGAGCAGACCAGGCAGGCCGAACACGTGGTCGCCATGCATGTGGGTGATGAACACCCGGCGCAGCTGCGACAGCCGCAGATCACTGCGTAAAAACTGATGTTGGGTGCCCTCGCCGCAGTCGAACAGCCACATCTCCGAGCGCTGCGGCAAGCGCAGAGCCACGGCTGAAACGTTGCGGGCCCGGGTGGGTACCCCAGAACTCGTACCGAGAAATGTGACCTGCAAGGCCGGTGCTCCTCAGGACTCATGCTGCCACCTGGCTGAACCCCGGAACAGGCGGCACACTGGGACGCCTGTGGATCTCCAGCGTGCGCCGCGCTTCCGTTGCCATCGGGCTGGTGCTCGTCGCTGTGATCGCTCCATCACCGGCTGCGCTGGCCCGCGGCCGCGAGCCGCAGATGCGCGTGCTGCTGCTGGAGAACAACCGGGTCAGCCTGCGTTCCGATGGTGCACAGCCGCTGCGGGTGCAGGGACTCCCCGGCGGAGAGCGACGGCCGCAGCGGCTGCAGCTCAGCCTTCAAGGAACCCGCCTGAGCGCCACTGTGGATGGCCGATCGATGCGGCTGGCCACCAGCACCCTGGTGACGGTGCAGAACGACGATCCACGGGGCATCTGGCTTGGGGAGCGTCGCTACCGCGGTGTGCTGCGCATCAGCAGCCGAGGCGGGCGCTTGCGGGTGATCAACAGCCTTGGCGTTGAGACCTATCTCAACAGTGTTGTCGGCAGCGAAATGCCTCACCGCTGGCCCCTGGCTGCCTTGCAGGCCCAGGCTGTGGCGGCCCGCACCTATGCATTGAAACAACTCAGCCGCGGTGGTGCCTGGGATGTGAAGGCCACGGTGGCGAGTCAGGTGTATCGCGGAGTGGAGTCGGAAACCCCGAGCACACGCAAGGCGGTGGCGAGCACCCGTTCGCTGGTGCTCGTGCACGGTGGTCGCCTGATCGATGCCGTTTTTCACAGCAGTTCTGGCGGGGTGACCGAGGCGAGCGGGATGGTCTGGCGCCGCCAGCATCCCTATCTGGTCAGCGTCCCCGACCACGACCAGCACAGCCCGGTGCACCGCTGGGAACAATGGTTTGATCCTGCCGGGCTGCGTCAACGGCTGCCCGAAACCGGTGGGCTCCAGGCCGTTGAGGTGCTGAGTCGTTCCGGCAGCGGTCGCGTGCGCCAGGCCCGCGTGCGCGGCCCCCGCGGATCGCTGGTGCTCAGCGGCAGTCAGCTGCGCAAACGGTTGGGTCTCAAAAGCACGCTGGTGAACTTTGAGATGGTGACGGGGCGGCAGCGGTCTCCCGTGGAGCTTCAAGTGCGACGGGTGACTGCAACCGCCCGCCCGGGCTCCCGCATCGATCGGATCACGTCATCGGTGGCTCGTCAGAGGGGAGCACGGCCCCCCCTGTTGGTGGCCCCTCCGCCGGTGCTGGTCAGCAAGACGGCGGTGCGTCGTTGGTCCGCCGGCGGCCTTCAGCTGCTGGTGAAGGGCCAGGGCTATGGCCATGGCGTTGGCATGAGCCAGTGGGGAGCCCACGGCCTGGCGGAGCAGGGGGCCCACTTCCGCTCGATTCTTCAGCACTACTACCGCGGGGCTGAGGTCGTTCCCTACCGGCCGCACCATGACCCATCGCTGGCGCTGAAGCCCCCAACAAAGCCACTCTGGAGAGACATGCCGGTTTCGCCCCTTGGCACGGTTTCCCTGTCATCTGCAACGCCATTCCAGTGACACGGATCTCTGTGCTGTGCTGGCGGCCCATCTGGAGTGTCATCTGCGCGGTTGGCAGGGGCCTGATCCGCTGAAGCCTTTGGGACTGGCCACAGGACGGACGATGGAGCCGCTGTATCGCACCCTGGTGGAACGGCTGCTGTCGTGGTCTGCCGATGAGCTGGAGTCCCTGCGCGCCCGATGGTGCAGTTTCAACCTGGACGAATACCTCGGACTTTCGGCGGACGACCCCCGCGGCTACCGGGCCTACATGACCCATCACCTCGCTGCACCGTTGGGCCTGCCCGCTTCAGCGGTGCATCTTCCCGACAGCACCGCTGCTGACGGTGCGGCTGCTGCGCGGCGTTACGGCCAGCAGCTCAACCGTTGCGGAGGCATCGGTTTGCAGCTTCTGGGGCTCGGCAGCAATGGTCATGTGGGTTTCAACGAGCCGCCCTGTCCTCCTGATCAGCACTGCCATGAGGTGGAGCTGACCTCTGCGACCCGGCAGCAGAACGCGGTGCTCTTCGATGGTTGCGTTGAAGCTGTTCCCCAGCGGGCCATCACCCTGGGCCTCTGGGAGATCCTCGAGGCTGCTGAGATTCATCTGGTGGTGACCGGCGCCGCCAAGGCCGGCATCCTCCAGCGCTTGTTGGCCTTGAAAGAGCCAGACCCTGGGCTGCCTGCCAGTTGGCTGCTGACCCATCCCAATTTCTGGCTCTGGTGCGATGCAGCGGCTTTAGCTTGAACAGCCGAGAGCAGCGGCGATGAGCATCGATCCCGTGGAACGGCGCCTTGAGCAGAGTTTTGAGGCGGAACGCTGGACGCGCTTTATTCAGGACTGTCAGGACCTTGAGCAGTTGCGCGAGACGGCCCTGGCGTTGGTGCAGCAGTTGGCCCAGCAGAAGGCGGCCAGTGCCTGGATGGCCACCCGGGCCTCTGAATCGGAAAACGCCAAGTTGGAGATGCTGGCGCAGATGATTCGTCAGCAACCCGATGGCGAGGCTGACCAGGCGACCGAGACTCCCTGAGGGGGCGGCCGCCGGTCTCCTCGGTGTTCAGTGTTCCCTTTGCCAGCGGCTCAGGTGAGCGGGGGAAAACTTATGGCCGTGTTTGGCGCCGACCTTGACCAGACAGGAGTTGTCCTTGCCGCAGCGTTGCACCTCATCGCGGATCGAGTCGTTGCTTTGCACCCGCGACATGAACGTTTCCAGCTGTTTCATGGACATGGGCAATCCTCCAGAAGGGATGCCCTCTGCCTAGCGCTGGGGTTGATCGGGGCTCAGGGCCTCAAGCTTTGGTGCGGATTTGCTGACGACAAACTTCAAGGAGGCGTCAGTCGAGCTCCAGTTCGTCGGAGAGATCGAGGTTGGCGCTGACGCTGCGCCATTCATGACATCTCTTGGAAGCCTGCTAAAGCTGGATAAATCCCTGTGTCAGAGGGCTTTTGGGCTCATTGAAGTCTGCGGGTAAATATCCCGTCTAGGCGCATCTTTGCCCAATTCTGCGCCCGCCATTTCGCCTTGATTTCTGCCATGGCCGTCAACTGGGAGAAGAATCTCCGCCGTCTGATTAAGTACACCCATGGGCAGGGTTGGAGCCTGCGTCAAAAGGGTTTGGGCGCTACGCAGGTCACACGCCGTTGGAGTGACAACAGCCGTAGCAGCGCCACGGTTCGAATTCCCTGGAAACGGTCATCCGGGCCAAAATTGTTGGCTGTAGTCGAACGGCTGGCGATAGCCATCGCGCCGGAGGCCGAAGGTGGTCAAGGCTTGACTCTGGCAAGAGCAGCTGAGCTGATTCAGCTGCGGGCCAGGGCCATTTGACGGTTTACAGCTGCCGTCATGGGTACACCTTCCGCCGTACCGGAATGGGCCTCGATCACCGGACGCTGAGTAAGTTGATGGGCCATGACCCTCAGACTCACCTCAAGCATTACGGCTGATGGAGCGATGACGAATCCGTGGCCGCGGCGGTCGCTGCTGCTGTGGCGGCGCGGAACACCGCATCCCTATCGAGTCGAGTAACTACCCGGTGACACTGCCTGTAGTGGTAAGGGGTTCAGGTAGGCCATGGCAGCATTAAATGGGGTAGTTAAGCTGGACTCAATGCAAAGGCTCGCAGGCGATCCCTGCCCCGGAAGCACGAACACCATTCGTTGAGATTCGATTGGCTTTGCAGCTGATCTCTCCTCCAAAAAAGCCAGCACCTCCCGAGGGGTGGCAAGGTCCTGCGACCCTCCCTGTTGACGCCTTAGAACTGATTATTGGTCGGCTTCCTAAGGGCGTTAGTCAGCAGTGGTTGCTGGACATGGCATGGGACTGGCGTAATTCATGCGTCACCCCTGAGGTGTAGATCCCTGTTCGCGTTCCTTCGGAATCGCATTTGTTGGAGATGGAGAAGGTGGCCCCTCAAGTGACCGCCATTTATCGCCAGCAGATTGCTGAGACCATCGCAGGCAATTAACGGATGAAACTAACGCGTACGATTGCGCGTGTGCAGCAGCTGATCGTTGATCAATACGGATGGCCTGAGCGGGACTGAAGCCCGCAGCCTGATATGCCCACCCAATCCCCTGTCGAGGAGTGGATGGCGACTGGCCGTGCCTAACGGGCAACCGGCCTGAGCCGTAGCACCCTGCATCGCTGGAAACACGACGGTCTCTTAGAGGAGGGCATTCACTTCAAGCAAGGAGCAACTCCTTAGAGCCCAACTCGTTGGAATGTCTCGGCAATCGAAGACGCGATCAGAGCGCGTCGTGCGTTGCCTTTACGCCCATCAAGTGGAGCTAAGGAATGAGTCTTAGTTCCGAACACTTTCGTTATCTGAAGGAGCGAGGGACCAACCCCGAGCGACTGAAGGAGCGCTACGCCTCCAAAGGCAAAGACCTTTGCATCCTGTACTGCGACCCCAAGGGGGAGCCGTACAAAAACAGCAAGGGCGAGAACTACATCGTCTGCCGAATGTTCCCCAGCGGCAGACCGAAGTTCAAGGCACCGTTTGAGAGTGGTTCACGCCCGTACTTCAGCCCGTTAATGCCTGACGGCTATCTCGAAGACATCACCATCCCGCTGGTGCTGATCGAGGGACCGGTCAAGGTCGATATCTGTTACAAGCACATCCCTGTTGGTTATTGCTTCGTCGGTCTGACAGGTACTTGGAACATCGTCGATCGGCGTGGTGATGACGGGGTCTGGAGAGAAGACAACGACACTCGCGTGCTCCCAGAGCTGAAGGCCATCCCGATGAAGGGGCGGCAGGTGATCGTCCTGCTCGACTCCGACATCGCCGACAACCGATCAGTATCTGAGGCCGCCAAGTTCATTGCCAACTGGGCCAGAAAGCGTGGAGCGTTCCCCCACAAGGTCACCCTGCCCAATGAGCCGGATGGTCGCAAAAACAGCGCTGATGACTTCCTGGTGCGGCACGGTGCGCCGCAGCTAATTGAACGGCTGTTATCTCCAAAAGTGATCGGCTGGCCGTTGCCTGCCCCACTTCTGACTAGTGAAGTGGATTTAAGAAGTGATTACGACGCAACGGAAGAGCAGGAGCTAATTGAGCACCTCTCGAAAATCACCGACATCCAACTGATGGATTCAACGCTGCGGCGTGTTTCCAGAAAGATCGGGCGGAAACACGACGAGCTACTGGCCCTTGTCGAAGACAACCGCGCCGGTGATGAAGATCGAGGCTTTCTCTGCTCTGACGAAGACCTGGAACAGTCCGACATCGATAGCAAATGGATTGTTCCTGATGTCCTGCCTCGTGGTGAGTTGATCGTTATCGCTGCTGATTCCGGCGCGGGTAAATCGCTCCTCACCTACGACCTCTGCCGAGCGCTCATCCGTGGCGACAAATGGCTGGGGTTCAGTGTCCCCAAGATGCGGGTGCTGATCTTTCAGTTGGAGGAGGGGCGCACCATGGCGTCTCGACTCACAGCCTTTGGTTTTCATCACTGGAGCAAGCGCGGTGAAGGCTGGGAGGCAGGGCAATCATTTGATCTGGCAAAGCCCCGCCACCGGCAACAGCTCACGCGACTGATTGAGTCCGGCTACGACTTTGTGATGGTGGATCCGCTGCGTGCGGTCTCCAGCCTCGACATTGAAGAGAACTGCGCCGACATCGGAAAGAAGGTCGTTCGTCCCCTGCGCAAGCTGATCACCTCCGCCGGTGCATCGGCCGTCGTTATTCACCACAACAGCCGCCATAGCGGCAAGTACGCAGGGAACGGCGACATCAAAGCAGCGGTTTGGGGACTGTTCTCGCTGCGCCGCATCGAAGAGGGTCGGCCAGATGAGCTTCACCTCTCATCCCTTGAAGCTCACGACGGCAAATGCCGTGATGGTGACCCCATCGTGTTGCGCAATAGCAAAACCCGCTGCGAGGGGTACGACGGCAGCCAGGGCAACTGTGAATGGAACCTTCTGGGGATGGAGCAGCACGACTGCCCAGACCTGCCCCTGATGAAATGGTTCGAGGCTTTGCTTGCGCAACAGAGTGAGCCGCGCACCCTTCGTCAGATCGGTGAATCGTTGTCCCTTCCAGCCGATGGAACCAAGGTCAACGGAACCCTGAGAACGATGGCGGCCAAGTCCGCAATCATCCGCCGCTGGGCGATCAAAGAGACGGGAAAAACGACTATTTATTGGATGCCCGTTGACAGACGACCTGATGCTTTTCAGCAACCTCTCCCCCGTCAGGCGCTGAAAAGGATGAAGAGTTAACCCTCTTGTCATCACGCGAGGTTTCAAGGGTTAACCAAGGGATGAACGAGGGTGAACTACCTCTGGAACAGTTAGCCGAAGAGGGTTGCACTGAAAGAACGGTTAACCCAATCGCCCTAGTCCCTGACTGCCGGGTTAACTCAGAGCCTGAAAACCCCCCGTACAGGGAGAGGGGGTGCATTCCCACCCTCAACGGGCAGACCGACGTCTTCTGGCAAATCGTCGACAGCAACCCCAACGACCTTCCGGTTCAGATCGCCAACAAGCTCCAAGCCGCCACCGGTCGCAACCTCAGCGGCGCTCAGATCAAACAGTTGATTGCAGCGGGACCACCTGCAATCGAAACCAATGACGGATTTATCTAATGCATATCTCGCCACTAATTTGTTTTCTGTAAGAATGAAGCTATGGCGAAGAAATCAGATAAAGCAGAGATAGACCGGCGGATTCATGCCGTCGTCAAACTGTTGTCGTCCGCCAAAACAAACTCCTACATCCTGCGATTCTGCGCGGAGGAATGGGAGTACAAAAGCGACAAGCCGAAAAGTACCTGCAACGCGCAAGGGAGATCATTAAGGCTGACTACTCAGTCGAACTCTCTGATTTCCTTGGCACGCGTCTGGCCCTGCTGGATGAAATCATCGAAGCCATTATCCGCTGCAAGCAACACAGCAATGCAGTTGGGGCTCTTAAGCTTCAGGCGCATCTCACTAGGCTACTGGAAGGCAGTTAGATGGTAATGAAAACCCCGCCCATTGCTGACGGGGGTGTGTGTGAGGTTTTGTTGGGAGATGGATAGCAACAACATCAGCGCTCCCTGCTTTTCCATTACGGGTTTTGTATAGCTTTCAGCCAATACGCATAAGGCTTCCCGATAGTGAATCAAATCAAGCTAATTTATTGAGACAGGGAGTAAATGGCAGCAAGAAATGTAGGCCATTGCAGTAGCTGGACAACGAGCATTCAAGCTTTGACATGCGATGTCACCAATCCACCATTTTCATCAATATCTTTTTTGATGGTTGCCAATGACTGAGGTGCTGCTTGGGAGCTGCAGAGGCTTAACGAACCCGACTAAGTGCTAATACTCAGTCAAAGAGGGTAAGCATTTACACTTTTCAAAACATTAACAATGCCCATAGTAGCTATAGCTGGGTTCGCCTTGCAAGATCCGACATTATCATCCTTCACCAATCTTGCTCTATGAAGAATTTAATTTTTGAATCAAGAAGCTATGATAGGAAAGGAAAGGTATGCGAGTCAATTGAGTATCACAATAAACATATTTCTGCTAAGGCAAAAGAAGAAAAGTTTAAAAAAATGAAAGCCTCACCTTATGCATTTTACAGGGGATCCAACCATATTTATTGGTCTGATTTCGCTGGCAATTGGCAACTCCACCGCTTTGGAGGCAGTGCGTTTTCAAGGACATGGCTCGAGGGAGATGCTCACGTTTACAATATGGGAGCTTATCTCAATGATATCGAAGTTGTTTCATATGGCTTCGATGATTACGACGATTCATTGGTAGCAGATTACCAATATGATGTTTGGAGATTTGCCATCAGCATGGTACTTGATTGTCAAGAAAATGGAAAATTATCCACAAGCGATATTTCAAAGTGCGTGCAGACTTTCAGTGTACACTACTTGGAGACCATTGCAACATTTGAGAATGATGATTCATTCTCTAGCTCATTTAATAAGAGCAATACCGGAAAGCCATTAATGAAGTTTCTTTCTAAAACTGAGAAGAAATTTAGTCGTGCCAGAATGCTTAATAAGTGGACTGTAGCCAACGAAACAAGGCAATTCAAGAACATAAAAGGCAAGCTTACTCCTTTAGATAAGGATTTAGAATTATATGGGAAGTTGATGGAGTCATTCAAAGGGTATGTTGATACGGTCTCTGAGGAATTTCTGAGCTACTACAAGGGTCACTATGAAGTGTTAGATCTAGCGGTTAGGAAAAGTGCTGGAACAGGCTCTCTCGGTCTACAACGTTATTATGGGTTATTAAGGGGTAATACTGACAGCACCTACGATGATGTTATCCTTGATGTGAAGCAACAAGTGCAGCCAACGGCATTTAGTTATTTGAGTGAGGAAGAAATAAAAGAATATAACTACAATTTCGAAAATCATGCTCACCGCCACGCAATAGCATATCGAGCTTTATCGCAATATCCAGACTGCCATATCGGTTGGCTCAGTATTGATGGAGTCTGCTTTTCGGTGCGCGAGAGATCGCCATTCAAAAATGACTTTCCCACTTTCAAACTGACAACAATAAAAGCTTACTCAGCTATGGCAAAGCAGTGGGCGGAAATAATGGCTAAAAAACATTTAAAAGCGGCCCGGAAATTGAACGGGTCCCTAGATCCATATGTGTTTGAAGCAACGCTAAACCGCATCACCCACGATAGAACTAAAGAGTTTGGAGTATTTGTCAACCAGATTGCACAGTGCTATGCCAGACAGGTACGCAAAGACTGGCTTTACTTCTGCGAAGGCTTTTGAGAAGGTCTTAGTCAGCGAACTTTATTGTCAGATTCGTCAATCATCTCCTCCCAAGCCTGACGTATTCCGTCTAGGAATTTATGTGTTATCAATTTGGATTGAATCAAATTATTTCGTCGTCACTGTGCATACCGCGAGTCAAAAGTTTGAACGACTATTTCACATTTTCGTTACAAGGACCGCAGCTTTCACGAGGCGCCAGAAAAGGCTGGTGGTGAGGGGTGGCTGTATTCCGAGCTGCAGCAGAAGCTCTGTCAGTTCAAGCCTGACACGGCGACCATGCATGCGCAGTGGGTAGCCATCAGGACCTACAGCTACGTTCCGCCCCGCCTGTCAGGTGAAGTTCAACTCCCTCAGTTGCGAGTTGCACTGGTTGTCTGTTCGTCCTAAGAAAAGGGAAGTTGATCGACGAATCAATGCCAATCGCAAACCAGAAATGCGCGTGTGAGCCCTGCAGCTGCAGTGTTTACCCTGAAAAAGCCGTTCAGAAAGATTGAAAGATTTATTGCTCTCAGCCCTGTGCTGATGGTCACGCCGGAGAAGAGCAATGTTGTTCAAGTTGTGATTGCTGCTGATTAGTCACAGCAGTAGCAGTATTGTTAGTCGTCCACTGTTTAATATTAGGGAGTATTGTTGAAATTTATTGGTGGAGTTGGAAATTGCTGATTACTATCTTTAAAGGTGCATGAAATCAGGAGATAAATTACTCCAATGGAAGCGATGGTAGTGAAGAAAAGATAAAAAGCCATAATTTATAATAGCTGATGAAGCCAGGCAAATCCTGTATCAAGAATTACAAGAATTTGGAATTCATTTTAATATCACTGACGGCTTGCCGCTTCTTCAGAGCCTCTTTCAGTTGTCCCCTGAAGTCCAAAATCTTTTTAGTGCCTCACTCTGCTTCTACTAGGCATATTTTGCTCACTGCATAAATAGATTTCCATGAACATTTTGATACTTTGGTGCACCATTATATTCACCCTCTCTGTAATAGACATCCTGGTAGTTAGAATTTAGCATATTTGGATTATCTGCTGTAAAGAGTTATTCAGCAGAGTCACAGCGGTCGCAGTCTTGCGAGTCGTCCACTCTGCATTCAATTAAGGGAACCACCGATACACAACTAACTAAATTTGAATCCCTAAGTACCCGTACTTGAATTCCGCCATTAGATTCTTCTACTAACTCCAGAGCGAGCCCAACTAGCTCTTCCCCATCGGCATTCTTGTAATTCAATATCACAAGACGTTGAAGTTCTGTTGGACTCGACACGAGTGATAAGGCGATCTTGAGAGGATTTAACGCTGATCTGACTCCCCGCATCGTCAGAGAAGGAGTCAGTTCAGTCATCAGCGCCCAATGGTCATGACGCCATTGGATGGAGTGTGGATTCTCCAAAGACACCATCACCCCGGCTGGGGGTGCAGTGCCGTTCCTATGACGCGATGGCAGCGACCAAATGAGCTGCTGCATCGATCAGTCTGATCCGATCTGAGAATCCCCTGATTGGGGGGTGCGCAATCAACTCATCACGGTGATGCTGGCGCCATGAAACGACTCATCTCCATCGCCGTCGCTGTTCTTGCCATCGGCGCAGCAACACCAGAGGCAAAAGCTGAAAGTGTTGCAGACGAAGTGATTGCAATGTGCACCAGGAACAAAGCCAATGAACGCATCCGTGAATTCTTGGCCAGAGATTCAAATATCCTCAACCTGTGCTTTCTCCGAAAGAATGGAGACCTGAGTGCTTCCAGGTTTTCCGTCTTGGTTGCTGAGCAACTCAATCTCAAACAAGTCAGACCATTTGGGCAGGAACTTTTTGAAACCTCCCAGCTCAATTGCGAGCTGCTCACTGGTGTGAAATTTCAATAGATCACCAGACCTTGATCGTCTCCGAGCTGCCGATGGCCCAGGTCGTCAGCCCCTGCTTAGCGCCAGCGCGGCAATAGCGGGAAGGTTTCGTTTCATCAGGCATCTTGTCTTTCTGATCACCGTCGTTGCAGGTGGTGCCATCGCGGATCCCCCAACTGAGGGCTCTATCCGAATTGGGCTGATCGCTACAGCAGTCCTTGATCCCATTGGCCTGTGTTGCGCCTCCTTGGTTAGTTGGTGGCGTTGCAAGGGTTTTGGTTGCCCTGTTTGAGGGCGGAGGTCTCAACGTTTCTCAAGACGCTGCTGGAGTGGCTGTGCGGGTTGTCTGCGCTCTTCCCTTGATGACATTGCTCTTGCATCTGCTTCTCCTTTGAGCCATTCCAGTTGAGCTTTGGGCATTTCTGCGCCCTACGCCAGCTATTGCTTGCAAAGACTCGGCTTTAAAAGTAACGACATCAATCGATCTCCAGTTCGTCGGCCAGATCCAGGTTGGCGCTGACGCTGCGCACATCATCGAGCCCATCGAGGGCATCCAGCAGCTTGAGGCAGCTGCGGGCGGTCTCGGGATCATTCACCGAAACGCTCGTCTGGGCGGACCAGTGATGGCCCCACTCCCTCACATTCCAGTCTGCGTGGCGCAAGCCGTCCTGAAGGCTCTCCAAGGCCTCGAACGGGCCGTGCACCACCACAGCCCCGTCCAGGAGTTCATAGCCATCAGCGTCCAGCTCCAGGAGGCTTTCCAGTAGCCGTTCCTCATCGTCGGGGCCGGCGTTGAGGATCACTTCGCTGCGGTGTTCAAACAGATAGGCCACGCAGCCGTTTTCCCCCAGGTTTCCGCCGTTCTTACTGAAGGCAAGCCGCAGATCCGCCGCGGTGCGGTTGCGGTTGTCCGTGAGTGCCTCCACCAGCACCGCCATGCCGCCAGGGCCATAGCCCTCGTAGCGCACGTCCTCCAGTTGGGCCCCATCACCGGCCTGACCTGACCCCTTGGCGATGGCCCGCTCGATGTTGGAGGCGGGAACCCCAGCGGCGCGGGCTTTGCTGATGGCCGTACGCAACTGAAAATTTCCAGCGGGATCGGCTCCGGCACGGGCCGCCACCATGATTTCCCGCCCCAGCCGGGTGAACACCGCCCCCCTTTTGGCGTCGACGACGGCCTTGGTGCGTTTGATCTGGGACCATTTGCTGTGGCCAGCCATCGCGTCAGGGCAGTGCGGGATGCGCTCGGAGAGTACTGAGCGAAGGGTGGTTTCAGCCTGCTGCATCGAAGACCACCTTGGGCCGCAGCAAACCTCCGCTCTCGCGGTGGCCGATGCCGGCCATGCTCCCATCGGCGTTGCACACCACCACCGCCTCTCCAGCACCGGGATTCATGGCGATGCGTCGGCCGCAGCGCCAGTCGATCTGATCGGCTTCGCTGAGATCACGCCGGGGCAGGTCCCCCAGGGCCAACAGTGGCGACAGGGGATCGGGCGGCACAGCGTCTCGCTCCGGCAGGGGATGGGCCTGGTGCGCGTGGAACCCCAGGGCCTGGGTGCGGCGCAGGGAAGCAAGACAACCTCCGCAGCCGATGCGGTCCCCCAGATCCCGGGCGATCGAGCGTATGTAGGTGCCGGCGGAACAGTGCACCTCGATGCTCAGCTGTCCCAGGGCTGCATCCCAATTCAACAGCTCCAGCCGGTGCACGGTGACGGCCCGTGGCGGCAGATCCATGGCTTCACCGCGCCTGGCCTTGGCATGGGCCCGTTCGCCATCGACATGGACGGCGGAGACCTGCGGCGGATGCTGCTCAATCGCGCCCCGGAACGCCTCCAGGCTGCTGTTGAGCTCGGCTTCACTGAAGGATGGCCAGGCCTGCTGCTCCAGCAGCTCTCCTTCCAGATCGTCGCTGCTGGTGCGCCGACCCAGTTGAATCACCCCGGTGTAGGTCTTCTCCCCTGGGAGGTAGGGCAGCAGTCGGGTGGCCGGTCCCAGGGCAATGGGGAGAACTCCGGTGACGGCAGGATCAAGGGTGCCGCCATGACCCACCCGTTTGAGGCCGTAGCTGCGGCGCAGGCGGCTGACGCAGGCATGGGAGGTGAGGCCTGCGGGCTTGTCGATCACCACGAAGCCGAAGGGGCCGTTCACCGGGGCTGGAGCGGGGTGCCCTGACTGTTGCATTCCGCCGGCTGCGTAGGTTGGCCGCTCTCTGATGCCCATCCATGCCCCAGCTCCGCAGTAGCACGGATGTGGACGTCTCCCCTTTTCTGGCGGACGGTTTGGGCATCAAGCAACACCTCAGCCGCTACCTCGACCTCACGCTGGAGCAGCTCGAGCAGCGTCTGCCCAGCAGCACCGACGACCTGGCGGATCTGCACCCTGGTGCGTTCCGGCCGGAGGACGCCACCACCTTTTATGAAGACACGGTTGGTACGGGGCACCTGCTGGAGCTCGCGGCCTGGCATCTTTCCAGTGCGGACTACATCGCCGACACGCTGCGGCTGCAGGGCATGGCGGTGCAGGGCCAGGTGCTGGATTTTGGCGGAGGCATCGGCACCCATGCCCTTTCGGCGGCGGCGCTGCCGGAGGTTGACCAGGTCTGGTTTGTGGATCTCAATCCCCACAACCAGGCTTTTGTGCAGCAACGGGCGGAAAGCCTGGGCCTGGCGGACAAGCTTTCGGTGCATCGTGACCTCAGCAGCACGGGCGATGTGCGTTTCGATGCGGTGGTCTGCCTCGATGTGCTGGAACATCTGCCGGATCCTTCGGCGCAGCTGCTGGAGTTTCACCAGCGCATGGCGCCCGGGGCCATCGCTCTCCTGAACTGGTACTTCTTCAAAGGGCATCAGGGGGAGTACCCCTTCCATTTCGATGATCCGGCCCTGGTGGATGGTTTTTTCCGCACCCTGCAGACTCAGTTCCTGGAGGTGTTCCACCCCCTTCTGATCACGGCCCGGCTTTACCGTTCGCTTGACGGCAGCGTTTGACGCCTCAATGAGCAAAGCAGCCGACAAGGGACTTTGGCTGATCCGCTTGATCGTGATCAAAAAAGTCCTGCTCGCAGCCGTGCTGCTGGTGATCAGCCTGGCCGCTTTGTATGGCGATATTCATTACGCACAGCTTTCGGACTTCGCCGACACCTGGGGCCAGGCCGATCGCCGGCTTTTGGCAGCCATGGCCCAACAGGGGGCTGTGCTAGGCCCGACGCGCTTGATCCAGTTGGCGGTAGTCTCAGCCCTTTATGCGCTGCTGATCCTCGTTGCAGCTTGGGGCACGTGGTTTGGTCGTCGCTGGGGTGAGTGGTTATTGGTGGCGCTGCTGGCTTTAGCTCTTCCTCTCGAGATCATGCACGCCTTGCACGAACAAAGCCCCAGAACGTTTGTCGTCCTGGGGCTCACAGTTCTGGGGCTGGTGGTAACCAGCCGTCGGGTTTTGCGTTGATTGCGAGGCGCTGAACGCAAACGCAATCTTTGCCTGGTCAAGCAGTGGCCGTTATGTTGATGCGCTTGCGGTTGCGCAGGCCGCGTCGGATCGATTCGAACTTCACGATGCCGTCGGTGAGGGCGAACAGAGTGTCGTCCTTGCCTTTGCCGACATTGACGCCGGGCAGAACGGAGGTGCCGCGCTGGCGAATCAGGATGGAACCGGCGGTGACGGTTTCGCCGCCGTAGGCCTTCACTCCAAGGCGTTTGGCGTTTGAGTCTCGGCCGTTACGGGTTGAGCCTGTGCCTTTTTTATGTGCCATGAGAGGAGATGCTGGTGGGGCGGTTGATGGAGCGGGGGGTGAGGTCAGCTGATGGCCTTGCCGCCCACGGAGATGGACTCAACCATCACCCGGGTGAGTTCCTGCCGATGACCATTCTTACGGCGGGTTTTCTTTTTGGGGCGCATTTTGTAAACGATCACCTTCGGTCCGCGGCGATGGGCCATCACCTTGAGGGACACGGTGGCGTCTTTGACATAGGGCTGGCCGAGAGTGGTGCCCTTGCCGTCCTTCACCAGCAGAACGTTTTCAAGCTTGATGGTGTCATCCACCTCGGCCTGAAGCCGGTCGATGTCGTAGTAGCGGTTGGGCTGCAGCCAGATCTGGGTTCCTGACGCCTCAACGATGGCGTAGGTCCCGCTCTGTTCCGCGGCTGGTTTCGTGTCGGCCATAAGGTGAAAGGACGCGTTCAGGCTCGGCGAACCGATTCAGGCCTGAGCCGCAATCGAAAGACAAACAAAGATCTTCGTCTCTGACACGCCCCATCGTCAAGATTTAGATACTTCGACGCTTCGGATGCCCGGATGGCCAGGCCGGCCCTCACTGTTGCTCTCGTGCTGGGCAGCCCAGCTTTGGTGGAAGCCTGCCGCCCCTGGCTGCCGGCCAATCGTTACGAGTCGGTTGTTCTGACGGTTGATCCTGGGGAGACCCTGGCAGCTGTCCTCGGACCCCGGCAGGACGATTTTGACGCTGTGGTGCTCGAGCAGAGTCTGCTCGACGCTGAGGTCAAGGAGCAACTGCTGGCGGCGGGTCTGCTCTTCCCCGCCGTGATCGTTGGGGAGGTGAAGGGTCAGGTGGATTACCACCCCGAGGAGCTGCATCTGCCCGACGACCAGCTGGCCCAGCTGGGATACAACGTTGATGCGGCCATTTCGCGTTTTCTGCGCCAGGGGCGCGCCGATGGACGCCAGGACGACAGCAGCTCCTCCTCCCGTGCCGTCAGCAACCTCTCCGATCGCCTGCAGGAGCGACTTGGCTACCTAGGTGTTTTTTACAAACGGGATCCATCCCGCTTCCTGGGCAGCCTGCCCCCCGAGGAACGCAGGGATCTGCTGCTGTCGCTTCAACGCACCTATCGGGACCTGCTGGCGAGTTACTTCAGTGATCCGGCTGCGGCCAATCAGGCCTTGGAAAGCTTTGTCAACACCGCTTTTTTCAGTGATCTACCGATCACCCGCACCGTTGAGATCCATGTGGATCTGATCGATGAATTCTGGAAACAATTGAGTTTTGAGGGCCACAAACATGACTTTCTTCAGGATTACCGCCTTGCGCTTCTCGACGTGATGGCGCACCTGTGTGAGATGTACCGGCGGTCCATTCCGCCGGACCTTCCTCTGTCGGGCACGGCCTCTAGCCGTGTACGTCGCCCGATGGATCAGCTCGATGCCTCGGAGGAGTCGTCATGAGTCCCCGCAAGACCTACATCCTCAAGCTCTACGTGGCGGGCAACACGCCCAATTCGATGCGGGCGCTGAAAACGCTGCGCAACATCCTCGAAACCGAATTCCGGGGGGTGTATGCCCTCAAGGTGATTGACGTGCTCAAAAATCCGCAACTGGCGGAGGAAGACAAGATCCTGGCAACGCCAACGTTGTCCAAGATTCTTCCACCGCCGGTGCGGCGCATCATCGGTGACCTCTCCGATCGCGAGCGGGTGCTGATCGGCCTGGATCTGCTCTACGACGAGCTGTCCGATACGTCGCTCAATTCGAGTTTGATCGATGCGGTCGATGAGGAGACCGACACGACCATTTCTTCAGATCCTTAAGCGACATGGTGCGCTCCAGCACGGTTCATCCCGTGCTCACTACGGTCAAGCCACAGGTGGTTGCCATGCAGTTCCCTCCGACCAGCGGTCAGCCTCAGATGCAGGTTCAAAAGCTCCCGACAGGGATCGAGGGCTTTGATGATGTGTGCCAAGGCGGCCTGCCGATCGGCCGCAGCACGCTGATCAGCGGCACGTCCGGCACCGGCAAGACGGTGTTTTCACTGCACTTCCTCCACAACGGCATCAAACAGTTCGACGAACCCGGCATCTTCGTCACCTTTGAGGAATCGCCCCTCGACATCCTGCGCAATGCCGCCAGCTTCGGCTGGAATCTGCAGGAGATGGTCGAGCAGGACAAACTCTTCATTCTTGATGCCTCACCGGATCCTGACGGTCAGGACGTGGCCGGCAGTTTTGATCTCTCCGGCTTGATCGAGCGGATCAACTACGCCATCCGCAAATACAAGGCCAAGCGCGTTGCCATTGACTCGATCACGGCGGTGTTCCAGCAGTACGACGCTGTGTTCGTCGTGCGCCGTGAGATCTTTCGGTTGATCGCGAGGCTCAAGGAAATCGGCGTCACCACGGTGATGACCACCGAACGGATCGACGAGTACGGCCCGATCGCCCGCTACGGCGTTGAAGAATTTGTGTCCGACAACGTGGTGATTTTGCGCAACGTGCTCGAGGGAGAGCGGCGTCGGCGCACCCTGGAGATTCTCAAGCTGCGGGGCACCACCCACATGAAGGGCGAGTTCCCATTCACGATGGGCACCCATGGCATCAGCATCTTCCCGCTTGGGGCCATGCGCCTCACCCAGCGCTCATCCAACGTCCGGGTCAGTTCCGGCGTGCCGCGCCTGGACGACATGTGCGGCGGTGGTTTCTTCAAGGACTCGATCATCCTGGCCACCGGAGCCACCGGAACGGGCAAGACGATGCTCGTCTCCAAATTCATCGAAGACGCATGCCGTAACAAGGAACGCGCCATCCTGTTCGCCTACGAGGAGTCGCGCGCCCAACTGCTGCGCAACGGCACCAGCTGGGGCATCGACTTCGAGCAGATGGAGCAGGACGGGTTGCTCAAGATCATCTGCGCCTACCCCGAATCCACGGGTCTTGAAGATCACTTGCAGATCATCAAGACGGAGATCAGTCAGTTCAAACCGTCGCGGATGGCGATCGACTCTCTCTCCGCCCTGGCGCGCGGTGTGAGCCACAACGCCTTCCGTCAGTTCGTGATCGGGGTGACCGGCTACGCCAAGCAGGAAGAGATCGCCGGCTTCTTCACGAACACCTCCGAGGAGTTCATGGGCAGCCATTCGATCACGGACTCTCACATCTCCACGATCACCGACACGATCCTGCTGCTGCAGTACGTGGAGATCCGCGGCGAGATGGCCCGTGCCTTGAACGTGTTCAAGATGCGCGGTTCATGGCACGACAAGGGCATCCGCGAATTTGTGATCACGGGCAATGGTCCTCAGATCAAGGATTCCTTCTCCAACTTCGAGCGGATCATCTCCGGTGTGCCCCATCGGGTCACCACCGATGAGCGCAGCGAGTTGTCGCGCATCGCCCGCGGCGTCTCCACCGAGGATTGACCTAAAGCTCGACCGCCTCGGCGATGGCGTTGCGGCTGCGCCGTTCCGCTTGCAGCTGCAGCTCATCCTTGTCGGCCTTCGCCAGGGGCAGATCGAACCAGAAGGTGGTGCCCACCTCGGGCTCACTCGCCATCTGAACTTGGGCGCCGTGTTTCTCGAGAATCCCGCGCACGATCGAGAGACCCAGCCCGGTGCCAACTTCCGTGTGAACGGCGTTTTCGACCCGGAAGAAGCGATCGAAAATGCGCTCCTGATCAGTGCTGCTGATGCCGCAGCCCGTGTCGGCGATCTCCACCCTCAGCTTTGGCAGCGGTGAGGTGAGGGCGCAGGTGGGTCCGTCAGTGCCGGTGATCGCCGTTCCCTCCACAGAACAGGTGTCGGGCCAGGGATAGGCCCGCAGCGCGAGGGGGCCACCGGGTCGGCTGAACTTGAGGGCATTGCCCATCAAATTGTCGAGCACCTGCAGCAGCAGGTCCCAGTTCCCCAAAACATCAGGCAGATCTTCGGGAACATCGAGAACCAGTTCCACCTCGCGATCTTCGGCATTCAGCCGGTAGGTGCGTAGGGTCTGCTCCATGGCTGGGCGCATGCTGATCGGTTCGAACTGCAGGGTTCGACCCGACTCCAGCCGGGAGAGATCCAGCACATCGTTCACCAGCCGGGTGAGTCGATCGGTTTCGTCGTTGGCGACCCCGAGAAACTCTTTTTGTTCATCGGGGCTGAGCTGATCGCCGAGGTCGTGCAGGGTTTCGACGTAGCTCTTGATGTTGAACAGCGGCGTGCGCAGTTCATGGGAGACGTTGCTGATGAAACGGCTCTGGGCCGCATTCAGCTCCACCTCGCGGGTGAGGTCCTGGATGGTGACGGCGATGCCCTTGAGGGTTTCACCACTGGCATCACGCACCGCCTGCAGGACGATTCGCAGGGTGCGGGCCGGTTCCCCCACGCTGCAGCGCAGGTCTTCACTATCAGAGCCGCCACCGAGCAGAGCATCGAGGGGACTGTGCAGTTCGATGGCCAGCAACTCCGGCAGTTCCCCCACCAGCTCCTGGCCTTCAAGGCTGCGCCCTTCCCAGCGGAACAAACGCCGCGCCGTGGGATTGGCCAACACGATGCGGCCGTCGGCATCCAGCAGCATGGCGCCATCGGCCATGGTAGCGATTAACGACTGTTGCTTCACCTGGGCGGCCGTGAGCTCCTCGATGTTGGCCTCGTCATAGGCCTCGAGCTGGGAGGCCATCGCGTTGAAGCCGGTGAGCAACTCCCCCAATTCCCCTCCAACTGGCAGATCAACCCGGGCACCGAAGTTGCCGGAGGCGACGGAGCGCACCCCCCGCAGCAGTTCCTTCACCGGTCGAGTGATGGTGAGGGCGTTGAACACCGCGCCAAGGATCACCAGCACCCAGATCGAGATGAACACGGCCACCGTTACTTCCCTCGTGAGGGCTGCGCTGGCCAGGGCGGTCTCATTCGGGTTCACCCCGAGGCCGAGAACGCCGTAGTACTGACCCCCCCGGATAAGAGGGACGAACACATCAGTGACGGCACCCTGGGGTGTGAGGTGTTGCCGCACCAGGGGGTTCTGTGGGCGTCGACGCAGCTCATCGGGCAGTTCCAGACGTCGGTTGAGACGAAGCTCCCCATCCCCACTGCTGGGGGTGGCGCTGATCGGGATCCCCAGATAAACGACGCCTTCGGGATCGGCGAAGAATATGTAGCGGACGCTGCGGCTGGAGCGCCAGAACTTTTCGGCGACGTTGGCCAGCTCACGGTCCTGCCCCTGCGCCACCAGTTCAGTGACGTTGCCAGCCAGCAGCAGGCCCAGATCCCGGGCGTAGCGCGTGTCGTTCATCACGGCATCGCGCTGAATGCCATTTAGAGCGAAGAAGGTGATGCCCGTCATCATCAGGCTCACCACCAGGGTGGCAATCGCCAGCAGCTTGGTCTGGAGGGTGAATTCCGCCCACCAGGCGGTGATGCGGTCCCAAAGGTTCTGGTCCTCCCCTGGCGGTTTGCCATTGGGGGGAAGCGCCCAATCAGCGATTGCTGCTCCGCTGCCGCTGCTCATCCGCCCGAGCGCACCTGATGGCCGATGTCTCGACGGTAGGTGATTCCGGCGTAATCGAGCTGATTGAGACCGTCGTAGGCCCCGGCGAAGGCGGTATCGAAGTCATCGCCCTGGGCGACGACGGCAAGCACCCGGCCTCCGGCGGTGAGCAGTTCGCCGGAGTTGTCTCGGCGGGTGCCGGCGTGAAACAGCTGATGGTCTGGGCTGGGGGCAAGGTCGATGCGGATCGCATCGCCCTTGCGGGGGGACTCGGGGTAGCCCTCGGCGGCCGCCACAACGCAGGCACTGCAGCGTTCGGCGATGCTCAGCTGAGGGGCCAGATCAAGGCGACCCAGAGCACAGGCCTGCAGCACGGCGCCGAGCTCCGGGCCGAGCAGTGGCATCAACGTCTGGCATTCGGGATCGCCAAAGCGACAGTTGAACTCGATCACCTGGGGGCCGTCGGCCGTGATCATTAGGCCGGCATAGATCACGCCGCGATAATCGATTCCGCGTTGGCGCAGGGCCTTGAGGGTGGGCTCCAGCACGATGCGGCGCACGTCTTCGAGGCCCTCGGCATCCAGCAGTGGGGCGGGGGCATAGGCGCCCATGCCGCCGGTGTTGGGGCCGCAATCGCCTTCGTTGAGCCGTTTGTGGTCCTGCGCCGGGGGCAAGAGCACCATCCGCTCCCCATCGCAGAGGGCAAACACCGAAACTTCAGGGCCCTCCATCCGCTCCTCCAACACCAGCTGGGAGCCTGCAGCCCCGAATCGCCCTTCAAAGGCTTCGCGGATGGCGGTTTCCGACTCCTCCACGCTGTCCGCCACCGTGACGCCCTTGCCGGCGGCCAAGCCATCGGCCTTGACCACCAGAGGACGTTGGACCTCCTGCAACACCGCCAGGGCTTCGGCTTCACTGGCCACCGCCCAGTGGCCCGCCGTGGGCACCCCCGCCTCTTGCATCAGCTGCTTGGCCCAGGCTTTGCTCGCCTCCAACTGGGCCCCCTCTGCTCCAGGGCCGAACACGTCGAAGCCCGCCTCTCGCAGGGCATCGGCAACTCCAGCGGCCAGCGGCGCTTCCGGACCCACCACCACCAGGTCGATGCCGTTCTGCTGGCACAGCGCGATCAACCCAGCGCGATCGGTTTCGCCCACCGCCAGGGCGCTGCCTTCAGCGCCACCGTTGCCAGGGGTGATCCAGACCGTCTCCAGGCCCGGACAACGGGCCAGGGCCCAGGTCAGGGCCTGTTCTCTGCCGCCGCCACCGACGACGAGGGCGCGTTGGAGGGCAGGCAGCGTGTTGGGACGGGTGGACGAAATGGCCATGGTTGCGGGAGGAACGGTTTGGGCCTCGTAGGTTTTCCTTTGTAGACCGCAGCCCGCCATGGGGACTTCCCTTTTCCCCTTCGCCCTCACCCTTCTGGCTGCTATTGCGGCAGCCCCGGATCCGCAGGTGATGCGCGAGGAACGCTTTCAAAGTGTTCTCGCTGAAATGGATGTGGCCGCGGCGGGGCAGGCCTGTTTTGATCCCCGCATGGCGACCTCCGATGGCCGTCGTCAGGCCCTGCGCGATCGGCTTTTGGCGCTGCATCCGGTAATCGATTCTTTGGAGCTGGTGCTGGCGAACGCCGAAGCCCTGATGAGCTGCGGTGCCCCCGAAGCTGCAGCCGTGGTGCTTGATCGCTACATCCCCCGTGTTGGCGATGAACGGCGCCAGTGGCTGTTGTTGCGCTGGCGTGCAGCAGCAGCAGCTCTGGATCACCGCCAGGCGGCCTTAGCGCTGCGCCGTTTGGTGGATGGCAACCTGATGGCCCTGGATGCGCCTCTGTTCCCTGATCAGCCGTTGCCGGATCAGGGCAATGGGCTGGATCAGTTGGCTTTGCATGAAGCGGCCCTGGGCCGCAACGCTGTGGCTGTGGAGGTGCAGCTGCTGGGCGACCTGACGGGTGTGCAGGGGGCGCAGCGTCTGTCGCGCGCGGCGCAATGGCTCGATGCCGATCAGTTCGATCAAGCCGATCAACTGCTGGAAACCGCCTTGGATCAAGCGGCGGCAGCGGAGGCCTGGGGCTTGGCGATGGACCTGCTGCATCAACAGTTGCAACTGCAGCTGGCGGCAGGGGGTGATGGTGAGCGGCCGCGTCAGCGGATGCAACGCCTGGCCACTGTTCTCGATGACCGCTATTCGCTCCAGCAGCTGCAGCCTGAGGCCGAACCCGATCCCCTGCTGCGTTCACCGCGGGATCCCGGAGGCCATGCTGATGTAAGACCATCAGCCCTTGCACCTTCGCCATGATGCCCGATCACGGAGAGCTGCTGTACGAAGGCAAGGCCAAGCGGGTGTTCGCGAGCACGGATCCCGACCGGGTGCTGGTGGAGTTCAAGAACGATGCCACCGCCTTCAATGCTCAGAAGAAAGCTCAGCTGGATGGCAAAGGTCGGCTGAACTGCCAAATCTCAGCGCGGTTGTTCGACCTGCTGGAGCGTGAGGGGGTGCCGACCCACTACTGCGGTCTGGCTGGGGAGACCTGGATGCTGGTGCGCCGGGTGAGGATCATCCCCCTGGAGGTAGTTCTTCGGAACATCGCCACCGGTTCGCTGTGTCGTCAGACGCCGATCGCTGAGGGCACAGCCATCGAACCTGCCCTGTTGGATCTGTATTACAAGGACGATTCCCTCGGCGATCCGTTGTTGACCGAGGCTCGTGTGCAGCTGCTCGGGGTGGCAGACACCGCACAACTGTCAGCGATTGAACAACTGGCCCGCCGGGTGAACGCGGTCTTGCTCCCGTTTTTTGACGAACTTGATCTGCAGCTGGTCGATTTCAAGCTGGAGTTGGGGCTGGCATCGGATGGAACACTCCTGCTGGCCGACGAGATCAGTCCTGACACCTGCAGGCTCTGGGACCGCCGTAATAGCAACGCCGAAGACCGGATTTTGGACAAGGACCGCTTCCGCAAAGATCTCGGTGGGGTGATGGAGGCCTACGGGGAGGTCCTCAAACGGGTCCAAGGCAACTGCCCCAACCCCCGTAACTGCCTGTAAGGTCAGCGCACCTTTTTGTGGCTTCGGCCAGCCTGCGCCTCGATGACCCGCCGTTCGTCCCGCCGCTCCTCGGTTGCAGTACGTCGCACGGTTTTGGGCCTGATGCTGGGAATTCCCCTGGTGGCTCCACCAGTGATGGCGCAGGACGCAACGCCTGCAGACCAACCCCTCGAGGGGGGAGAGGTCATGGTGGACGACACCTTGGTTGAACAGCCCCGGGTTCTGATTTCTGAGGTGCTGATTGAAGGCATCGATGGCCACCCTGAAGAGGAACGTCTTCAGATCTCCACCTACGACGCCATGCAGGTGCGTCCAGGGATGCGTGTCACCCGCGAGGAGCTTCAGAACGACCTGAATGGCATTCAGGCCACGGGCTGGTTCTCGGATGTGCGCATCGTTCCCCAGAACGGACCGCTGGGCGTTCAGGTGGTTGTTCAGGTGGAGCCCTTCCCTCCCTTAAGTGCAGTGGAGATCAGCGGCGACGATGAAAATCTCCTTTCGGATGTGGTGATTGAGGAGACGTTTGCTTCCGATTACGGGCGCACGCTGAACCTCAACGATCTGCAGCAGCGGATGAAGGCTCTCCAGGCTTCAGTGGCCGGTCAGGGCTATTCCCTGGCACGGGTGTCCGGTCCGGAACGGGTCAGCCCTGAGGGTGTGGTCACGCTCAAACTGCTGCAGGGCAGCGTGTCTGACGTTGAGGTCAAATTCCTCACCAAAGAGGGTGATGACACTGATGAGAACGGCAATCCCATCCGCGGCAAGACCAAGGAGTGGGTGATCACCCGAGAGGTTTCGATCCAACCCGGCGATCCGTTTAACCGCAATGCCCTTGAGCGGGACATCAAACGGCTCTACGCCACCCAATTGTTCAGTGATGTCAAGGTGACTCTGCGGCCTGTGCCGGAAGAGCCTGGCGATGTGGTGATCGTGCTTGGCATCGTCGAGCAGTCCACCGGTCAGCTCTCAGGCGGTCTCGGCTACAGCCAGAGCCAGGGTGTTTTCGGTCAGGTGCAGCTGCAGGAAAGCAATCTTTTCGGCCGAGCCTGGAATCTGGGCACCAACATCACCTACGGCCAATACGGCGGACTGGCCAACCTCAACTTCACGGATCCCTGGATCTACGGCGACAAGCACCGCACCAGCTTCCGCACCTCTGTGTTCTTGAGCCAGCAGGTGCCCCAGGTTTTCCAAAGCGAAGACAACGGCAACATCCGCACCGCGAAGGACTACGCCGACAACGGCTCCAACAAGGCCTACGAGACCGGTCGTAAATACGGGTTCACCGATGGAGACAAGGCTCCAGGCGAGGTCAACAAGGCCGACAGTGAGTACCCCAACCGCAGCTGGTTCGACTACGAGGGTGACACGGTTGTGCTTCGCAAGGTTGGCGGCAACTTCTCCTTCTCACGCCCCCTGAATGGTGGTGATCCTTATAAGGACAGCAAGTGGAATGTCCTGGCTGGGATGTCCTTCGCCGAAGTGCGGCCAATCAACTTTGCCGGTGACACGAGGCCCTATGGCGTGTCCAACAACAAATTCCGCAAGGGCAAGGTCAACAAAGACGACGTCATCTGTGTGTCCTACAACTGCGCCGACACCAACACCCTGGTGGGGATGCGTTTCGCCACCACCTACAACAACTTCAACAACCCCCGCAATCCAACCAGCGGCAACTTCTTCACCGCCGGAACCGAGCAGTTTCTCGGCATCAACAATGATTCGCCCACCTTCAACCGTCTGAGGGCCAGCTACACCCAGTTCTTCCCGGTGGATTGGCTGAAGATCCACAAGGGTTGCCGTCCCAAGGCCGGTGAGCAGGCCGATTGCCCGCAGGCCATTGGCGTGCAAATCAAAGGTGGCGCGATTATGGGTGTAGCGCCCCCGTACGAGGCGTTCTGTATGGGTGGATCCAATTCGATTCGGGGTTGGTACGACTGTGATATGGCGGTGTCCACGGCTTTTAGCGAACTCACGATCGAGTACCGCTTCCCGTTGATCAGCATCTTTTCTGGCGAGGTGTTCATGGATTCCGGCACCGATTTCGGCACTCAGAAGAATGTGCCTGGCAAGCCTGGCTTGCTGTTGGATAAAGACGGATCCGGTGTTTCTTTCGGTACCGGTGTGATCGTGACCACGCCGGTTGGTCCGATCCGGGTTGAGGTGGCCACGAAAGACTTCAGCTCTGATTACCGCTTCAACCTGGGCGTGGGCTGGAAGTTTTAGTGATCAGCTGGCCTCAGGACTACTCCGCTGCCTGGACGCTTGCAGCGGAGACATCACTCTCTGGTATCGGCCTTCACAGTGGTGCTGAGGCCACCGTGGAACTTCGGCCGACAGACCATCCTGGTTTTCAGATGCGTTTGCCGGGCATGGATCAGCCGATCCAGCTTCGGCCTGATCAGGTGCGCGACAGCCCGCTGTGCACAACCTTGGTTCTGGGCTCCAGCAAGGTGGCCACCGTCGAACATCTGCTGGCGGCCCTGGCCGGTTGTGGGCTGAGTCATGTGGAGATCGTGCTCGATGGCCACGAAGTTCCTCTGCTGGATGGCTCGGCCCTGGGCTGGGTGGAGGCGATCGCTGCGGCTGGTTTGGTCCCGGCGGCGACCCCGCGGCCGGCTCAACCGCAGTTGGAGCAACCCTTGTTGCGCACCCGAGGCAACAGTGTGATCACAGCCACCCCCGCCGATTGCTTTGGCGTTGTGGGGATCATTGACTTCCCCCAGGCGGCCATCGGCCGCCAGCAGTTCGCCCTGGAGCTAACCCCCCAGCGCTTTGTTGATGAGATTGCTCCAGCACGCACCTTCGGTTTCCGGGAGCAGGTGGAGCAGCTTCGTGCTGCCGGGTTGATCCAGGGTGGCGCCCTGGACAATGCCTTGGTCTGTGACGGTGATAAGTGGATGAATCCACCGCTGCGGTTCGAGGATGAACCGGTGCGCCATAAGCTCTTGGACCTAATCGGCGACCTGGCCCTCGTCGGTTTTCCGCAGGCACAGGTTCTTGTGTACAAGGGGTCCCATGGTCTTCACACCGATCTCGCAGCCGCTTTGTGACTGAATCCACCACCTCAGATGTCGTGCTGACCAGCGAGCAGATCGCCGGTTTGCTTCCGCACCGTTACCCCTTCGCGCTGGTGGATCGGGTCATCGCCCATGATCCCGGGGTTTCGGCCACGGCGATCAAAAACGTGACCATGAACGAGCCCCAGTTCCAGGGGCATTTCCCCGAGCGTCCGCTGATGCCCGGGGTGCTGATTGTCGAGGCGATGGCGCAGGTGGGTGGTCTGATCGTCACCCAGATGCCGGATCTGCCCAAGGGTCTGTTCGTTTTTGCCGGCATCGACGGGGTACGCTTCCGGCGCCCTGTGGTTCCCGGAGATCAGCTGGTGATCCGCTGTGAACTGCTCAGCCTCAAGCGCAAACGCTTCGGCAAGGTCAAGGCTGAGGCCACAGTGGATGGCGATCTGGCCTGCTCCGGCGAATTGATGTTCTCCCTGGTGGACTGAGCGGGATGTCGCAGCAAACGACGTCACAGCAGATCCACCCCACGGCGGTGGTGGACCCGAAGGCCGAGCTGGCCGCCGGCGTGGTGATCGGCCCCGGTGCGGTGGTCGGCCCCGAGGTGGTGATCGGAGAGAACACCTGGATCGGTCCCCATGCCGTCCTGGATGGTCGGCTGACCCTGGGCCGTGACAACAAAGTGTATCCGGGCGCCTGCCTTGGTCTTCCGCCACAGGATCTCAAGTACCGCGGTGCCAACACCGAGGTGTTGATCGGTGATGGAAACACGCTGCGGGAATGCGTGACGATCAATCGCGCCACCGAAGAAGGCGAGGTGACCCGCATCGGCAACGGCAACTTGCTGATGGCTTACTGCCATCTGGGCCACAACTGCGATCTGGGCAACAAAATCGTGATGTCCAATGCCATTCAGGTGGCGGGCCACGTGGTGATCGAAGACCGTGCGGTAGTTGGTGGCTGTCTGGGCATTCACCAGTTCGTGCACATCGGTGGGATGGCGATGGTGGGCGGCATGACCCGTGTCGACAGGGATGTGCCCCCCTACTGCCTGGTGGAAGGGCATCCGGGCAGGGTCCGGGGGTTGAACCGCGTTGGCCTCCGGCGCAGTGGCCTGGCTGCCAGCCATGACGGCGCTGAACTCAAGCAGCTGCAGGACATCTGGACCCTGATGTATCGCTCTGACCTGGTGATTGCCGACGCGCTTCAGCAGGCACGCAGCCAGCCCTTGCTGCCGGCGGCTGAGCACTTCTGCCGGTTCCTGGAAGCCTCCACTGGTCAGGGCCGACGGGGACCGATGCCGGTGCAGGGCCGCTGATGGTTCGGCTGCTGATCAGCACCGGAGAGGTTTCCGGTGATCTGCAGGGCAGCCTGTTGATTCGCGCCTTGCGGTTGGAGGCGGAACGACGGGGGCTCGAGTTGGAGCTGCTGGCCCTGGGTGGCCCGCGCATGGAGGCGGCGGGTGCAGCATTGATCGCCGACACCGCGCCGATGGGAGCCATCGGCCTGTGGGAGGCCGTTCCGTTGATTCTTCCCACGCTGCGGCTGCAGGCCCGGGTGGATGCGCTGTTGGCGGAACATTCCCTTGATGGGGTAGTGCTGATCGACTACGTCGGGGCCAATGTGCGCTTGGGCACTCGGCTGCGGCGCCAGCAACCCGAGCTGCCGATCACGTACTACATCGCCCCCCAGGAGTGGGCTTGGCGTTTCGGCGATGGAAGCACCACCCGTCTGCTTGGCTTCACCGACAAGATCCTGGCGATTTTCCCGGCGGAGGCCGAGTTTTATGCCGCCCGTGGTGCGGATGTGAGCTGGGTGGGTCATCCGTTGCTGGACAGCTTCCAGAACCTGCCCGATCGCGCCAGATCCCGTCGCCAACTGGGTCTGGATCCAGAGGCCCCGGTGCTGTTGCTGCTGCCAGCCTCGCGGCCCCAGGAGTTGCGCTATCTGATGCCACCTCTGGCCCAGGCGGCTGCTCTGTTGCAGCAACGCCACCCTGATCTTCAGGTGCTTCTGCCCGCTGGGCTTGCGGCGTTCGAAGCGCCCCTGGCTGCGGCGCTGCAGGAGGCCGGGGTCCGTCATGGGCGGGTGATTCCCGCCGCTGAAGCGGATGGGCTGAAGACCACCCTCTGTGCAGCGGCGGATCTTGCCTTGGGCAAATCCGGCACGGTGAACCTGGAACTGGCCCTGCAGGGGGTTCCCCAGGTGGTCGGTTACCGCGTCAGCCGACTGACGGCCTGGGTTGCCTGCCACGTGCTGCGCTTCCAGGTGGACCACATCTCCCCGGTGAATCTGTTGCTCAAGCAGCGGTTGGTGCCGGAGCTGCTGCAGGATGAACTCACGGCTGAGGCCCTGGTGGAGAGGGCGCTCCCCTTGTTGACCGCCACCCCTGAGCGCCACGCCATGCTGGAGGGGTATGACCGACTGCGGGCCACCCTGGGGGCTCCTGGGGTCACCGAGCGGGCGGCCAAGGCCATCTTTGATCAGGTGATCGATTGAAACGAACTCTGCTGCTGCTGTTTACCTGCCTGATGTTGTTCAGCTGGCCCCAGCGCGCCATGGCTGAGCTGCAGACGGCCGTCTTTGCAGGAGGCTGTTTCTGGTGCCTGGAGCACGACCTTGAGGATCTGCCGGGGGTGCGTGATGCCGTCAGCGGCTACAGCGGCGGCCAGCTGGAGCGTCCCACGTACCGGCAGGTGAGCAGTGAGACCACTGGGCATCAGGAAGCGGTGCAGGTGCGTTTTGATCCTGATCAGATCAGTTATGCGGAGCTACTGCGCAGCTACTGGCGCAATGTGGATCCCCTTGATGGCGGCGGACAGTTCTGCGACCGCGGCGATTCCTACCGGCCGGTGATCTTCACGGCCGATGTCGATCAGGCTGAGGCTGCTGAGGCCAGTGCGCAGGCGGCGGCCCGCGAGCTGGGACAACCACGGTCTGCCTTGAAGGTGGAGCTCAGGCAGGCGGCTCGCTTCTGGCCGGCCGAGGGCTACCACCAGAACTATGCCTCGACGAACTCAATTAAGTACAACTTCTATCGATTCAGCTGTGGGCGGGACAAACGCCTCGATCAGGTCTGGGGTGAGAACGCCCGCACTGGCAACGACTGGTCGAAGAAGGACTAGACCTCCGCAGACGAGCCTCAGTCGCTCATAAAAAAAAGGAGGCTGGCCCCTCAGCCTGCCTCCGCTCGACGCATTGAAGGCATCACGCCTCCGCTGGACACTGTGCTCAGCTGAACCATTTATTCCTGAGCTTGCACAGATTGCTCCGACCATCTGGATTAAGCATTAAGGCTCAGTTGAAGTTCTGTGTGGCGATGTCTAGAAAGTTGAAGCGACCTCTATATCCGTTCGACGCGTCGTCGCAGGAAGGCGAAAGACACGCGGGCCCCTCACCCGCGACTTCCTCAAGCCTCGACTTCAGTCTTTTCGTCAGCCTTCCGAGGAGCCTCTGTTGAAGTTTGCTCAGCTGTCTCGGCGTTGTGATGGCAAGCGTTAGCGACGTTGGCGAAAGCAGTCATGACCATGATCGCGATGATCACGGTGCCACCGAAGAAGGCAATGTTCGGATGACGGTTCACGAGAGACATGCCTAACAGTCAGGTGACCCTATCGGCTCAACTCAGACCCTGGGGACGATGTGGGTGACGAGGTCAGCGTTGACCCAATCGTTCATAAAAGAGGGGGTCGGCCCATCAGCCATCCCCCCTTCAATAAATGCACGACGCGTTAAGGCACCACTGCCTTCCTTTTCATCATCACCACGCGAGGGCGCTACTGGAGTTATGGGCTGCTTCAAAAACGAGGCCAATTAGGCATTACAACCCAGCGAGAATCGTTCTCACGTAACCGATTATTCAGTCGGTGCGAGCACCACTGCAACGCCATCGGGAGATCTGAATGCATGCAGCGGGTTTCCCTCGGCCCGCTTCTCCCCCCGTCCAGCAGGTAGCAGGTGATGCGTCACGCCCTGCTTCGACAGAACTACAACTGATGTGCTGCATTGGACGACTGACCTCTGGGGCAGCGGAACCACCATCAGTCGGCTTAGCCGGTGGTTTCGTCTGAAAGGAAAAATCTCCAGAACCCCTCAGAACTGGAGACCGTCCAACTGCCTGATGCAGCTCTGCATTCAGAATTGTCGAAGCTATGAAGCGAAGCCTGGGTGCGGAGGTACGGATGACCGCGAGACCTTCACAGGCGCGCCCAACGGTGTCGAAAAAGCGCATAAAAAAGGCGGGTCGTGCATTACCCGCCAGATCTGATATCTCCAGTCGAGCTGTCTGGAGAAGTCGCAAACTATGCGTATGGAAAATGTAAAAAACCCGTTGGCACGACTGTGGACTCAGCACCCACGATGAGAATTAATACCCACGATTGTAGTTACGCGGCGACAGCAGGGCCGGTTTCCATGTGGTGCACTGCCTTCCAGTTGCGGCGGCAGTGCGTCAGGTGCTGCCCTTGCTGAAGCTGCGCCTCTTGCAGGGTGCAACCCACAACGGTGTGGCAGCGACCATCCATCCCGTAGGTGAACCACGCACACGAGATGCAGACCTGTTCGTTGTACGACCGCTACATCACCCGCTCATCAGCGTGTGGCCACGCCTCCATTACCTCCATCGACTTCCTGTAAGTACAGATGTACTATCAAGGGAGTTGCGAAGGCTGCAACGGAAGCGCCTTAAGAAAACCTTTGGCACAGCTCACCCACCTGGCGGTTGGTGGCGATGTTGGTGTTGTGGCACTGGAGCGATGCGGATGCCACACGGGGATCGAGGCCTAACGGACTCTCCCCACCAGAACTATGCCGAGAACAACGCTGTCAAATACAACTTCTACCGGTTCAGCTGTGGTCGTGACCGCAGGCTCGACAGCGTCTGGGGCGACACGCTCGCTCCGGTAACGCCTGGGGGAGCTAGCGCCCAGTTCTGGTGGTCTTAAGGCCTCAGCCTTCCGACGCCATAGCCCAGCAATAGGCCAACAGCTCCCCTGACGGAACCAGCCGTCAGTTGCATCCGTTGAGTGGGGCTAAGCCGGCCTGCAAACACCAATGCTGCTGCAACAACGAACAGCAGCAGCGCTGTGACCAGCACGGCATCAAGGGATCGGTTGCCTGACTTTCCACTCTGACCACCACCTCGCTTTATGGGTGGTTCCCTCCGAGCGGTTCGTTCACATCCAGTTCACGATCAATGCGATTGAGTTCCTGTTCTGCAGGGGATCGGTCCATCGCTCAAAGATGGCAGCATAAATCTTCCGCAGACCGCCCTCGCGAGCGAGCCCGATCGCTCAGCCAGATGATCACCCGTGTGATCGCCCAGGCGAGGGCGACACCCAACAAGATCGAGAGCAGTGACTCCACAGCACAGCACTTGAGAACATCGGCAGGCGCCGGATTTCCATCAATATGCCGATCTGATCAAGGATTGCGTGAGGACTGTTGCGATCAGTCGCGTGCTTCTGCGTCCTTGTCTTTGGCTGGCTGTGTTGTGGCATGAGGCTTGGATGCCGCCTTAGCGGCCAGGGAGGCTTCCAGGCGCTGCAGCTGCGCTTCGCGCAGTGCGTTGGAAATGCTGAGGGTGCGGTCAGTCATCGATTGGCGTTCTCGACAGCGGCAGGGTCAGGACCTTGTGCGATCGAAAGGCGGCCTACAAAACTGGAGTCTGTCGAAACCTAGACACCCATCGGTCCACGTCTAGGGAGCAAAAGTGCTTACGTCAGAGTCTGGCAACACACCTGAACCCCGGCGCCAGCCCCCCATCCACTGGTTGCCAAACCAGCGTCACCATGACTATGAGTACAGGCGTACCATCTCGAGGGCGTGCATGTCGGTTGATCACGGCGATCTCACGGTGAAGGCGGAAGCTCCGTTCCTTCATGTCCGCCCAGGGCACTTCGTGATTGTGGGTGGAGATCACCTTGATCAGGGGGATTGGTGGATGGGGCAAGTGATCTTCTGTGAGGGGAGTGCTCGCCATCCCAGACTCCCGTTCTTATTTCAGGTGGCTGATGTGGACACCGGTGTCATCAAGTGGATCAACGCTGGTGCGGTCTCTGACGTGATCTGGTCGATGGATGGATGGCCTGCCAGTGCGCCCGTCTGTGAGGAGTGCTGATCAAGGGGTGGTGTGTATCCGCTCGAGCAACGCGGGGTTGGCGACTGATCTATAAATGTGCTTGTAGCAACCGCTACAAAACGTTCACCCCTGCTTGCGGGGGCGCAGACGCTCCAAGCCACGGAACGGGGACTTGGGTTTTCTCGAGGAACATCCAATGACGGCACTTCTTTATCGAGGTCACACCTATGAAGCAGCACCATCAGCACCCAAAGTCTGCGTTGAGTTGACCTACCGGCGCGAGCACTACACCACCTGCCGCCAGGAGCTCCTGCGCGAAGGTCGCCGCACCCTCACATACCGAGGCGTCACCTACACCAAGTAGGTCGAGGCAAGGGTTTGTTGTGGGGTGAACTGGTTCGGCGATCACGGTTCGCGCGGGATCTCGTCATCGTGGGAAGCAGCCTGTCAGCGCCCTTCGATGGGAACGGACCTCACCGCCATCGTGATTTCCTCGGTGTTTCTCGGGGTGGGATTTGTGATTGCCAAATTCTTCCCCGAAGCGGCGTTGTTGGCTGCGGTGTTCTTGGTGGGGCTGGCAATTCTCAATGTCGCCCTTGTCCTGGTGGGCTGACTCCCATAAAAAAGGGGGGTGTTCCCTAGGCACCCCCGCGTTCGACGCATTGCTCCTTCACCGAAAGAAGCAACCGAAGGATGGCCTGGGCTCCTGAGGCTGGTCGTCGCCATCGCGACAAAACATCCCTGCTGTGAGGGACCCAAGAAAAAAGCGAGAGCTTTCAGATCGCTCCAAGGGATGGAGTGGGCCGTTACTTGATCAAATCTGGTCGAATTCCTTAAGAAACCAACACTCAACCTGTTGAAAAGATTAAGCGCGACAACCTGAATGATTCAGCAAGTTCTCAGTGAACAGACGGGTTTCCGGCCATCGACCAAGCTTCGAGCCACGCTTACGATTTGGTGGTGAGAGGAGGGTTGTATGTATCTGCTGACCATTAAGGATGGTCTTGGCACCCGTCATATCGGTCCCTACGCGTCACCGAAGCACGCATCGGACGATCTTGATCGTGTGTTGGAAACCTGCTCTGAGCGAGCACGGTGGCAGATCCATGCACTTGAAACCCCGGATCGTTCGCTCGAATTGCAGCCGGTTGCCTCCTGATCAGCTCTGACGTCGCCCCGGGAATCCTCGGGTCAGTCCGCTGTCGATCATCAGGCCGATGCCTGCGTTGATGCAGATAAGGCTGAGGGTTCCGTACCAGAACCAGGGGCCTGCGTCCTTACCGAGCATCTGAACCACCTTGCGGCTCACCGCCTCTCCGAACAGGCAGAGGCCCACTGGTAGCAGCAGTACCCCTAGCTGAGCCTTGATGTACCAGCGCACCGGGGAGCGGCTCATGACTGGGCCAGCACCCAGTTCACCAGGGTGCGAACGCCGTAGCCGGTGGCACCAGCGGGATTGACGCCTTTGCCCTTGTCGCTCCAGACCGGCCCGGCGATGTCGATGTGGGCCCAGGCGGTGTCTTTGGCCACGAACTCCTTGAGGAACAGGGCCGCTGTGATCGAACCGCCGGGTCGCGGGCCGGTGTTTTTCATGTCGGCCAGCAACGACTTCAATCCATCCTTGTAGGACTGCCGCAGTGGCATGCGCCAGAGCCCTTCCCCGCCCGTCTGAGCGGCAGCATCGAGGGCCTCCGCCAGATCGTCGTTGTTGGACCACAGCCCGGCCATCTCATCCCCCAGGGCAATGACGCAGGCTCCGGTGAGGGTGGCCAGATCAACCACGGCATCGGGCTTCTGCTCACAGGCGTAGAGCAGGGCATCGGCGAGGGTCAGCCGGCCTTCGGCGTCGGTGTTGTTGATTTCGATCGTCATGCCGTTGGCGGCCATGACGATGTCGCCGGGGTGGACGGCGGATCCATTCACCATGTTTTCGCAGGAGGCCACCACCATGTGCACCTCAACGCCGGCTGGCTTGAGTTCGGCGATGCTGCGCATGGCACCGAGCACAGCGGCACTGCCGCCCATGTCGAACTTCATCATGTCGATCTGGGCTGCACCAACCTTGAGGTTGTAACCGCCGGAATCGAAGGTGAGGCCTTTGCCCACCAGGGCAACGCGGCGTTTCACCTCGCCCTCGGGGCGATAGATCAGGTGGATGAACTTGGGCGGCAGATCGGAGCCCTGGCTCACGGCCAGGAAGGCACCCATGCCCTTGGCTTCGCAGTCGCTGCGCTCGAGCACCTTGAGCTCAAGGCCGTGGTCCTTGGCGATGCCAGCAGCCGTGTCGGCGAGGGCGGCCGGGGTGACCACGTTCGGGGGGGCCGCCACCAGCTCCCGGGCCAGTTCCACACCGGCGCAGGTGGCATTCACCGCCGCAAAGCCGCTTTCGGCGGCGGGGCTGAGGTCGATCAGCTCCAGAGCCTCAGGGATCCGGCGCGGGTCCGGCTCCTTGCGGAAGCGCTGGTCTTTGTAGAGGCAGAGCCGCACCGCTTCAGCACAGATCCGGGCAGCTTCTTGGGCATCGCTTCCCGCACAGGGCAGTTGCAGGCCCAGGCTGCCTTCACAACCGATGGCGGCCTTGGCGGCCCGGGCGGCGGCACCGCGCAGGCGCTCGGTATCGATGGCGTCGCTCTCGCCTAGACCCAGCACCACCAGCCGTTGCGGTCCCCCACCGAGGGGCGTGATCACCAGTTGGTCGCCGGGCTTGCCTTTGAACTCCTGCTGCTTGAGGGCATCGGTGATGCCGGCAAAGCGTTGTTCCAGGGCCGTTGCCGTGGCATCGACATCGCCCTGGGGAAGACCCACCGCCAGCACATCGCCGTTCCACTCCTGCAAATCGGCGGAGGACAGGGAGAAGCGCATGGGTGGACGCGTCAACAAAGGACGAGCGTAGCGATCCCGCGTGATGGGTTTGGCCTTAGAGCTCGGCGGTGAAGGGGGTGGCCCAGCGCTGGCGGGTTTCCTTGTTGAACGGAGGCCACCAGCGTTGGATCAGCTGTTGTTCCAGGGCCCGCCGGGCGCGGGTGGCCTTGGGCACATCACAGCTGAAGCGGATGCTCAGCTGGGCGCTCAGCTCACAGCGGTGCAGGGCTTCGCCGTAGGCGGCGAGGTAGGCCTTGCAGTCGTGATCACCTTTCCAGCGGCGCTCGGCGGCCAGGGTTTCGCCCACATACAGCAGAAGCGGCTGCTCCAGCTGGGCTGGCCTGTCCATCACCAGGTAGATCGCTGCTCCGCGGTGAGACGGGTCCGGCCAGCGCCAGAAACTCATCGCCAGGGGGGTCAGGGCCAGTGGATTGATGGCCGCGGCAGCGTCTTCGGGGCTAGCACCGAACAGATCCCCCTGGGCTGCGCCGGCGCTTTCTCCGCGGAACAGCGGCGCCTGATGGGCATGCAGCCGCTCTTGCCAGGCGAGCAGCTGATCCCGTTGCAGGGGCAGGTCGGGCCCATTGCTGAAGGCCAGTGCGCCAGTCGAGAAGAGATCCCCCTGCATCAGGGCAGCGGCAGGCTGGGCCCGGAGCGTCGGCTGCCGAAACTCACCCGGCCGATCAGGGCTTCCACGCTGCTGGCGGGCAGGCAGAGCCGCTCCTGCAGATCGGCCAGATCCTTGAAACCGTCGCGTCGGCGTTCCCGCATCAGGTTGGCCAGCCGTTGTTCCGGCCAGCCAAGCAGGGCCAGCTGATCGGCGCTGGCGTTGTTGAGGTCCAGGGGAGCGGCCTGCGGCTGCGGTGGGGCATCACCGTGCCACTGGAAGAGCAGATGGGGTGTCCAAAGCTTGGCCAGATCGCTCGGCAGCTCCAGCAGCCGGAACAGATCATCGGCACTGGCGAATTGCACCCCACCCCCCTGAAGCCGCACCAGTAGATCGGCTGTGTCCTGGCTGCAGCCGGGAAGCTGCAGCCACTGATCGCGGCTGGCCCGGTTCACATCCATCACCCAGGCCGGCGGCTCGGGCGCGATCGGTTCAGGCTGCGGCAACGCCGGCTTGGGTCGTGCTGGCAGCTGCCCTGTGGCCTGCAGCACCCGCCTGGCCAGGGGATCCAACCAGTGGCTGCGGGGCATGCTGCTCAGCAGAGATGAGCCGACCTTAACGAGGGTGTAGGGCCGCGTCAGCGCAGCTGGCGCACAAGCTCCTCACAACCCCCCTGTTCGTTGATGTATTGGTACAGCAGATCGTCGTAGCCGGGAGCGCTTTTCACCTCGTTCCGGTCGGCGTCGCTCATTCCTTTGCTGATTAGAAACCGGGTGGCGATGTCTTGGGCCTTGGCGGCCTTCATTTGCTTGGTTTCGACCAAGCAGCGGGCATTGGCCTCAGCGATGGTTACCAAAGCTGTGATGCGCTCGCTGGCGGCGAAGCCTGCTCGTTGAACGAGGCTGCTGACGCTGAGAACCACCAGGGCTGTAAGGGCGGCGCGTTTGACCATGGCGTCTGCACCGTTGGAGTCCCCTCAGGATGCTCCTTCAGGGCTAGGGGGTCCAGCGCGGAATCGGCAGCGGTGGATCCACCAGGTTGCGCTGAAAGGCGATCAGCACCGCCTGGGTGCGGCTTTTGGCATCGAGTTTGCGCAGCAGCCCGGTGACGCAGTGCTTGGTGGTTTCAATCGAAAGATGCAGCTGATCGGCAATCTCCTGATTGCTGAGGCCTTTGCAGAGCCCGCGCAGCACGTCTTCTTCCCGCAGGCTCAGCACGTCGCTTAGGGGATGGGCGGCGTCTCTGGAGCCACGGTCGTGGTTAGCCACTCCGGCAATCACTGAATCCATGTGGCTGCCATCGCTCTCCATGGCGCGCAGCACGCTGAGCAGGCCGCCATTGCCGATCCGCTCATGGCTGCAGAGCCCTTCGCATTGCGCCTTGGCCGCGGCGTGAATTGTGCTGAGCAACGGGCGCTGAATCAGCATCAGGCAGCGCAGGGAGGGCTGCTGGGCCTTGGCAGCCGCCACCAGCGAGGGGCCGTTGCCGCGCTCGAGCTGGTCGCTGCAGATCAGCAGATCAGCGGCTGTGTGGCTGAGACAGGCGAGGGCTTCCGCTTCGGTGCTTGCGGCCCCCACCAGGGAGCCGATGCCGTTGAGGCTGTGCACCAGGCCGCTTATCAACACGCGATCGGCGGAGGCCACCACGATGCGGCGCCCTTCCAACAGGGGCCGGTGGCGCTGGGGAAGGTCACGCATCGCGCTGAGCTGAGCGGTGAAGTCCACATCCTGGAGGCGGCCCGAAACTCACCATGAATTCGGATGCCACCAGCGGGTGGTGCGGGTCAGCAAGACCGTACAAAACGCTGTTGCTGATGCCAAGCCAAGGTGCGGCGATCACCCCCGTTGCCACTGGTGAATCCTTGGCAGACTTTGCCGAAGCAGTGCGTGATGCCGACGATGGCCTTCTTCGATTCCGACATCGTTCAGGACGAAGCCAAGCGCCTGTTCAGCGATTACCAGCAGCTGATGCAGCTGGGCAGTGAGTACGGCAAGTTCGACCGGGAGGGCAAGAAGAAGTTCATCGAGACGATGGAAGAGCTGATGGGCCGTTACCGGGTGTTCATGAAGCGCTTTGAACTCTCGGAGGATTTCCAGGCCAAGCTCACAGTGGAGCAGCTGCGCACCCAGCTCAGCCAGTTCGGCATCACCCCCGAGCAAATGTTCGATCAGATGAACTCCACCCTCGAGCGGATGAAGGCGCAGATCGAGCAGCCCCCTTCCAGCTGAACCAGCTCGACCTGAGCCAAGACTCGTACGATCGCCAGCGCTTGCTCATTGCGCCTCCCTATGCCGGACTCCATCCCGTCGTTGCCGGATTGGTTGTCTCGGGGCATGGCCGACCTGTTCCCTGCCGGCGATCCCAGTGATGCGGATCAGGCCCTGGCGGCCCGGTTGGCCCAGGCCGAAAAGGAAGGACGGCCGCTGCGGGTGAAGCTGGGCATTGACCCCACCGGCAGCAACATCCACCTTGGTCACAGCATCCTGTTCCGCAAGTTACGGGCTTTCCAGGACGGGGGCCACACGGCAGTGCTGATCATCGGGGATTTCACGGCGCGGATCGGCGATCCCACCGGCAAGAGCGCCACGCGGGTGCAGCTAAGCAAGGAGCAGGTGGCCGCCAACGCCTCCACCTATCTGCGCCAGTTGGGGCAGGACCAGCCCAAGGAAACGGCGCTGCTCGATTTCGAAACCCCTGGCCGCCTGGAGGTGCGATACAACTCCGAGTGGCTGGAGGGCATGGATCTGCCGGCGGTGATCGGCCTGCTCGGCACCGGCACCGTGGGCCAGATGCTGGCCAAGGACGACTTCTCCAAGCGCTACGGCAGTGGAACCCCGATCGCGCTGCATGAATTCCTCTACCCGTTGCTGCAGGGCTACGACTCGGTGGCGGTGAACGCGGATGTGGAGCTGGGCGGCACCGACCAGAAGTTCAACGTGGCCATGGGCCGCGACCTGCAGCGCCACTTCAACAAGGGCACCCAGTTCGGCCTGCTGCTGCCGATTTTGGTGGGTCTAGATGGGGTTCAGAAGATGAGCAAGAGCCTCGGCAACGTGGTGGGGCTGGAGGAGGATCCCCTGTCGATGTATTCCAAGCTGGAGAAGGTCGGCGATGCGGCGATCGACGACTACGTCACGTTGCTGACCGATCTGGATCTGGCGTCGTTGCCGGATAACCCGCGCGAGAAGCAGAAGGCGATGGCCCTGGCGGTGACCGCCAGCCGCCACGGCATCGAAGCAGCCCAGAAGGCCCAGAGCGATGCCGCCACCCTGGTGGGCGGCAGCGGTGATGCCGGCGCTGATGTGCCCGAGGCCTCCCTGGCGGAGGTGAACTTCCCGGCCAAGGCCTTTTACTTGTTTAGCGCTGTGGGCATCTGCGCCAGCAGCAGTGAGGCCCGCCGCCAGATCAAGGGCGGCGCGGCGCGGCTGGAGGGGGAGAAGATCACTGATCCCAACCAGGAGTTCACCTCAGCGGCGGAGCTGGAGGGCAAGGTGCTGCAGCTGGGCAAGAAGACCTTCCGGCGCTTGGTGGCCTGAGCCGCCGGATATCCCCCTTTTGGGGGATCCGCCAAGAGAGAACTGGCGCGATGGTGCGTTTATCCAAGCGAAGAACAATGCCAGCGCAAGTCCTTGAACCTGAATTCAGATCCGATCAGCAAATCACGGCCGATTTTTTAGCCTTTCTGCAATCGGAATCGTCAGACCGTGTCCACTATGAGGTTGAACCCTCGCGGCTGACCGGTGGTGCTGATGCCCGGCTGTATCGCTACAAGCTGATTGACCAGGAGCCAAGGGTTCTTCGCATTCTGCGTCCAGCCCGTGAGGTGGCGGAGCTTTTGCATCATCAGGTTGTGCATCAGATCCTGAATCAGCAGGGCCTCAATGCCCCCATGATTCATCACGTTTGTGCAGACAAATCAGTCTTGGGAGGTGTTTTTGCGGTGATGGAGCTGGTGCCCGGTCAAACGGTGTTTGGGATGGCTCCTGAGCTTCATGCCAAGGCCGTGGGTGAGTCGATGGCCACCATGCATGAGCTGGATGTGAGGCCCATTGTTGAGTCGTTCAGACGGGCTGGTGTTCCGGATGAGCGATTTTTGGACCCTTTTGTTCGTCAAAAGGCATTGGGTTTTTTTGAAGAGAAGACCCCCTGGGCTGCTGATCTGATGGCTTGGCTGCGGGATCATTTACCCCTTGATGCTGAGAATCTTGCTGTGATTCATGGTGACTATCACGGCGGTAATCTGATGTTTAAAAATGGTTCTTTGTCCGGGGTTCTGGATTGGTCTTTTTGTATTTCTGACCCCGCTGTTGATCTTGCTCACACAATGAATGATTATCTGGTTTTTATTCCCCAGATTGGACGGGGGATGTCATCTCATTTGTGGGAACTGATCATGGATGGGGTTCTTCAGGCTTATCAAGCCATAAGGCCTTTGAACCATAAGCACATCAAGGCCTGTCGAGTTTTTCATCTCTTTGGGGCGTTAACTGCCGGTCCTGTTGGTGGTGGCATCGAATTCATGCGAAAGCCTGAATCGCAGCGCGACTATCTGAGCTTCATTAAGCAAGCAACTGGTATCAGGCTTTCGCCCTCAGCCTGAACATCTGTTGAGATGCGCTGGCCGAGGCGACAGGATGGTCTCCGGATCAATCGCTTGCCTTGGCTCCGACGCTCTCCGCTGACCCCGCCGATCGGATCATCGTGGCCCTCGATGGCATGGCGCCGGATCAGGCGCTGCGCTTTGCAGCCCACGTGGACGGGCTGCGCTGGGTGAAGGTGGGTCTGGAGCTGTTCGTGCAGGCGGGGCCAGAAGTGGTGGCCCAGCTGCGCGAGCAGGGGCTGCGCGTGTTTCTTGACCTCAAATTCCACGACATCCCGGCCACGATGGCCGGTGCCTGCCGGAGGGCGGCGGCGCTGGGGGCCGAACTGATCACGGTGCATGCCTGCGCCGGCAGCGAAGCGCTCAAGGCAGTCAAGGTTGCGGCAGAGGAAGGAGCCCAGGCTGCTGGGCAACCCGCGCCCACGTTGCTGGCGGTGACGGTGCTCACCAGCTGGGAGGAGCAACGGCTGCAACGGGAACTCGCCATTGCCCAGGGCATCGCCGAACGGGTGCCGGCGTTGGCGCAGCTGTCGGCGACCGCCGGCATTGGTGGTTGTGTGTGCTCACCCCTGGAGGCCGCGGCATTGCGGGCGCAACACCCTCAACCGTTCGCGCTGGTCACCCCAGGCATCCGCCCCAGAGGAGCAGCCGTTGGTGATCAAGCCCGGGTGATGGGGCCGGCTGAGGCGATTGCCGCTGGTGCCAGTCAGCTGGTGATCGGCCGGCCGATCAGCAAGGCCGAGGATCCCAGCGCTGCTTTTGCAGCCTGTTGCGGAGATCTTTGATCGGCGCGCTCCAATCTGTTGTGTGAGCTGGTTGTGCTCAAGGAGCCAGCTCAGCCCTTGGCTTTCGCGCCAATCTTGGGTTCGGTGCCCGCCAGCAGCCGTTCGATGTTGCTGCGATGGCGCCAGAGCACCATCAGGCTGGCCACCAACGACACCACTACGTAGGCGCTGCTGCTACCAGAGAGCAGCATCAACAGTGGCAGTCCGATGGCGGCCACCACGCTGGAGAGCGACACGATCCGGAAGATCGAGATCACGGCCATGAACAGGCCAAAGCAGGCCAGTCCCACCGGCCAGGCCAGGCCCAGAAATATGCCAAGGCCAGTGGCCACCGCTTTGCCGCCCTTCCAGCCCAGCCACACCGGCCAGATGTGCCCGGCCAAGGCCGCCAGGCCCGTCAGCACCTGCAACCAGTCGTTGAGGCCGACGCTTTTCGCCAGCAGCACCGCCAGGGCGCCTTTGCCCACATCAATCAGGAACACCACCAGGGCTGGGCCCTTGCCCACGTTGCGAAGCACGTTGGTGGCGCCGGTGCTGCCGGAGCCGCAGTCGCGCAGATCGATGCCCTTGAGCCAGCGGCCGGCGAGGTAACCGCTGGGGATGGCTCCCAGCAGGTAGCCGATGGCCAGCAGCAGCAGGGCGGTGAATGCTGTTTGGATCACAGCAGATCGTCGTCGTCGAGGCGTTCACCCGGTCCGGCCGCGAAGGCCAACCAGAGGGGGAACTGAAGCACAGGGATGTCGACGCTGCGCTCGGCCGCATCGATCAGGATCAAGGGCACTTCGCCCCGTTCCTCCAGCCGGTCGGCCCGCTCCACCAGGGCTTCCGGGCGCTCGAACAGCACGATGCCGCTGCTGGGGCCGAAGTCTTCCCGGCCCAGGCCCAGGGCATCCTGCAGGCCGCGCCGCCATTCACCGAGCCGTTCAGGGCCGCCGGCCAGCACCAGGCACTGGAACTGATCGCCGTACAGCTCACCGATCACCGCGATCAGAGCCGCGCTCGCCAGGATGTTGCGCGGCCGGGTGCCGCGGCTGGGCTGGGCGCCACGTCCGCCCTGATTGAAGAACCAGTCCTCCAGCAGGGCCGTGTCGCGGGCGTCGATGCTGCGCCGCAGGTTCCAGGGGTCGGCGTAGACGTCGGGCTGTTTGAGGAAGCGCTCCAGGGTCTGGCGGATCAGCTCTTCATCGGGGCGGAAGGTGTCGGCCACCGCTGGCGGCGGAGTGCTCTCGCCAGTCTTCTCTGGCGCTGCTGGGTTGTCTGCCGCCTGATCGAGGGGGGAGGGCTGCACCACCATCGGCTGCACCACCAGCTCCAGGTTTTCCACGCTCTGCACCAGGTCCTGCAGGGCGCCGCCCAGGTACTCCTGGAAGCCCCTCACGCGGCGGGCGATGGCGTCGGACTGGCCGGCGAAGTTGGCCTTCAGTTCGGCCTCGAGTTGCTGTTTGCGGGAGCTGAGGGCGGTGATCTCCGCCTGCAGGGCATTGCGGCGCTCCTGCAGATCCTTGAGGGCCAGCTCCATCACGGGATTGGCTTCTGCGGCGGAGGGCTCGGCACCGGTGGTGCTGGCAGGGTCAGTGCTGGTTTCGCCGCTGGACTCTGCCGGGGCCTGTTCCGGTTCAGGCGCCTGGGGGGTCAGGTCGGTGTCGTCGGGCATTGCGTCAGCTGCCGTGCTCTCCATCCCTCCATTCCAGCCGACCAGAACGCAGAAAAACAGGTGGCATCACAACTGCGACAGGGTTGCACGGAATTGCATGGATATATGCACGAAATCGCATCGAAATCGTGCTACTTCGCGCTATTGCTCGTGCTGTCTTCCGGGTCGCCGTTCGGCACTTCCAGCGCTCCCACCCGCAGTTCCAGCTGTTCTCGCAGCTCCTTGGGGCTGAACAGGATTGGCAGAAAGTGAATGCTTTGGGTTTCGCGGAAATAAAAGAGGCCCGGCAGCCAGGGGGCGAACAGCCGCCAGCTCAGCCATTGGTCGTAGGGGAAACGCCGCAGCTCGCGGCCGTTCTGCCACACGATCAGAGCGTCTTCCTTGAATTCCAGCCGCAGGCTGGCGCTCTGGATGAGCAGAAACAGGCCGAACAGCGCCACCACAAAGGTGGGCCAGGGGGAGAAAGGCAACGGCAGCAGCGCCAGGCCGAGGGCCACCACCAGCAGCGGCAGCCGCACATCCGGCTTGAGGGTGACGGGGGCGGGGGTTGAACTCATGCTCCGAATAGAACCTGGGTGAGAACGACATCCATCAAGGCCACCAGGATCAGGATCATCACCACCGCTCCGGTGGTGCTGGTGCCCACTTCCTTGGGGCCGCCACGGGTGGTCAGGCCCCAGCCGCAGGCCACCGTGGCGATGATCATGCCGAAGACCACGGCCTTCACCAGCATGAACGGCAGGTCCAGCGGGGCCATCCAGGTGCGCACCGAAGTCCAGAACACCGCCGGAGGAATGTTATAGAGGGCTGTGCTGGTGAGTTGGCCCGACCACACCGCCACCAGGAAGAAGAAGAAGCACTGCACCGGAGCCATCACCACCATCGCGATCATCCGGGGCACCACCAGGTACTCCACCGGATCGGTGCGCAGCATCGTGATCGCGTCGATCTGTTCGGTCACCTTCATCGTGCCCAGCTGGGCGGCGTAGGCGGTGGCCACCTTGCCGGCCAGCAGGCAGGAGGTGAGCAGGGGGGCGATCTCCCGTGCCAGGCCGATCGCCAGGATGCCGCCCACCGTTGATCCCGCCCCCTGGCGGGTGAGTTCTGCGGCCACCTGAATGTTGAACACCGAGCCGGCGGCCACCGAGATGATCAACACAATCAGCACGCTGCCTGGGCCAGCGTCCAGCAGTTGCTCAAGCAGCTCGCCCCGATCAATCCGGCCGCGCAGGGTGGCGGCCACGGCCTGGCCTCCGATCAGCAGGCTGGCGCCCAGGCGTTTGATCGAACGGGGCGTGTTCATCCGGCGGCCTTCTGCAGGTGGGCTCCACGGTCGGGCCAGCCTCGCATCACCACAAGGCCAAGCAGCACAAGGATCGAGGGAATCAGGCCCATGCAGAGCCGAATCGCCAGCAGGGCTGAATCCGGCTGTTCGATGAAACTCAGCGCTCCACTGCAGTTGCCTCCCTTGGCGGAGATGTAGCCGGTGAGCGAGAGCAGGCTGCCGAACACCGACATGGTCAGGCCGATGATCAGCTTCTGGCCGAACACCATCCAGGCGGTGTAAAGCCCGGCGGGTTTGCTTGGGTCAGCGTCGATCGCATCCGGCAGCAGCGACCAGGGAATCAGATAGGCCGTCGCCGCTCCCACCCCCACCAGGGCAATCAGCCCCACCAGCGGCAGCAGTTGCAGCAGGCCGGGATCCGCCGCCAGGGGAGGGAACAGCATCGAGAGCAGGCAGGCGCTGATCCAAAGCCCCGCGCCCCAGCGCAGGGTGGCGACGCGGCCGATGCGGTTGCTCATGTTGCTCCAGAGCTGAAGCCCCAGCAGGGCGGCGATCTGGAAGGGCAACAGGATCCAGGTGGAGAGGTTGGCGGGCACGTGCACCACCTGCACCAGCCAGATCAGGGCCACCACCTGCATCAGTTGCAGGCCAAACCAGAGCAGGAGGTAAAGCCCCAGCACCTGGCGGAAGCGGGGGTTGGCCAGCACCCGTTTGAGCTGCTGCATCGGCGGCACGTTGTTGGGCACCGGGCGTTGGGCCCGCTTGGCGTAGGGGGCCAGCCCCCAGCAGCAGAGCAGCGTGGTGGTAGCAGCGATGCTGCCGGTGATGCGGCCCATGGCCAGGTAGCCCCCGCCTCCATCGGTGAGCACCACCGAAGCCACGATCAGGCCGCTCAAGCCCGCCAGGATCGAGCCTGTGAACCGCGCCGCATTGAGGCGGGTGCGAATGGCGGTGTTCGGCGTGAGTTCGGTGCTGAGGGCGGCGTAGGGCAGGTTGACGCTGGTGTAGGCGGTCATCAGCAACACCGCCATCACGGCGTAGTACGTGGTGCGCTGCACTGTGTCGCCCGGGGGTACCCACCACATCGCCGTCAGGCTGATGCCCAGGGGCAGGGCTGCGGTCAGCATCCAGGGCAACCGCGGGCCCCAGCGGCTGCGGGTGTGGTCGCTGAGCCAGCCGATCAACGGATCATTCAGCGCGTCCCATACCTTGCTCACCGTGAGCAGGGAGCCGGCGATGAAGGCCGGCAGGCCTGCGGCGCAAATGAAAAAGGGAAAGAGATAGAAGCCCAGCTGGGTGGCGGCAAGCCCGGTGCCGGCGTCGCCGAGGCCGTAGGCGAGCATCAGCCTGCGGCGGGATCCCTGCAGGGATGCGTCGGTCGATGTCACGCGGAGGCTGGGGTCAGGCGGATTGCCATAATGAATGCGTGCTTACGACACCACCAACCCCTGGGGCAGTGATTCGTTTGTACTATGCGGGTGTTGTGTAATGGTAAGACCTCAGCCTTCCAAGCTGATGACACGGGTTCGATTCCCGTCACCCGCTCTGATTACAACCGAAGGCCTGAGATTTCCTCTTCGGCAAGCAGCAGCACGAAGCTCCGACTTTGCAGAGGTATCTCCATGCAGCTGAAGTTCACCGGCTCAGCAGGAAAATCCTGGGGGCTGGGCAACGAGGTGTCGATCACCCGCTTCCAGGGGGATGCCGGAATCGGCAATTCAAAGCTGAGACTTTCCTTGTAAGCGTTGAAGCCCATCCAGAGCAGAGCACCGCGGCTGCCGCTGTGGAGGCTGGTGGCCGTGGTGCGGCTCCAGGCCGCCCAGTCGGGTTTGGCCAGGCTCACGCCGTGCCATTGCCGCCAGAGATCGCTCCGCTGTTCGGATGGCTGTGGTGCTGATTTGCGGTTGCTTTCCCGTGGCGGCACCAGCGGATTGAACAGCTGCGGCAGGGCCTGGCGCAGCCGCAGCAGCCGCTGCAGAAACAGCTTGAGTTCCAGGTCGCAGTGGTCTTCATCCCAGACCATCCACCCCAGCGGACTGTTCTGGCACCAGCTGTTGTTGTTGCCTCCCTGGCTGCGGCCCACTTCATCGCCCATCAGCAGCATCGGCACCCCGCGGGCCAGCAGCAGTGAGCTGAGCAGGTTGCGTTGCTGCCGGCGCCGCAGGGTCTGCACCAGGGGATTGCTGCTAGGGCCTTCGATGCCGTGGTTCCAGCTGTTGTTGTGGTTCTCGCCGTCGCGGTTGTCTTCGCCGTTGGCCAGGTTGTGTTTGCGGTTGTAGCTCACCAGATCCGCCAGGGTGAAGCCGTCATGGGCGGTGATGAAATTCACCGAACGCCCCAGGGCTACGGGCTTGCCGTCATAGAGATCAGGGCTGCCTTTGAACCGCTGGGCCAGGGTCCAGGTGCTGTGGTCGTCACCCTTCCAGAAACGCCGCATGCCGTCGCGGAAATGGCCGTTCCAGGTGCCGATCCGCTTGGCGGGGAAATCCTCTAGCCGATAGAGGCCGCCGCAATCCCACGGTTCGCTCACCAGTTTGAGGTCGCTCAGCTGCGGGTCGGCCCCCATCGCCGTGAACAGGGGCGGGTCGTTGAGGGGTTTGAGTTGATTGCCGCGGCTCAGGGCGATGCCCAGGTCGAAGCGGAAGCCATCCACCCCCAGCTCCAGGGCCCAGCACCGCATTGATTCGAGGATCAACTGGGTGCTGATCGGCGCGTTAGCGGCGATCGAGTTGCCGCAGCCGCTCACATCCAGATAATCGCCGTCGTCGTTCTGGTGGTAGTAGACGTCATCAGCACAGCCACGCCAGCTCAACGTGGGGCCATGGCGGTTGCCTTCCGTGGTGTGGTTGTAGACCACATCCAGCAGCACTTCGATGCCGGCGTCATGGCAGGCGGCCACCAGTTGGCGCACCTCATGGCGGGCCTGCAGCGGATTGCTACTGCTGCAGTAGCCGTGGTGGGGTGTGAACCAGCTCAGGGGGCTGTAACCCCACACGTTGTCGCGCCCAGGGGGGGCATCGGCCGGATCGAAGCAGAACACCGGCAACAGCTCCACTGCCGTGATGCCCAGTTCCTTGAGGTAGGGCAGCTTCTCAATCAGCCCGAGGTATGTGCCCCGGTTCGCTGCGGCAACGCCCGCATCCTCGCGGCGGGTGAAGCCCCCCACGTGCAGCTCGTAGATCACCGTGCGTTGCCAGCTGTGGCGTGGGCGCGGATGGGCCTGGAAATCAAACAGATCCCGTTCGCACACCACCGCCTTGAGGCAGGTATGGGCATTGGGTGAGAGGCCGGTGGCCAGCACCCGGTCGTAGACGTCCCAGCCGCTAATGGCGCGGGCGGCGGGGTCGAGCAACACCTTGGAGGGGCGGAAGCCATGGCCCCCTGGTGCCAGTGGCCCGAAGACGCGGTAGCCGTAACAGCAGCCTTCGCCGACTCCTTCCACCTCCACGTGCCAGTAGTTGCCCGAGCGGTGACGTCGAACATCCAGTTCGATCACCCGTTCCGGGCTGCGGTCATTGCTGTTGCTGTAGAGCAGCAACTCAATCCGGTCGGCCCCGGGGGCCGCCAGCACGAAATTCACCCCCCGCCTGGTGAGGCTGCTGCCCAGGGGCCAGGGAGAACCGGGGTGAATGCCACTCAAAGCCCGTTGGGGCATCTCGACTTCAAACTAGTGGTTTGGTCCGTTGTTATGAACCAATGGCGATGACCACCACACTTGAGGCCGGTCGGCCGCCGCAGCAGCTGCGTGACGACCTCTGGTTGTTTCCGCCCAACCGCGACAGCCAGGGCGGCAGTTCCTGGTGGCTGGGTCTGGACCCCGAGCCCGTGTTGGTCGACTGTCCGCCGTTGACGGAGGCCAGTCTCACGGCTCTGCGCCAGTTGGCGGGAACCCGCAGCCCAAGGATCCTGCTCACAAGCCGTGAAGGCCATGGGCGCCTGCGTCGTGTGCAGGAGCGCCTGGGCTGGCCCGTGCTGGTGCAAGAACAGGAGGCCTATCTCTTGCCCAACGTTGAGCCGTTGGAGACCTTCTCTGAGCACCACACCACCGCCAGTGGTTTGCGGCTGTTGTGGACGCCGGGTCCTACGCCGGGAAGCTGTGTGGTGTTCGCTCCGCCACCAAAAAACCTGTTGTTCTGCGGGCGTTTGCTGACGCCATGGGGGCCCGGTCAGCTCGCACCGATGCGCCATGCCCGCACGTTTCACTGGCCCAGGCAGCTGAACAGTCTGGCCAAACTCAGGGACTGGATTCCTTCAGATGCCAGTCCCCAACTGCTGTCTGGAGCGGCGCTTGGCGCTTTGCGTGGTGAGCGTCTCGTGCCCTTCAGTGGTTGGAGTGATGTTGCGGAGAACTGCTAAAGCATTGCGGCACAGCACGTTTCGCTTGCAGCAACCGGTTGCTCTCCATACGATTGGGCCGCTTGGGGAAGGCAGCGGCGAGCCCACTACGCCGTATCTGAGCCGTCTCCCGCCCCCCGACTCTCTCTAACCAATGAACAAAGCTGATCTGGTGAATCTGGTGGCTGCTCGCACCGAGCTCACCAAGACCGACGTTTCCATGGTTGTCGACGCCGCCATCGACACGATTATCGACTCCGTGGTGGAAGGTAAGAAAGTGTCCATCCTGGGTTTCGGCTCCTTTGAACCCCGTGAGCGTTCCGCCCGTCAAGGTCTGAACCCCAAAACCGGCGAGAAGATCGCGATTCCCGCCAAGCGTGTTCCCGCCTTCACCGCCGGCAAGATGTTCAAGGATCGCGTTCAGGGCTGATCGACGTCTCAACCTTGTTGTCCGGGCGGCCCATCGGGGTCGCCTTTTTTGATAGTTGTTTCAGGTGATGGCTCTTCCAGAGCATCTGCAGCGGCATCTTGAGGCGGGTCGTGCCCTGACTGCCGCCGGTGGCTACCGCGGTCGTTTCGCTCCATCGCCGACCGGGCTGCTCCATCTGGGCAACCTGCAGACGGCCCTGCTCTCGTGGCTGGCAGCACGTCAGGCCGGTGGGGCCTGGTTGCTGCGCATCGATGACCTCGACACACCGCGCAACCGCGCCGGTGCGATCGAGGCGATCCAAAGCGATCTGCGCTGGTTGGGCTTGAAGTGGGATGGTCCGGTGCTGCTGCAAAGCGAGCGGCGTGGCATTTACCACTCTTGGTTGTCGTGGTTGCGCCGATCCGGACGTTTGTTCGCCTGTCGCTGCTCTCGGCGTGAGCTTGCCGATCAGCCGATCTATTCCGGCTTCTGCCGTCAGGCCGTTCATAACTGGGGCTGGCAGCGGCAGCGGCTCCCCAGTTGGCGACTTCGGGTTGCCGACGACGATCCCCACGGCAGTGGCGATGTGGTGCTGCGGCGAGCCGATGGCTTCATCGCCTACCAGCTCGCCACCGTGATCGACGAACTCAGTTTCGGCATCAACGATGTGGTGCGTGGTGCGGATCTGCGCGAGGCCCTGCCAGCGCAGCGCAGCCTCTTTGCGGCCCTGGGTGAAGCTCCGCCCCGCTTCCGCCATGGGCCGCTGCTCTGCGATGCCAGCGGCCAGAAACTCTCCAAGCGTGAAGCCTGTGCAGGCTTGAAACCCTTGCGTGATGCGGGGTTGGATGCGGCTGCTGTGATTGGTCGTTTGGCCTCAGGCCTTCAGCTCGTGGCCCCTGAGGCGCGTATTAGTGCAACAGAGTTGCTCGAACACTTGACGCAGCAGGCCATCAATGCGGTGATTTCTTAAGGAATACTTCGGGATCAGGCGTGGGTTTTCGACCCACACTGAATCTTCGTCAGATCCCTCGGATCATGTGCACGTGCACCATTTGTGGTGGTAGTAGGATGCAGCGGGTGTCGGGTGATCGCTTCCGAACCTGCATCGTCTGTCTTGGAACCGGTCAGATCAGTTCAGCGGTGCAATCGGCACCGCTGAACCATCAGCCCCTGAACACTCCTGGCCTAGCCAAGATCAGCTGTCCAACCCGGCCCCTGGCTTGAATCTCAGCCCAGGGGAGTCTTCTGGTCGTTCTGGATCACGAAGTAGGTGGCCGTTGCCACCACGATCAACAGCGGTACCGCGGTGAACAGCAGCAGGGCAATGGCGGTCCAGTCGGTATACACGGCGGGGAGATTTGTCGAAGTTGAGGCATCATCTCAGCAAATCGCCCCCCTGTGCCCTGCTCGCGCGCTCCGTCACAGTCCTGCTCGTTCTTGGTGTGATGGCCCCTGGGGTGAGGGCATCGCCTCTGGCCGCTTTTCAGGCCCGTGCTCAGCGCTGCCTTGAGCACAGCCATTTTCAGCTCTGTGAACAAGCTTTGATCGAGGCGGAAGCGCTGCAGCGACAGGCGTCGGCCCGTAGTGCCTACCCCTGCCAGACGCTGCTGCTGGGGGTCCAGGCGGATCTGGTGATGCAGCAGTTGGAGGCCGGCCGCGGCGTTCAGGCCATGGCTGACCTGGAGGCGGCTATCCGCGGCTGCGCTGGGCTCTGAAGCGCCTCGTTATTGGCCCACAATCACCGGCGGTGTGCTGCCTCCGCGAATGGGAGGAACCACCTTGGTTTTTCCGTCCCACTTATCGAGGAACAGCTTGTAGAGGACGCTGTCATTCAGAGACCGGGTCAAGGTCTGAAACTTCAGGGCTTCTTGTTCGGCGATCTGAACTTCTGTTTTGGCGCGCAGAAGCTGTTGTTGAGCAATTTGCTTTTGCTCGATTGCTGCCCGGTATTCCTCGGCAATTTTCAAGCCAGTGATGTCCAATCCTTTGACAGCCACATAGTCGAATTTGCTAAGTTCGTTGGAAACACTTTCTTGAACAAGTGTAGAGATATTGTTCCAGTCGGTGGCAATTGTATCGAGTTCATATTTTGAGAACACCGATTTCAGGGATTTCAGCAGTGAAGGCTGAATCACCCTTGCATAGATTGCGGAATCGTCTGTGGCAATCGTGCTGTAGATCCTGGGTGCTTCACCGGGCTTCACCGCATATTTCACCGTGGCTGTCGCTTCAATCACCTGCAGGTCTTTGGTGAGCGTTGAGAATTTTTCGGGGATGACCTGCGTTCTGACGCTGAAATTATGGGTCGCCTGAATGAACGGAAGTTTGAGGTTCAATCCTGGCTCTCTGGGGGTCTTGGAGACTTTCCCAAGGGTGGTGACAACCCCGACTTCACCGGCGGGAACAACGAACACACTGGAGATCAGGGCAATGCCACCGATGAAGACCGTGGTGACGCCCACCACTGTTTTGGTGATCTGCTCCGGTTGGGACTTGGATTGCATGCTCCTGGCTTGAATCGATGCTTCAACAAACAGTAGTGATGGCGCTGTGGTGATGCGAAAAAAGTTTCTGATGATGTCTGGGCTGGAGCTGCTGCGATTTCCCTCGGGTCACTGATCGAAAGAGTGTGTGGATCCGAGTCGTTAAAATAGGAATCGTTGATCAACATCACCGCACTCTCCTGCGTTGAGGGTGTGCACGTCATTCGTTGCCAGCGATGATGGGGGCCTGCAGTTGCCAGATCAGGCATCGATTGCGCCAGGCCGTGTTGTTGCGCCAGATTCCGGTGGCAACCCGCCAGGATCAGCGCCTGCGCTCACGGTGCATCCAGCTGATCCAGTCAGCGGAAATCTCCTGGGGACAGACCGCCTCGCATTCGAGGTTGCTGCTGCAGCTGCCGAAGCCCTCCGCCTCCATCTGGCGTTGCATGGCGTCGGCACGGCTCGCCCGTTCCGGCTGCCCCTGCGGCAGTTGCCCCAGGTGCGCCAGCTTGGCGGCCACGAATAGGCTGGCCGAGGCATTGCGGCAACTGGCGACGCAGGCGCCACAACCGATGCAGGTTGCTGTGCTGAAGGCGCTGGTGGCCTGCTCCCGGCCAACCGGCAGGGCGTTGCCATCCGGGGCCTGGCCTGTGCCGGTTGAGCAGTAGCCGCCGGCCGCGATCAGCCGGTCAAAGGCCGAGCGGTCCACCATCAGATCCTGGATGGGAGGGAAGGCCGTGGCTCGCCAGGGCTCCAGGGTCAGCACCACGCCATCGTCGAATTCCCGCAGGTAGAGCTGACACACCGATGTGGCGGCCCGTGGGCCATGGGCCTGGCCATTCACCAGGAAGCCGCAGCTGCCGCAGATGCCTTCGCGGCAGTCGTGCTCGAAGCTCACCGGCCGTTCCCCGCAGCTGATCAGTTGTTCGTTGAGCTGATCGAGGGCCTCCAGCAGGGAGAGGTCGGGGGAGACGTTCTCCAGCCGATGGCTCTGGTATTCACCGGGTTGATCGGCGCTGCGTTGCCGCCAGATTCGCAGGGTGAGTTTCATTTGTAGCTCCGGGTGCTGGGTTGCAGCGCGTTGAACTGCAGCGGTTCGCTGTGGCAGATCGGCTCACCGTCGGCCTTGTGTTCCCAGGCCGCGATGTGCGCGAAGTTGACGTCGTCCCGTTGGGCTTCACCCTCGTCACTTTGGTGTTCCTCACGGAAGTGGGCGCCGCACGACTCCTCGCGGGCCAGGGCATCCCGCAGCATCAGCTGGGCCAGCCCGAAGAAGTCCTTGACCCGCAGGGCTTTCTCCAGCTCGGCATTGGGGCCGCTGGCTTCGCCGGGCACCCTCACCTCGGCCTCAAACCGCTCCTCCAGCGCCTTCACCTGCTCCAGCCCTTGCGCCAGACCATCGGCATGGCGGCTGATGCCGCAGCGGTCGATCATCACGCTGCCCAGCTCGCGATGGAAGCTGTCCACCGGAGTGTTGCCTTCGCTGTTGAGCAAGTGGCTGATGCGGCGCCGGGTGCTTTCCAAGGCCTCTCGGCAGGCCGGGTGATCGGTCGCCACATCCTCGGCTGGTGTGCCCGCCAGCCAGGCCGTGACGGTGGATGGCGCGATGAAGTAGCCATCGGCAAGCCCCTGCATCAGGGCGCTGGCGCCGAGGCGGTTGGCGCCATGTTCGGAGTAGTTCGCTTCCCCCAGAACAAACAGGCCGGGGATCGAACTCATCAGGTGGTAATCCACCCAGAGGCCGCCCATCGTGTAGTGGGGGGCGGGGTAGATCCGCATCGGTTTTTTGTACGGGTCGTCGCCGCTGATGCGCTCATACATCGTCATCAGGTTGCCGTAGCGGGCAGCAATGGCGTCTTTGCCTTCGGCTTCGATGGCATCGGTGAGGTCGAGGTACACCGACCGCCCCCCTGGGCCAACACCCTGCCCCGCGTTGCAGAGTTCTCTGGCCCTCCTGGAGGCGACATCCCTCGGGGTCATGTTGCCGTAGGTGGGATAGAGCCTCTCGAGGAAGTAGTCGCGTTCCTCTTCAGGGATTGCCTCGGGTTGACGTGCATCGCCAGGGGTTTTGGGCAGCCAGACCCGACCGTCGTTGCGCAGGCTTTCGCTCATCAGCGTCAGCTTGCTCTGGAAGAGATCTCCACTGGGGATGCAGGTGGGGTGAATCTGCGTGAAACAGGGGTTAGCGAACAGCGCACCTTTGCGGTGAGCCCTCCAGATCGCACTGGTGTTCGATTTCAGCGCGTTGGTGGAGAGGAAGTAGACGTTGCTGTAACCACCCGTGCAGAGCAGAACCGTGCGGGCGGTGTGCACCTCCAATTCACCGCTCAGCAGATGGCGCGCCACCGCACCGCGGGCGACCCCATCCACGGTGATCAGCTCGAGCACGTCACGGCGGGTGAGCAATTGAACGCGACCCAGCTCCACCTGGCGCATCAAGGCCTGGTAAGCGCCGTAGAGCAATTGCTGGCCGGTCTGTCCCCGGGCATAGAAGGTGCGGCTTACCAGGGCTCCGCCAAAACTGCGGGTGGCCAGGCTGCCGCCGTATTCGCGTGCGAACGGCACCCCCTGAGCCACACATTGATCGATGATGCCGCTGCTGATTTCCGCCAGCCGTTGGCAGCCTGCTTCCCGGGCTCGGAAGTCACCCCCCTTGAGGGTGTCGGCGAACAGGCGACTGACGCTGTCGCCATCCACCGCCACGGAACGTGCGGCGTTGATGCCCCCCTGGGCTGCCACCGAATGGGCCCGCCGCGGGCTGTCGTGAAAGCTGAGCACTGTGACCCGGTAGCCTTGTTGGGCCAGCGTTGCAGCAGCGGAAGCCCCCGCCAGGCCGGTGCCCACCACAAGCACATCCATCTGCCCTTTGCGCAGAGGGCTGATCAGCGGCAGCCCCTCGCGGGTGCGTTGCCAGGCACTGGTGAGCGGCTCGGCGGGAATCCTTGGATCAGGAAGTCCGTTCGTCATGCCAAGCCTCCGAGGGCCAGTCCCAGGCTGATCAGTAGAAAACCTCCGCCGATTCCCGACGCCAAGAGGCGACCTCCCCAGCGGATGCTGGGGCCGTTGGCCGGGGTGAGCAGACCCAGGTTGCGGTGTCCTGCTTCCGCGCCGTGGAGCAGATGCAGGCCGATGGCTAGACTAACGGCGGTATAAACCATAAGGTTGATCGGTTGCTGCAGCACCTGCTGCAGCACCTCCCGTTCCAGCCCGTCGCTCGGCCGTGGCCAGCGCAGTTGCTGCAGGTGCAAGAGCAGAAATCCCAAGGTGATCACGCCGGCAGCCACCTTGCTGCGGCTGGCCAGAGCGTCCAATGGACGACCGCGACGGCTGAGCAGCGCCGCCGTGTTTCCAGCCCCCCGATTCCGAAGCGTTTTGGCGACGGTGAAGCTCAGATGCATGGCTGCGGTGGCGGCCAGGCCGGCCTCCAACACCGGCAGCCATGGCTGGTGATGCAGGGCCGTGGCGTACTGCTCGAAATGCACCGGAGCGATCAGCGCGGGCAACAAACCGGCCAGATGAACCACCAGAAACAGCACCAGCATCAACCCGCTCAGAGCCGATCCAATGCGCACCAACGTCGGTTCCTGCATCAATTTCGGAGTTCGCTTGGCATCAGGTCTTCACTGATTCCCAGGCCAATCGTATGCAGGAGCTGCGAAAGGCTGGTCGCAGCCTGGCCGTCCGCATTCAACCTTGTCATGGTGGGGAGGCATTGAACGCTTGCAGGCGTGAGGGTGAGGTCCCGGCGTTGGACATGGCGGCTTCTCTGGGTCGCTCTGGCCTGCGTTCTCACCCTTTCCCTCGCTCAAGTGGGATGGGGCGGGCAGGCCGCTGTGGAGCAGAGGCCCGCAGCGATCGACTGGGGGAGGGTCCCGGCGGAGGTGATGGAGCCGGAAGGCCCGCCGCTTCGACTTGGTGCCTACATCACCAACATCAACAACATCGATCTCCTGCAGGACCAGTTCTCTGTGGAGATGCTGCTTTGGACGGAATGGGCAGGTGATGCCCAGTCGGATCCGAGCGATAATCTGATGATCCTGAATGGGATTTACGACGGCGATATCCAACGGTTTGAGCGGGTGAGCCATGAAAAGACGGCCACAGGCTCCTGGAATCTTTATCGGGTGCGTTCAGCTGTGGTGAAGCGGTTTCGGCTTCAGCGTTATCCCTTTGATGATCAGATTTTGCACATCCAGATCGGTTTGGCGGATCCACTTCAAACCGTGAACCTGAATGTGGTGGATCAAGAGGCTGTGATGGTCTCACCTGGGTTGCTGCTGCCGGGCTGGACCTTGAAGTCGGCCGGTGCCTATGCCTCAAGCGTGAGCCTGATGAGCGATTTGGGACGTCCCCTCGCGGCTGGAGAGGTGATCCGTCGTCAACCGGCCGTGTCGCTGGATGTGCCGATTCAGCGGCACAGTTTGCTGTTTGTCGCCCCCGATTTTCTGGGTTACATGCTCGCGGTTGGTCTCTGCATCATGAGCCTGTTGATCACCCGCAGCCGGGACGATCTCATCCTCGCTGCAGTGGTGTCAGCGGGGGGGAATTTTGTGTTCATTGCTGGGAAATTACCGGTGACTGCCATGGCGGGCTTCATCGGGAATTTGCAGCTGATTATTTTTCTGGGAATTTTGTATGTGGTGGCCGCAGATGAACTGATTGATGTCCACCTCCTCAATGTGAATAATCGTCTCTCAACGGTTTTGCGGGTGTTGTTGTTGCCCAGCTATGTCGCCATGACCTTGATTGGCATTTATTGGATCATCCCATGACCCAACTGAGGCCTCCTGATGCCGGACGCCAGCAGCCCCTGGGCTCGTGGGCCTTGGCGACAACTCTGATCACGCTCTTAGTTCTGCTGGTGGGAGCGTTGATGCTTCAGCCGAAGCTGACTCAACGGCGCCTCAACATCGACGACCGCGATGTGTTGACGGCCGACGAGGTCGCCGAGCTTCCTGAAGGAACGCTCGCTGTTGTGCTGGATCGAAGGCCCGGCCAAGACGCGTCTGACTTTCGTTATCGGCTGTTGAAGTTGGTGATGGAACGCAGTGGTCAGCCCCATGTCCTGGGGCTGAGTGCTGTTGTTCAACCGCAGTATGAGGCCATCGCTGCACTTGCCGCAGGCCGTGATCAGGTTGGCGGCAATCCCCATCGGCTCTCGGTCGGGGTGTATGGCGCTGGCCGCGAATTGCACGAACGGTTACGTCCGATCGAGATCCCAGTCACGGGTGGTCTGTTGGGGTTGCGAGTTGGCTGGACCAATCAGGCGGCTCTGCCTGATCTCAAGACGGTTGATCGCGTCGGTGACTTGCGTCGTTTCACGCTGCTGCAGGGCTTGGGTTGGAGTGATGTTGATGTTTTTGATGCGGCTGGACTGCGCACCTACACGGCGCGATCAGAGAGTTTTTTCCGACTTGTGGACAACAACCGTGTTCAGCTGTTTCCCCGTGGTCTCGCTGAATTGGCGGCTGAAGATGTCATCGTGCAGCGCACGGCCCCTCAAACGCTGCTCGATCCCCATCTCTTGATGGCCTATCCCTTCGCTGGGTTTTTCTATGTCTCTCCGAGCAACAAGCCTTTGGCGCAGGCCATTCGTCGGGGCTTTGAACAGGCGATCTCAGATGGTTCCTATCAGCGTTTGTTGGAGGAGGTGATCATGACACCTTGGTTGAGAAGGAACTTGAACTTGAGTTCTCGCAAGGTGCTGGTGTTGAGCAATCATGAAGCTCAAAACGTTTTGGCTGGCGTTGATCCACGTCATTGGATGATTCCCTGGAACGACCTTCTTCAACGGCGCATTTCAAAGGGTGCTGCTTTGTGTGAGATTGTTGAGCTGAAACAGCTTTGTTCGCCTCGTTACTAGCTAAGAAGAGCCCTTGAAGGTTTCGCTGAGGCGGCGTCTGAGCTTGGCTCCGTTGATGTTGCTCAATGCGATGTAAGCCAGAATCATGAGGCCAACGGGAGCGAGGGGAGTTTGAGCGCCAAACAACATGGGAAGCCAGTTGAGGGGCAACAGAAGGAATAAGAATGCTTTGACCCTCGTACTGCGCTCCAATGCCTTCAGGTTGGAGATCGCTTCGAGGTTTGCTTTGCTTCTGGCAAGCAGAGACATCAAGCCAAACATGCTGGCAATCATCAACAGCATGCAAATGCTTGACGCTGTCCCATGGGTGATCCAGTCCTTGAGAATCGTGGCCTGACTCACGCCGGCGTTGATTTCCTCGGAGGCGAGATTTGTTTTGGAGTTGAGGATTAAAAGAATGTTTCCTGCGCCCAGGCAGGTTAAGGCCAGAATCAGGCCGTTAACAAGGTTCTGTCGGATGTGTCTGATCCCGGAGAGTTTGAGGATGGACTTATGGAACGACCACAACTCATAGAGAATAAAAAAAGTGGCGGTATAGACGATTAGCTCGTAGATAAGGATCCCGCTGATTGTTGTGATCTCAACTTGTTTCTCGATGGTGTCGATGACTTCGGATGCGAGCTCTGGCAACTCAATCGCGATCAGAGTCATTGCGACGGCGTAAACGCCATCAATCAATCCCATCCACATCTCAGCATTGGGGGATTCCAGGTGCTGGATTAGTTGCCGCAATGGTCATTTGTATGCACTTATGCATCCATTTTGATCGAAAGCCGATGACCTGACTTGAACAGGCGACCCACGCTTTACGAAAGCGTTGCTCTACCGGCTGAGCTACATCGGCGGCGTCAGCAATTTAACATTTGCTCTGAATCCGTCTTGGATGTTTGTCCGATAATCAGCGCTCCAAATCCAGCCTGGATCCTGCTTTGAGGGAGCGGTTGCTCAAAGAGTCACAGACCCCCTGGCGTGGGCTCAGACGGCTCGTCTGGTTCGCTCTCTTCGCTTCCGCTGGCCTTGGCCTGTTCACGATGGCCTTCCGTGCTTCCGCCGGCGACACTGTCGATCTGGCTGATTTCGGTATCCAGGGCGGTGCTCTCCTGCTCTTCTCCGCTCTGCTCTGGTTCGACCGGAACAGAGGTGGCAGCGGCGACGGTTGATTCATCGGCGACATTGGCACTGATGTCTTTTGCCCTCTCGACTTGAGCCTGAGGCTCGTCGGGTTCAAGAGAGGCTTCGGGCTCAGTCTTGTCAGACTCCTCAGCCGTCGTCAGGTTGAGGGCTGAAGTTTCGTCGTCTGGTTCTTCGTTGTCAGAGCTGATATCGGCGGCGCTGACGTCTTCAGTGCTTTCTTTCTCAGTGTTGTCGTCAGTCTCCGGCTCACTGTCTTCCACGCCAATGGCTTCATCGGCATCTTGATCACTTGTTGGAGCCTTCTCTTCAGTGTCCTCAGACTCCTCAGCCTTCGTCAGGTTGAGGGCTGAAGTTTCGTCGTCTGGCTCCTCCTTCTCAGAGCTGATGTCCGTGGCGTTGACGTCTCCAGTGCTGTCTTCCTCAGTGCTCTCGTCTGTCACTGGCTCGCTGTCTTCCATGCCGATGGCTTCATCGGCTTTCTGCTCGCTTGTTGGGACCCTCTCTTCAGCGTCATCAGACTCCTTATCCGTCTCTGGGTTGAGGCCTGAAGTTTCGTCGTCTGGTTCTTCGTTGTCAGAGCTGATATTCGTGGCGTTGTCGTCTTCAGTGCTGTCTTTCTCAGTGCTGTCGTCTGTCTCTGGCTCGCTGTCTTCCACAGACATGGCCCCATCGGCCCCCTGACTGCTTGGCTTCACAGCAGGCTCCGGCCACTCCAGGCTCGGGAGGTTGAGCAGTTGCAGGCCAAGGCTCGTGCGTTGCGTTGCCACAGCGTCAGCACGAAAGCTTGCATCGGTGCTGGCAACCGGTGCTGTTGATCCCAGCAGCAGTGCTGCTGCTTGAACCATCTGTTGCACATGCCAGACCATCAAAGCCAGCAATGGGCTGACCAGCAGCAGGGTGGCCAGTCGAGACTGACCCGATACCGGGGAAAACTCACTCGCGAGCACCGCTGTATCGTCCAGCCACCAGAGGACGGGCAGTAGGATGACAGCGGCCATCACCACGGCGACGCGGCTGCTCAGGGCGCCATGCGATGCACTGATGCGGAGTTGATCACTGCTGCGGCTGCCCAGCGGTTGACGCACCAGCAGCAGTGACCCCCAGTCGGCGGGCCGTCGCCACAAGGCGACGGCTGGCGCCAAGACCCCGACGCCCCAGATCAGAACTCGCTCCACACCGGGCACAGGGCCTGGATCCGCACCAGCCAGAACCAGGCGGATCAGCAGCAGCTCCAGGGGGATGGCTCCAAGAGCCAGGCACTGAAGCCAGAGCAGGGGCTCGCTGCGGGGCTGCACGGTCGCTTGCGGGGTCAGGTGGTGAGTTTGCGGCGTTGGGTGACCATCTTGAAGGCCTCAATGCGATCCCCCTCTTCCCAGTTGGCGAACCGATCGGTGCCGACACCACATTCGAAGCCAGTGGCCACTTCCTTGACGTCATCCTTGTTGCGACGCAGGGAGTCGAGGTCGCCCTCGTAAACCACCTGTTTGCCGCGGTGCACCCGCACCCGGCAGTTGCGATGCAGCTTGCCGGTGGTGACATAACAGCCGGCCACGGCGCTCTTGCCGATGGTGAAAACGGCGCGCACCTCGGCTTCGCCCAGGGCTTCCTCCACCAGTTCCGGCTCCAGCAGACCTTCCATCGCCATCTGGATGTCTTCCAGAAGCTTGTAGATCACGTCGTAGTCGCGAACGTCAACGCCGGTGGCATCCGCAGCTTTCTTGGCGCCGGAGGCCATGGAGGTGTTGAAGCCCACGATCACCGCGCCCGAGGCAGCTGCCAGGTCGACGTCGGTTTCGGTGATCTCGCCAGGGGCCGAGAGCAGCACCCTCACCTGCACCTCATCCTTGGGCAGCTGCTCGAGCGATCCGAGGATGGCTTCCACAGAGCCCTGAACGTCGGCTTTGAGAATCAGGTTGAGTTCCTTGAGTTCGCCGTCATTGGCCTGGCCGGACATGGCTGTGAGCGAGACGCGTCGTGACGCCATCTGCTGAGCCAGTCGGGTGGCACGGGCATCGGAGGCGCGATCGCCCACAACCGCACGGGCCGATTTCTCGTCGGGGTACACCTCGAACTCATCACCGGCGGTGGGCACCTCGCTGAAGCCCAGGGCCTCCACCGCAAAGGAAGGACCAGCTTGCTTGAGCCGTTGGCGGTTGTCGTCCACCATGGCGCGCACCTTGCCCAGCACCGGACCAGCGGCCAGAACGTCGCCGGTCTTGAGGGTGCCGTTTTGCACCAGCAGTGTGGCGACAGGGCCTTTGGCCTTGTCGAGGTGAGCTTCGATCACAGTGCCGCGGGCCAGACGATCCGGGTTGGCCTGCAGGTCTTCCACTTCGGTGACCAGCAGCAGCATCTCCAGCAGCTTGTCGATGTTTTCGCCCTTGATGGCGCTCACCGGCACCATCACCACATCGCCGCCCCAGTCTTCCGCCAGCAGGTTTTGCTCTGACAGCTCCTGTTTCACCCGTTCGGGCGATGAACCTTCCTTATCGATCTTGTTGATCGCCACCACGATCGGCACTTCGGCGGCCCGGGCGTGGCTGATGGCCTCCAGGGTCTGCGGCCTGACGCCGTCATCGGCGGCCACCACCAGCACAGCCACGTCGGTCACCTTGGTGCCGCGGGCTCGCATGGCCGTGAACGCTTCGTGGCCCGGAGTGTCCAGGAAGGTGAGCTTGCGCTGTTCGTTGTTGTGCTCGATCTCAACCTGATACGCACCGATGTGCTGCGTGATGCCTCCGGCCTCACCCGCAGCGACGCGGGCCTGACGGATGGCATCCAGAAGGCTGGTTTTGCCGTGGTCGACGTGGCCCATGACGGTGACCACGGGCGGACGCCGGATCAGGTGAGCCTTGTCGGCCTCTTCGATCATTTCGACGGTCTTCTTGGCCGCCTCCTCCACGTCGTCCTGCAGCACCGGCACACCAAATTCGTCGGCGACGGCTTCGATTGTTGGCATGTCTAGGGTCTGGGTGACCGTGGCGATGATCCCTTTGAAGAAAAGGGATTTGATGATTTCCGAGCTTTCGACGCTCAGCATGTCTGCCAGTTCCTGCACCGTGAGGTTGTCCTCCGGCACCACGATCATTTCGGGCCGCACCTGCTTGGCTTCCCGAGCTGCTCGCAACTCCATGGCACGCCGGCGCTGACGCTGACGGGCGGTTTCCTTCTTGCGCTTCCGCATTGCCGCCACCGGCTTGGGTGCCGTGCGCTGTTGCGACTTGGGCTTGGCGGGACGCGCAAGGCTCGCCGAGAGAACCATGTTCTCCTGCTCGCCGGCGAAACCGCCGGTCTGTGCCGCCAGGGAGTCGTCGTTCTCACCGATGATGTGCACCTTCTGGCGCTGTTTCTGCGGCGAGCGGCTGCGCAGAGCATCGAGCCGGGCGCTGTCATCCCAGTCGGGCCGACCAGGCCGCCGTTGGCCACCTGGGCCACCCGGACGGAAGCTGGGTCGACGCGGTGCCGAGGGGGAGTTCGGACGCGCCACGGGCGGGGTGGCCGTTCCTGCACCTGCACCGGCTTTGGTGGGTGCATCGGGACGACGGGGTGCCGGTGCTGCTGGCCTGCCAACAGGCTTCTGCAGCTGCATGAGCTCACCGGGAGCCACCGGTTTGCGCATTCCAGCGGGCATTCCGGGGCGTCCAGGTGCTCCTGGACGGGTGGGTGCTCCCGGACGACCGCTACCGGTGGTGCTGCCGTCGCGACGAATCGGCTTGCCGACCAGTTCCAGGGTGTTGCCGCTGCGGGGAGGCATCCCAGGGCGACCCTGTCGGGTGGGTGCTCCCGGACGGCTTGGCCCCCCCTGGCGTTGAGGCACGCCGGTGCCCGCAGGACGGCGGGGGACGGGTTTACCGACCAGTTCAGGCCGGGGAGTGGGGCGTGAGGGTGCGCCGGGTTTCGCGGGAGCGCCGGCACGGGTTGGAGCACCGGGCCGAGACGGGGCCCCAGAACGGATGATCTGTGGCTTGGGCTGACCCTGGCCGGGGGTGGGCCGTGCTGGACTTCCAGCCCCTGCAGGGCGAGGCGTCGGGCGAGCCGGTGTGGGCCGTGGCGTGGGTGCCGTGGGTTTGGCAGTAGCTTTGGGCTTGCTTACGAGTTTCGGTTTGCCTGCAGCAGGCTTGCTGACGACCTGAGGCTTGGCCGCGGCAGGCCGAGGCACGGGCTTTGCCGCCGTTGGTCGCGCCGGTGCTGCCGCCGCTTTCACTAGGGCCGGTGCGGGCTTGCTGATCACCGGTTTGGGCGTGGCTGCTGCGGGAGGCTTTGGGGCCGCCTGTGGTTTGACCGCCGCCGCGGGTTTGGTGACCACGGGCTTAGCGGCCACAGGCTTGGCAACCGGCTTGCTCACCGCCGGGGTGGGCTTGCTCGGGGTGGCGGGGGCCGCTTTCTTCACCGAGAGGATGGCCTTGCCCGGTGCGGGCTTGGCGGGGGCCGCGGCAGCGGGTTTCGCACCATTCCCGCCCTTGCCAAGCAGCGAACGGATCTTTCCGGCTTCAGCGTCACTGATCGAGCTGCTGTGGCTCTTCGCAGCGATCGACAGCTTTTCAGCCGCATCCAGCACGTCCTTGTTCTCAAGGCCGAGGTCCTTGGACAGCTCGTAAATTCTGACTTTGCCGCTGCTGGTCATTCAGTTCGGGTCTCCGATCGGTCCGGGCATGGAATGCCGCGGTGGCCACGCACAACGTGGGGCCAATGTTCAGTCTGCCTCAGCGGATTCACCAACGCTTTGGTTAAGCCGCTGTTTCAACACCGCAAGCACTGTTTCGGGCACCTGACAACGCAGGGCTTTCTGCAGGCGTTTGCGACGGGTCGCCTCCTGAAGGCAGTTCTCCTCGCGGCAGAGATAGGCCGAACGGCCCATCCCCTCATCGAGGCGAACTCCGTCCTGATGGTCGCGGATCACCCTCCAGAGTTGGCGGCGATCCAAGAGCTGGCGGCAGGCCACGCAGCGACGCAGGACGGGGCGGTCACTCACCGGACCTGCTCCTGATCGGGATCGGCATCCGCATCGGCTTCAACCGCTGCATCCGTGGCTTCGGTCTCGGACTCGGTGCCGGCTTCCACCTCAGCGGGCTCCTCCTCAGAGAACTCCTGCTCGGGCTGCTCCTCGCCGTACTCCTCTTCGTCTTCGGGCAGCGGATACAGCTCCCGCAGGCGTGCATCCTCTTCCGCCCGAGCGGCCTGTTCGGCGGCCAGCCGTTCCTCGGCTTGCTGCTGGAGCGCTTCCTCTTCCTCCCGCTGGGAGATCAGCTCCGCCACCACGGCATCCTCGGCCTCTTGGTCGTATTCGGTGGAGTTCTTGATGTCGATCTTCCAGCCGGTGAGTCGGGCGGCCAAACGCACGTTCTGGCCCTCGCGGCCGATGGCCAGGCTCAGCTGATCGGGGGGCACCAGCACATGGGCGTGCTGGCCCACGGGATCCACCAGACGCACCATTTCCACCCGAGCGGGGCTGAGGGAATTGGCGATGTATTGGCCCGGATCCTGGGACCAGCGGATCACGTCGATTTTTTCTCCACGCAGTTCGTTCACCACCTGTTGGATGCGGGAGCCGCGGGCGCCGATGCAGGCGCCGACCGGGTCCACCTCGCGTTCAATGCTGTCGACGGCCACCTTGGTGCGGGGGCCCACGGAACGGGAGGGGGGATTGGCTTCACGGGCCACGGCCACGATCCGAACGGATCCTTCCTGGATTTCGGGAACTTCGTTCTCGAACAGATACACCACCAGCCCAGCATTGGAGCGGCTGACGAACAGCTGCGGTCCCCGGCGGGGCACTTCGCTCACCTCTTTCAGGAAGACCTTGAAGGTGGCATTGGCGCGGTAGTTGTCGTTGGGCAGCTGATCGCGCCGGGGCAGCTCCGCCTCCACTTCCGGACGGCCCAGGCCTGAGCTGACCGCCATGATCACCGACTGCCGTTCGAAGCGGATCACCCGGGCCGTCAGCACCGGATCCTCCAGATCAGCGAACTCCTCCTGGATCATGCGGCGCTGCTGATCCCGCAGCTTCTGGGCCAGCACCTGCTTGGTGGTGGCGGCGGCCATGCGGCCGAAATCCTCTTTCTCAGGGGTGACATCCAGCACCACCGTGTCGCCCACCTGGGCGTCATCGGCCACCTGCATCACCTCGGCGATCGCGATCTGGTGGTCTTCGCTCTCCACCTCATCAACAATGATCTTGCTGGCGAGAACCCTGTAGCCCTCCTCCTCCAGGTCGAGGCCAACGTCAAAGTTGCTGAAGTACTCCTCATCAAAGGGGTCTTCGCTGATGCCGAGATACAGGGTGCGCCTGTAGCGCTCATAGCCCTTCAGCAGGGCCTCCCGCAGGGCCGCTTCCACCACCTGAGGCGGCAGCTTCTTCTCTTCACTGATGTCGTCGATCAGGTTGCTGAGACCGGGAAGCAGGACGAGAGCCATCGCGTTGGGTTAGGGGAAATGAAGGGAGCGGTTGCAGGGGCTGTGAACGCTTGGTTCAGCTGCCTGGACTCGTGAGGCGGACACCAATCACGCAATCCCGGGCAATTCGTTTGATTCGCCCGCGAATGTTGATCTGCAGCGTGTCGGCGTCGCGTTCGAGCAAGAGGCCCTCCAGACGTTGCTCGCTGTCGTCCTTGTCGCGGTGATGAACCTCCACGGGGAACCCGCGGAAGGTCTCAAAGTCGCGATCGCTGGACAGCTGGTCGCCGATACCGGGACTGCTGATCTCCAGAACATACGCGTCAGTGAGCAGGGTGGAGGCCTCAAGGGCATCCCCCAGCACGCCGCTGAAACCCGCGCAGTCGTCGAGGCTCACATCCGCTCCACTGCTGTGGCGGATCTGCACTTCCAGGGTCATCGGGCTCATGTGGGTGAGCAGTTGAATGCCGCAAAGGGCAAAACCTTTGCTGGCGGCCACCTTGGTGGCCAGCGTTTCGAGATCCGGAAGCAGAGGATGAGGCAATGCGAACTGAGGGCGGACGTCGGCCCGACGTGCATTTCAGTTGTGACCGATCTCCCGCAGGGAGATGCCCGTCGGACACATCTTCAATGTACGGGACCGTCCGACCGGCGTCAGGTGTTGCCCAGATCGATGGCTGGTGCATCGGGAAAGGCGTCGCCCGGCTGCTCGGCGCCGCGCCCATCGGAATCCTGATTGATGCAGAGGCGCCGACGCTCCGGATCGGTCACGTACTGACAGACGCGACTCCAGAGTTTGCTGCGGCTCCCCTGGGGGCCATTGCTGAACGTCACCACATCGACGAGGCCAGGTCGGTCTTCGACCACGACCTGGCAGAGCTCACAGCGTTGTGAAGCGGAGGATGCGCTCAAGGTGAAGCTCACAAGACCCAACGACCCTAAGCAGTGGATTCGAGAGCCGCTGTGCGATCAGTGGCAGCCCTGAACGGAGATCTGGTAACTGAATCCAGTGGCTTGTGGATCCTTGTTGGCGCCGATCCTGAAATTCACCTGGCTGATGCTCTTGCCAGGCACCTGCTGGAAGGGGCCGAACATCCGGCCCGTGCCCACGGGGGGCTGCAGTTGTTCATCAGCCACCTTGCTGTTGCCGCCATCGCTGAATTTGAGGAAGGCCTGGACCGGATAGCTGCTGGGGTCGCTGGAATCGGCGGTGAAAAACAGCTTGAAACTGCGGTAGGGCTGATCCACCACGAAATCGGTGTCCCAGTTGGTGCGGCCGATAGCTTTGCCGATCAGCCCCTTGGGACGCTCCACCTTCTTTTTCACAATCGGGTCACCGCCGCCCACCGGGGGCAGAAAGCTGCAGGCGGCATTGGCCTGCATCGGCATGAGCAGCAGGCCCAGGACGGGCAGAGCAGCGATGGATCGAATTAAGAATCTGATGGATTGGGTGTGAGGGGAGTCAGCGGCGGACCTTCTTCAAAGCGCTCCAACAGCACTTGCGTCGGGATCTGGGTCCCGAAGCGGCAGGCGTTGGTTTCGCTGGAGGCGAGGGTGCCGTGTTCCCAGAACTTGTTGCTGCCGTTGCCCCCGCCACAGAGGCCGAAGTACTCGCAGCCCTTGTGGCAGGTCTCCACGCCGCTGCTCATGTCGGCCATCAGCCAACGGAACTGCTCGGTGTGGGTGGACTCCACCAGCGACAGATCCTTGAGATTGCCGAGGTTGAAGCTGCCGTAGCGGTCACTGGCTACCGAAAGCAGCTCGGGGTCGAAGGTGGAGAAATTGCCCTCCCAATCGACGCTGAGGATCGAGAACGGGCGATTCAGCTCGTTCTGGGTCATCCGCGCATTGCCTTGGATCAGGCTGATCACCTGCTCGAATTCGCGCAGCACCACGGGATAGCCGTCTTGCTCGCTCAGCCGCCAGAAGGCCCGCAGGAAGTTGCGGTATTTCTCCTCCATTGCGGACCCCTGCATTGAGGAGCTCGTGTTGATCCCCTCCTGCTCCTCAACGTTGAAGCCCACATCGGTGATGCCGTTGTCGCGGAAGAAGCTATACATCCGCTCCGGTTGCTCCATGGCATCGGCGGTCACCACCGAGATGCAGTGGAAGGGCACATCGTTGCGATGCAGGGCTTCAATTCCCTTCATCGCCATGGCATGGGAACCGCGCCCGTTGCGGAAGCGCCGGTGGGCGTCGTGGATGTCCTCAGGGCCATCCACACTGATGCCCACCACGATGCGGTTGCGCCGGAAGCAGTCGCACCACGCGTCGTTGATCAACGTGGCGTTGGTTTGCACGTGCTGGGTGAAATCCAGCCCCTGCGCATTGAACTGATCAAGGCTGCGATACAGGATCGACGTCGCCTCGTCGTACCAACTGGTGGGCAGGGTGAGTGGTTCACCGGCATGCCAAACCAGGGAAAATTCAGGGCCGGCATAGGGGCTTTCCAGAATCCGCTGCATCAGCAGGGGCAGCAGATCCAGGTCAAAGACCCGCTTCTTCTGCCGGTCCGGCAGATAGCAATACGAACAATCGAGGTTGCACAGCGAAGTGGACTGCACCACCACGAGGCCGATGGGCCCGAACCGGTTGAGGTCGGGCCCGACGTTGGGAGAGGAAACGATCACCAGTTAACGAAGCCGCCGCCGCCGTTGCCCCAGCCACCACCACCGTTGCGCCAACCGCCGTAGTAGTTGCCGTTGCCCCAGGTGCGGCGGCTATTGCCCCACTTGTTGCCGCTCTTGCCGTTGCCCCACTTGCCTTTGCCGCGGCTGTTGCCGAATTTCTTGCCCTTGCCGTTCTTCCACTTGCTCTTGGCGACAAGCTCGTCTTCAATTTCGGGACCGTTAAGCAGGCTGCCCCAGTCGGTGTTCCGCACCGCTTCAATTCGGGCTTCAATGCTGTTGGCTTTGGCTGCTCCGTTCAGATACTCCGGAGCGGTGTAGGTGGAGCTAGCTTCAGCTGTCTGGCTGAGCACGGCGCTGGAGGCCAGCAGTGCATGAAAAGCAATCAGAGAACGCTTCATGGCTATTGATCAATAGAGGAAAAATGAAATTGATGAGGTGTCAGATTCCTGGTGTCGCAGGGGTATTGATCTCTGCTGTGATGCTGAGGATCAGGCCGTATAGGGAGCGGATCACGTCCTGGCTCAGGCCCACATCGCTGCCGGGGCCGATCCAACGGTTGATCATGCGGCGCGTTCCCGCATCACCATCCATGTAGGCCTGCATCATCTGGCCCAACGCGATGTTGGTGGAGGAGAGCAGCTTGCCGTTGTTTTGGTTGACGATGCAGCTGATGCCGGATCGGCCGTAGGGACGGAAGGGCAGCAGCGCCGTCTTGTCGATGCGGCTGTTGGCGGCCAGCCACAGCGTTCCGCCCCCAAGAATCGAAATTTCGCCCGCGTAGAAGGCGTCCAACGCTTCCTTGGGGGTGGTGAAATTCTTCAGCGTGGCGCCAGGGACCACGTTCCTCAGCACCTGGGCTGAGGCGGTGTCCTTCACCACACCAATCGTTTGGCCCTCCAGTGAGGCCGGGGTTCCATCGACGGTGGTGTCGCTGGCCATTAGCAGACGGGTGCCACCAACGCCGAAGGGAAGGCTGTAGGAGACTTTCGTGGAGCGGCCCCAGGTAAAGGCCACGCCGCAGGCGATGTCGGCCTTGCCGGTGATTACGGCGCCGATGCCTTCGTTCACCGACTTGGCCACCCGGTAGTCCACTTTGCGGCGCTTGGCCTGGATCCGGATCTGTTCAAGAACGTCAACCCCGAGGCCTTCGTAGGCGGAGTCTGTTTTTTGATATAGCGGCTTGACCTCCTCAAAGATCACCGCCTTGAGCGTTGTGCTCTCCGCGGAGGCTTGAGGGGTGAGGGCAACCGGGCCAGCCAGGGCAAGCAGAGCTGCCGCTGGAGCCAGAAGTGCACGCATGCAAAAACTGCGTTTGCTTAGTAGTTAGCTGGAATGTCCAAGCTCGACCGCGCATCGCAATAGAGGTCCTGAGATTGCGATCGATTTGGATCAGAGCCCGTTTTTCGGGCTGGATCCGATAAAAAAGAAGGCAATTAGAGGTCGTGTGTTGCGGTACGCCCTGCGTCAACTCCTGGCCGTTCTGATGGCTGTAGCGGTCCTGGTCGGTGAAGGTGCCTCAGCGCAGGCCCTGGAGCACAGCTTTGTGGCCGATGCCGTTCAGCGGGTTGCTCCGGCGGTGGTTCGGATCGACACCGAGCGCACCGTGGAACGTCAGCCGTTTGACCCCACGCTGCTTGATCCCCTGCTGCGGGACCTTCTGGGGGATCCTCCAGCTGGCCCGGAGCGGGAACGGGGCCAAGGCTCTGGTGTGGTGATCGATGCCAAGGGCCTTGTGCTCACCAATGCCCATGTGGTGGATCGGGTTGAGTCCGTCAGCGTCACCCTGGCCGACGGAGAACAGCGGGATGGACGGGTGGTGGGCACCGATGCGGTGACAGACCTGGCCCTGGTGCGTCTCGAGGGCGATCAACTGCCGCCACGGGCTCCCTTGGGTGATTCGGAAGCCATGCAGGTGGGCGATTGGGCGATCGCCCTCGGCACTCCATTCGGATTGGAACGCACGGTGACCCTGGGCATCGTCAGCAGCCTGCACCGCAACATCAACAGTCTTGGCTTCGCCGACAAACGGCTGGAACTGATTCAGACTGACGCTGCTATCAACCCCGGCAATTCCGGAGGGCCGTTGGTGAACGGCGATGGCCAGGTGATTGGCATCAACACATTGGTGCGGTCGGGACCTGGGGCCGGCCTCGGTTTTGCCATCCCGATCAACCTGGCCCGCCGAGTGGCGGATCAGCTCCAGCAGCAGGGTGAGGTGGTGCATCCTTACATCGGTCTGCAACTGGTGGCGCTCACACCGCGTATCGCGCGCGAGCACAACAAGGACCCCAATGCCCTGGTGCAGCTGCCGGAACGCAGCGGTGCCCTGGTGCAAGCCGTGCTTCCCGATGGCCCGGCCGAAAAAGCAGGACTGCGCCGCGGCGATCTGTTGATCACGGTGGATGAGCGCGAGATTGCTGACCCTCAGGCGCTGCTCGAGGTGGTGGATGCCGCCGCCATCGATGTTCCACTGCCTCTGAAGGTGCTGCGGGCGGGCCGCGAGCTGACCCTGTCCGTCAAACCTGAGCCCCTGCCTGGGATGGCCTGAAACCCCTTGCTACGGTCGCGCCCAAAGGACGTGACCTGATGGCTGATCTACAGACCCAGATGAAGCAGGCGGTGGCTGATGCCGCCGTGGAACAGATCAAGGACGGCATGGTTCTGGGCCTGGGGTCAGGCTCCACCGCCGCCCTGATGATTCAGGGCCTGGGGGCCAAGCTCGCCAGCGGAGAACTCAAAGACATCGTCGGTGTTACCACCTCTTTCCAGGGAGAGGTGCTGGCCGCTGAGCTCAACATCCCCCTGCTCAGCCTCAACGCCGTCAGCCGGATTGATCTGGCCATCGATGGTGCTGACGAAGTCGACCCTGGCTTCCAATTGATCAAGGGCGGTGGCGCTTGCCACGTGCAGGAAAAACTCGTGGCGGCACGGGCGGATCGTTTTGTAGTGGTGGTGGACTCCACCAAACTGGTGGACCGTCTCAACCTCGGTTTTCTGCTGCCGGTGGAAGTGCTACCCGGGGCCTGGCGCCAGGTGAAGCAGCAGCTGGAAGCTCTCGGGGGCAGTGCTGAGCTCCGAATGGCCCAGCGCAAGGCAGGCCCTGTGGTCACCGATCAGGGCAACCTGGTGCTGGACGCCAAGCTCGATGGCGGCATCAGCGATCCAGTGGCCCTGGAGCAGACGATCAACAACATTCCAGGTGTGCTGGAGAACGGCCTGTTCGTCAACATCACCGATGAGGTGTTGGTCGGTGAAATCACTGATGGCGTTGCGGGTGTCCGCAGTCTGCAGAAGCGCCTCAGCTGAGGCGCCGCCGCACCGACTCAGCGTGGCTGTGCAGGCCTTCACTGGTGGCCAGCTCCTGCACAGCTGAACCCGTTGCTTCTAGGGCAGCCCGGTTGAAACCGATCAGCGAGGTGTGGCGCATGAAGGTCTCAACACTCAGGGCTCCGCTGAAACGCGCGGCTCCACAGGTGGGCAGCGTGTGGTTCGGGCCTGCCAGGTAATCCCCCACGGCTTCTGGAGACCAGGGGCCTAGGAAAATGGCTCCGGCGTTCTGAATGCGATCCGCCAGGGGCTCGGGCCGCTCCACCAGCAGCTCTAAGTGTTCGGGAGCGAAGCTGTCGCTGAGGCGGGCACAGCTTTCAAGGTCGTCGCAGACCACCACCAGCCCCCAGTCCCGCAAAGCGGCTTCGCAGATCTCCTGGCGGGGGTGATCGGCCAGCTGTTCGGCCACTGCGGCGTTGATCCCGTCGGCCAGTGCAGGGTCGGTGGTGATCAGCACCGCAGCCGCCAGGGGGTCGTGCTCCGCCTGCGCCAACAGATCCGCTGCCACCTGATCGGGCTTGGCGGAGTGGTCTGCGATCACCAGCACTTCGCTTGGTCCCGCCAGGGAATCGATGGCCACCTGGCCGTACACCGCCTGTTTCGCCAGGGTGACGTAGAGGTTCCCGGGGCCACTGATCACGTCCACCTTGGGAACGCTCTCGCTGCCATAGGCCATGGCGGCGACAGCTTGGGCACCTCCGAGGCGGAACACCGTTTTCACGCCGGCCAGGTGGGCCGCTGCCAGTACCACGGGGTTCACCGCACCATCACGTCCAGCGGGGGAACAGATCACCACGTTTTTGACGCCGGCGACCCGGGCTGGAACAGCATTCATCAACACGGTGCTGGGGTAGGCCGCCCGTCCTCCGGGCACGTAGAGACCCGCCCGCTCCACCGGTCGCCAGCGCCGCCCAAGCTGTTCGCCATGGGGGCCCGTCACCGCCAGATCGGCGGGACGTTGGCGTTGGTGGAAGTCGGTGATGCGGCGATGGGCCAGCTCTAGGGCATCCCGCAGGTTGGTCGGCAGCGACGTCCAGGCCTGTTCGAGGGCCTCGGGCGACACCGCCATCGGTTCGGGCCGGAAGCCATCGAACCGTTCGGTGTAGTCGGCAATGGCGGCATCACCGCGGTCGCGCACCGCTGCGAGAATGGATTCAACCCGCTCACGGGCTTCACCCTGCTGGGTTTGCGTGGTGCGGCTCGACAACCGTTTCAGCTCCGTCTGGGCCCGGTCCAGATCCCGCACGATGCGAAGGGGAGCAACGGCCGGCTGGCTCACAGACAAAGAAACAGTGGGAGAGTTCGGCCAAGTTAGGACTCCACAATCCGAGGGAGGGGGTCCTGTCAAGGAGTAAGGTGATGGATTGTTCGCAACGTTGAAGCCTCAGTGGCCAATAACAAGTCAGCCAAGAAGCGGATTGAGATTGCTGAGCGCAACCGTCTGCGCAACCGCACCTACAAGTCGTCGATGCGCACCCTGATGAAGCGCTGCTTCGCCGCCTGTGATGCCTACAGCGCCACCCCTGGTGATGAAGCCAAGGCCAGCGTGCAGACCTCCATGCGTGCCGCTTTCAGCAAGATCGACAAGGCCGTGAAGGTGGGTGTGCTGCACCGCAACAACGGCGCCAATCAGAAGTCCCGCCTCAGTGCGGCCGTGCGCAAGGTGCTCGAGCCCGCCAGCTGATTCGGTTTCAACCGGCAGAATGGACCGAAAGCGCGTTTCGGTCCAGCTGTGTCCCCCACTCCGACGTTGATTGACAGCCACTGTCACATCGTCTTTCGCAACTTTGATGACGACCTCGATGAGGTGGCCTCGCGTTGGCGTGAGGCTGGGGTTGGCGCTCTGCTGCACGCCTGCGTCGAACCCTCCGAAATTCCGGCGATTCGCGCCCTGGCGGATCGATTCCCGGAGATGCGTTATTCCGTCGGCGTCCACCCATTGGACACCGAGCATTGGCGGGATGACACGATGGCGGTGCTGCGCCGGGCGGCTCTGGAGGACGATCGAGTGGTCGCCATCGGCGAACTCGGCCTAGATCTCTTCCGAGACAAGAATCTCGTGGAGCAGCTTGCTGTGCTGCGTCCTCAATTGGACTTAGCGGTGGAATTAAACCTGCCGGTGATCATCCACTGCCGAGATGCCGCTGAGCCGATGCTGGAGGAACTGCGGGCCCGCAAGTCGCAGAGCCGTTGCCCCGGAGGGGTGATGCATTGCTGGGGCGGCACCCCCGATGAAATGCACCAGTTCCTGGAGCTCGGCTTTTACATCAGCTTCAGCGGCACCGTCACCTTTCCCAAGGCGGAGCCCACCCACGACTGCGCCCGTCAGGTGCCGGAGGATCGTTTTTTGGTGGAAACCGATTGCCCTTTCCTGGCCCCTGTGCCCCGCCGCGGCAAGCGCAACGAGCCGGCTTTCGTGGCCTCCGTTGCCACGCGGGTGGCTGAGCTGCGCGGCGTGGATCTCGACAGTGTGGCCTGCAGCAGCACCGCCAACGCCCGCCGTTTGTTCGGACTCCCTTAACCGGAGTTCCAAGGAGGTCGAGTCCATATGTAAGATGTTGTATTGGCCTGGCCATGTGCAAGATTCCGTCTTGTGTGTGGTGCCTGAAGCGTCCATTTCCTTCCGGTGCACTTGTCGTCGTCAGCTGATCTGACCCGCGATTTCTGAACAGCAGCAGCGGCTCTGTAGGTTCCGTCCTGGAAACCGTCGGTGCCTCTGTTGTGTCGAATCGTCTTGTCAGGTGAGCTTCTGCCGCCAATCCAGTCCTTCCCAGTCCCTTCGTCCTCTCTGCCGGTCCCCGCATGAGCAGCAGCGCGATTCAGGTCGCCAAGACCGCCACCTACCTCCCTGATCTGGTGGAGGTGCAGCGGGCCAGCTTTAAGTGGTTTTTGGATCAAGGTCTGATCGAGGAGCTGGAAAGCTTCTCTCCGATCACGGATTACACCGGCAAGCTGGAGCTGCATTTCATTGGTAGTGAGTACCGCCTGAAGCGCCCCCGCCACGATGTGGAAGAGGCCAAGCGACGTGATGCGACCTTCGCGTCACAGATGTACGTGACCTGCCGCCTGGTCAACAAGGAGACCGGTGAGATCAAGGAGCAGGAGGTCTTCATCGGCGAACTGCCGCTGATGACCGAGCGCGGCACGTTCATCATCAACGGCGCTGAGCGCGTGATCGTGAACCAGATCGTGCGCAGCCCTGGTGTCTATTTCAAGGATGAAATGGACAAGAACGGTCGGCGCACTTACAACGCCAGCGTCATCCCCAACCGGGGTGCCTGGCTGAAGTTTGAGACCGATAAGAACGACTTGCTCCACGTTCGTGTGGACAAGACCCGCAAGATCAACGCGCACGTGCTCATGCGTGCCATGGGTCTCTCCGACAACGACGTGCTCGACAAGCTGCGTCACCCCGAGTTCTACAAGAAGTCGATTGATGCCGCAAACGATGAGGGCATCAGTTCGGAAGACCAGGCGCTGCTTGAGCTCTACAAGAAACTGCGCCCAGGTGAACCCCCCTCAGTGAGTGGTGGTCAGCAGCTGCTGCAGACCCGTTTCTTCGATCCCAAGCGCTACGACCTCGGTCGGGTCGGCCGCTACAAAATCAACAAGAAGCTGCGCCTCACCATCCCCGACACGGTGCGCACCCTCACCCATGAGGACGTGCTCTCGACCCTCGATTACCTGATCAACCTGGAACTGGATGTCGGTGGTGCCAGCCTCGACGACATCGACCACCTCGGTAACCGCCGCGTGCGTTCCGTGGGCGAACTCCTGCAGAACCAAGTTCGGGTGGGTTTGAACCGTCTTGAGCGGATCATCAAGGAACGGATGACCGTCGGCGAAACCGATTCGCTGACCCCGGCCCAGTTGGTGAACCCCAAGCCCCTGGTGGCGGCGATCAAGGAGTTCTTCGGCTCCAGTCAGCTGAGCCAGTTCATGGACCAGACCAACCCTCTGGCTGAGCTCACCCACAAACGCCGTATCTCGGCCCTTGGACCCGGCGGTCTCACCCGTGAGCGTGCCGGCTTCGCCGTCCGCGACATTCACCCCTCCCACTACGGCCGTCTCTGCCCGATTGAGACGCCAGAAGGTCCCAACGCCGGTCTGATCAACTCCCTGGCCACCCACGCCCGGGTCAACGAGTACGGCTTCATCGAAACGCCGTTCTGGAAGGTTGAGTACGGTGTCGTTCTCAAGGACGGCGATCCGATCTACCTGTCTGCCGACCGGGAAGACGAAGTGCGCGTCGCCCCTGGTGACGTGGCCACCGAGGACGACGGCCGGATCTCGGCGGATCTGATTCCTGTGCGTTATCGCCAGGACTTCGAGAAGGTCCCCCCTGAGCAGGTCGACTACGTCGCCCTGTCACCAGTACAGGTGATCTCCGTGGCAACGTCCCTGATTCCTTTCCTGGAGCACGACGACGCCAACCGCGCCCTGATGGGCTCCAACATGCAGCGTCAGGCTGTGCCGTTGCTTCGCCCTGAGCGTGCCCTGGTGGGCACCGGCCTGGAAACCCAGGTGGCCCGCGACTCCGGCATGGTGCCGATCTCCCGGGTGAATGGCACCGTCACCTATGTGGATGCCAACGCCATCGTTGTTCAGGACGAGGACGGCAACGACCACACCCACTTCCTGCAGAAGTATCAGCGCTCCAACCAGGACACCTGTCTGAACCAGCGCCCAATCGTCCGCTGTGGCGATCCGGTGATCGTAGGTCAGGTGATGGCGGATGGCTCGGCCTGTGAAGGCGGTGAGATCGCCCTGGGTCAGAACGTTCTGATCGCTTACATGCCCTGGGAGGGTTACAACTACGAGGACGCGCTGCTGGTGAGCGAGCGTCTGGTCACCGACGACCTCTACACCTCGGTTCACATCGAGAAGTACGAGATCGAAGCGCGTCAGACCAAGCTGGGACCTGAGGAGATCACCCGTGAGATCCCCAACGTCGCTGAGGAAAGCCTTGGCAACCTCGACGAGATGGGCATCATCCGCGTGGGCGCTTTCGTTGAAAGCGGCGACATCCTCGTCGGCAAGGTGACGCCCAAGGGTGAATCCGACCAGCCGCCGGAAGAGAAGCTGCTGCGCGCGATCTTCGGTGAGAAGGCCCGTGATGTGCGCGACAACTCCCTGCGGGTGCCCGGCACCGAGCGTGGCCGCGTTGTGGATGTGCGCATCTACACCCGTGAACAGGGTGATGAGCTGCCCCCCGGCGCCAACATGGTGGTGCGGGTTTATGTGGCCCAGCGCCGCAAGATCCAGGTCGGCGACAAGATGGCTGGCCGCCACGGCAACAAGGGCATCATCAGCCGCATCCTTCCCCGAGAGGACATGCCCTATCTGCCCGACGGCACCCCGGTCGACATCGTGCTCAACCCCCTGGGTGTGCCGAGCCGGATGAATGTGGGTCAGGTGTTCGAGCTGCTGATGGGTTGGGCAGCGTCCAACCTCGATTGCCGCGTGCGCATCGTTCCCTTCGATGAGATGCACGGTGCTGAGAAGTCCCAGCAAACCGTCGAGACCTTCCTCAAGGAAGCCGCCAAGCAGCCCGGTAAGGGTTGGGTTTACGACCCAGAGGATCCAGGCAAGCTGCAGCTGCGGGATGGCCGCACCGGCCTGCCCTTCGACCAGCCCGTGGCCGTGGGTTACTCCCACTTCCTCAAGCTGGTTCACCTGGTGGACGACAAGATTCACGCACGCTCCACCGGCCCCTACTCCCTGGTCACCCAGCAGCCCCTGGGCGGTAAGGCACAGCAAGGTGGTCAGCGTCTGGGTGAGATGGAGGTGTGGGCCCTCGAGGCCTATGGCGCCGCATACACCCTGCAGGAACTGCTTACGGTCAAGTCCGACGACATGCAGGGCCGCAACGAGGCCCTCAACGCCATCGTCAAGGGCAAGCCGATCCCCCGCCCAGGTACTCCGGAATCCTTCAAGGTGCTGATGCGCGAGCTTCAGTCCCTGGGGCTGGACATCGCCGTCTACACCGACGAAGGCAAGGAAGTGGATCTGATGCAGGACGTGAACCCACGTCGCAGCACCCCCAGCAGGCCCACCTACGAATCCCTCGGCGTCGCGGATTACGACGAGGACTGACGGATCAACGAACGAACCGATTCCCCGCTCCTTCTTCCTTAACCGTCAATGACCAACAGCAACCTCCGCACCGAGAACCACTTCGATTACGTCAAGATCACCCTCGCCTCACCCGATCGGGTGATGGAGTGGGGACAGCGCACCCTGCCCAACGGCCAGGTGGTCGGTGAGGTCACCAAGCCGGAGACCATCAACTACCGCACCCTCAAGCCTGAGATGGACGGGCTGTTCTGCGAAAAGATCTTTGGCCCGTCCAAAGATTGGGAATGCCACTGCGGCAAGTACAAGCGGGTGCGTCACCGGGGCATCGTTTGTGAACGCTGTGGTGTGGAGGTCACCGAGAGCCGCGTGCGTCGTCACCGCATGGGTTTCATCAAGCTGGCGGCCCCCGTCTCTCATGTCTGGTACCTGAAGGGGATTCCCAGCTACGTGGCCATCCTGCTGGACATGCCCCTGCGGGATGTGGAGCAGATCGTTTACTTCAACTGCTACGTGGTGCTGGATCCAGGCGACCACAAGGATCTGAAGTACAAGCAGCTGCTCACCGAAGACGAGTGGCTGGAAATTGAAGACGAGATCTACGCCGAAGATTCCGAGATCGAGAACGAGCCCGTGGTGGGCATCGGTGCCGAGGCCCTCAAGCAACTGCTGGAAGATCTCACCCTCGATGAAGTGGCTGAGCAGCTGCGGGAGGAGATCAACGGCAGCAAGGGTCAGAAGCGCGCAAAGTTGATCAAGCGTCTGCGCGTGATCGACAACTTCATCGCCACCAACGCCCGTCCCGAGTGGATGGTGCTGGATGTGATCCCGGTGATTCCGCCCGACCTGCGCCCGATGGTGCAGCTCGATGGTGGTCGCTTCGCTACCAGCGATCTCAACGATCTCTACCGGCGGGTGATTAACCGCAACAACCGTCTGGCGAGGCTCCAGGAAATCCTGGCCCCTGAAATCATCGTCCGCAACGAGAAGCGGATGCTGCAGGAGGCCGTCGATGCCCTGATCGACAATGGCCGTCGCGGTCGCACCGTGGTGGGTGCCAACAACCGTCCGCTCAAGTCACTGAGCGACATCATTGAAGGCAAGCAGGGCCGCTTCCGTCAGAACCTCCTTGGTAAGCGGGTCGACTACTCCGGTCGTTCCGTGATCGTGGTGGGTCCGAAGCTGAAGATGCACCAGTGCGGTCTGCCCAAGGAGATGGCGATCGAACTGTTCCAGCCTTTCGTGATCCACCGCCTGATCCGCCAGAACATCGTCAACAACATCAAGGCGGCCAAGAAGCTGATTCAGCGGGCCGATGATGAAGTGATGCAGGTGCTGCAGGAGGTGATCGAGGGTCACCCGATCCTGCTGAACCGTGCTCCAACCCTGCACCGTCTCGGCATTCAGGCCTTCGAACCCAAGCTGGTGGATGGCCGCGCCATTCAGCTGCACCCCCTGGTCTGCCCAGCCTTCAACGCTGACTTCGACGGTGACCAGATGGCCGTCCATGTGCCCCTGGCCATCGAGGCGCAGACCGAGGCCCGCATGCTGATGCTGGCCAGCAACAACATCCTGTCGCCTGCGACCGGCGAGCCGATCATCACCCCGTCCCAGGACATGGTGCTGGGCTCCTACTACCTGACGGCGCTTCAACCCGGTGCCTCCAAGCCCGACTTCGGCGATCGCAGCTGCACTTTTGCGGGTCTGGAGGATGTCATCCATGCCTTCGAAGACAACCGGATCGGTCTGCACGACTGGGTGTGGGTCCGCTTCAACGGTGAAGTTCAGGACGATGAAGAGCTGGATGCGCCCAGCAAGAGCGAATCCCTCAGCGATGGCACGCGCATCGAAGAGTGGAGCTACCGCCGCGACCGTTTCGATGAAGACGGTGCCCTGATCAGTCGCTACATCCTCACCACTGTGGGCCGCGTGGTGATGAATCACACGATCATCGACGCGGTGGCCGCCGCCTGAATCAAGCCAGACGTCCCTCTTCCCTAATTCCTGATCCGCGCGCAGCCATGACCTCGTCCTCGAAATCCCGCAAGTCCAAATCCAGCAAAGCCTCCAAGGCCGCTAAAGAGGCTCCCGTGAGCGCATCGCGTCCGCTCTCGAAGACCCCTCCGCCGTTCCGCAACCAGGTCATCGACAAGCGGGCCCTAAAGCAGCTTGTCGCCTGGTCCTACAAGAACCACGGCACGGCAGTGACGTCGTCCATGGCCGACAACCTCAAGGATCTCGGCTTCAAGTACGCCACCCAAGCGGCTGTCTCGATCTCCGTCGACGACCTCAAGGTGCCCGAGGCGAAAAAGGATCTGTTGGGCCAAGCCGAGGAACAGATCACGGCTACCGAAGAGCGCTATCGCTTGGGTGAAATCACCGAGGTGGAGCGTCACACCAAGGTGATCGACACCTGGACCGAGACCAACGAGCGTCTGGTGGATGCCGTCAAAAAGAACTTTGACGAGAACGCACCGCTGAACTCGGTGTGGATGATGGCCAACTCCGGCGCCCGGGGAAACATGTCCCAGGTGCGTCAGCTGGTGGGCATGCGCGGCCTGATGGCCAACCCGCAGGGTGAAATTATTGACCTTCCGATCCGCACCAACTTCCGTGAGGGTCTGACGGTCACCGAGTATGTCATCTCCTCCTACGGCGCCCGCAAGGGTCTGGTGGATACGGCGCTGCGCACCGCTGACTCCGGCTACCTCACCCGTCGTCTGGTGGACGTTGCCCAGGATGTGATCGTCCGCGAGGACGACTGCGGCACGACCCGCCACATCGTGGTGGACGCTGAGGACGGCAAATTCGGCAGCCGGCTCGTGGGTCGCTTGACCGCCGCCCAGGTGGTGAATGCCGATGGCGAGGTGCTGGCCGAGCGAGACACCGAAATCGATCCGCCGCTGTCCAAGTCCTTCGAGGCCGCTGGCGTGAAGGCCGTGAGTGTGCGTTCGCCACTCACCTGCGAAGCCAACCGTTCCGTCTGCCGCAAGTGCTACGGCTGGGCACTGGCCCACAACGAACTGGTCGACCTGGGTGAAGCCGTCGGCATCATCGCGGCCCAGTCGATCGGTGAGCCTGGAACCCAGCTCACCATGCGGACCTTCCACACCGGTGGTGTGTCCACCGCTGAAACCGGTGTGGTTCGCTCCAAGGTGGCGGGCACCGTCGAGTTCGGCAGCAAGGCGCGTGTGCGTCCTTACCGCACTCCCCACGGTGTGAACGCCCAACAGGCTGAGGTTGATTTCAACCTCACGATCAAGCCGTCCGGCAAGGGCAAGGCCCAGAAGATCGAGATCACCAACGGCTCCCTTTTGTTCGTTGACAACGGTGCTGAGATCGATGCCGACGTCACGGTGGCGCAGATCGCCGCCGGTGCGGTCAAGAAGAGTGTGGAGAAGGCCACCAAGGACGTGATCTGCGACCTGGCCGGCCAGGTGCGTTACGAGGAGGCGATTCAGCCCCGTGAGGTCACCGACCGTCAGGGCAACATCACCCTCAAGGCCCAGCGTCTCGGCCGGATGTGGGTGCTTTCCGGCGACGTCTACAACCTGCCGCCCAACGCTCAGCCCGTGGTCGGCAGTGAGACCCAGGTCACTGAGGGTCAGGTGCTGGCGGAAGCCAGCCAGCGCAGTGAGTACGGCGGTGAAGTACGCCTGCGCGACTCCATCGGTGATTCCCGTGAGGTGCAGATCGTCACCACGGCGATGACCCTCAAGGACTTCAAACTGCTGGAGGAGTCCACCCACTCCGGTGAGATCTGGAATCTTGAGGCCAAAGACGGCACCCGTTACCGCCTCAACACCATCCCCGGCAGCAAGATCGGTTCCGGCGAGGTCATCGCTGAACTGGCGGATGACCGCTTCCGCACTGGCACCGGTGGTCTGGTGAAGTTCGCCCCTGGTCTGGCGATCAAGAAGGCTCGTTCCGCCAAGAACGGCTACGAGGTCAACAAGGGCGGCACCTTGCTGTGGATCCCCCAGGAGACCCACGAAATCAACAAGGACATCTCCCTGTTGATGATCACCGACGGTCAGTGGATCGAGGCCGGCACCGAGGTTGTCAAAGACATCTTCAGCCAGACCGCGGGCATCGTCACCGTCACCCAGAAGAACGACATCCTGCGCGAAATCATCGTTCGCAGTGGTGAGTTCCACCTCTGCACCGATGCCAAGGCACTGGAGCGTTTCGAGGGTGATGGCCAGATGGTCAACCCCGGCGAGGACATCGCCAAGGGGCTCTCCGTTGACACGATGAAGTACGTGCAGACGGTGGAGACCCCCGAAGGCAAGGGTCTGCTGTTGCGTCCGGTTGAGGAGTACACCATTCCCAACGTGGCCCAGCTGCCTGAGCTGTCCCATGTCAAGCAGGCCAATGGCCCTCACCTCGGCATTAAGGCCACCCAGCGTCTGGCTTTCAAGGACAACGAACTGATCAAGTCCGTTGAAGGTGTGGAGCTGCTCAAGACCCAGCTGCTGCTCGAGACCTTCGACACCACCCCGCAGATGACGGTGGATGTGGAGAAGGCTCCCGACAAGCGGGCCAAAACCATTTCCCGTCTGCGCCTTGTGATCCTCGAGTCGATCCTGGTGCGTCGCGACACCATGTCCGACTCCAGCCACGGCTCAACCCACACCGAGCTGCAGGTCGAAGATGGCGTGTCAGTGAAGGCTGGCGATGTCGTCGCTACCACGCAGATCCTCTGCAAGCAGGCCGGTCTGGCGCAGTTGCCCGAAGCCACGGAAGCCGACCCGGTGCGTCGGATGATCGTGGAACGCCCCGAAGACACCACCACCCTGAGCACCTCCGGCAAGCCGGTGGTGAGCGTCGGTCAGCGGATTGTCGATGGAGACGCCCTTGCCGAGGGCGAAACCGCCAGCTGCTGCGGTGAGATCGAGGCCGTCAGTGGCAACAGCGTCACCCTGCGTCTGGGACGTCCCTACATGGTGTCGCCCGACTCCGTCCTGCACGTGCGTGATGGGAATCTGGTGCAGCGGGGTGATGGCCTGGCCCTGCTGGTGTTCGAACGCCAGAAGACTGGTGACATCGTTCAGGGTCTGCCCCGAATCGAAGAATTGCTGGAGGCCCGTCGCCCCCGTGAATCCACGATTCTCTGCAAGAAGCCCGGCACCGTTGAGATCAAGCAGGGCGAAGACGACGAGTCCCTCGCCGTCAACGTGATCGAATCCGATGACGCCATCGGTGAATATCCGATCCTGCTCGGCCGCAACATCATGGTGAGCGATGGCCAACAGGTCACCGCTGGTGAACTGCTGACCGATGGCCCAATCAACCCCCACGAGTTGCTCGAGTGCTACTTCGAGGATCTGCGCAGCCGTAAGCCGCTGATGGAGGCCGCTCAGGAGGCGATCGCCAACCTCCAGCACCGTTTGGTGACTGAGGTTCAGAACGTCTACAAGTCCCAGGGCGTCTCGATTGACGACAAGCACATCGAGGTGATCGTCCGTCAGATGACCAGCAAGGTGCGGGTCGAGGATGCCGGCGACACCACCCTGTTGCCGGGTGAGCTGATTGAACTGCGTCAGGTGGAAGACACCAACCAGGCCATGGCGATCACCGGTGGTGCACCCGC